>NZ_OZ245012.1:4711910-5063381 GCF_965223715.1 Thalassobaculum sp. | reverse complement strand
GCCGGAGATCGAGATCGAGTTGAACTTCGGCATCTTCTCCGAGGTGAAGGCGAAGATGTCGGAGATGATCCGCATGGAGGGGATCGGCGGGTAGATGTAGGTGTTGCGGACCATGAACTCCTTGAGGATGTCGTTCTGGATGGTCCCGCTGAGCTTCTCGGGTGCTACACCCTGCTCCTCGGCGGCGAGGATGTAGAGCGCCATCACCGGCAGCACCGCGCCGTTCATGGTCATCGACACGCTCATCTCGTCCAGCGGGATGCCGCTGAACAGGGTCTGCATGTCCATGATGCTGTCGATCGCCACGCCGGCCATGCCGACATCGCCGGCGACGCGCGGATGGTCGCTGTCGTAGCCGCGATGGGTGGCGAGGTCGAAGGCGATGGAGAGGCCCTTCTGCCCGGCCGCCAGGTTGCGGCGGTAGAAGGCGTTGCTCTCCTCCGCCGTGGAGAAGCCGGCGTACTGGCGGATCGTCCAGGGCTTGGTGACGTACATGGTCGGGTACGGCCCGCGCAGGAACGGCGGAATGCCCGGCCAGGTGTTCAGGTGGTCGAGGCCTTCCAGATCCTCCGCCGTGTAGAACGGCTTCACCGCGATGCCCTCCGGGGTCACCCAGGGCTCGGCGTCGGACGCGGCGGCGGCAGCGCCCCGGCCCAGGTCGAGGCTGGCGAAATCGGGTATCCGGCTCATCACTGGCCTCCCTCGTTCAGTACGCCGAGACGGGCGAGCACGCCGCGCACCGTGGCGAGCGTGTCGTCGCCGGCATAGATGTAGCCGTCGATCCCGGCCTGGCCCCAGGCGGCCTCGTTGTCGCCGGGACGGCCGGCCAGCAGCACCTCGCGGGCGCCGGCGGCCTTCAGGGCCTTGGCGGTCTCCGCCGCACGGTCGGCATAGATGCTATCACTGGAGCAGATCACGGCCAAATCGGTGCCGGCCTTGGCCAGCGCCGCTTTCAGATCGTCCGTGTCGGCGTCCACATCCACGCAGGCAACGCCGCCGGTGCCGAGATGGTTGTGGGCGAAGGTCGCCCGGGCCGTCGACATGGCCGGACCGCCGAGCAGCACCAGCAGCGCCGTCGGCCGCGTCGCCGCCGCGTCGGAGGCATCGCGCAGGATCTCGAACGCCTCGCCCAGGCGGTGGGCGGTCGGGGCGTCGATCTCTTCGGGCGCCCCCTCGGTCTTCAGCAGCGTGTCCAGGGTCTGGCCGCCGGACAGCGCCTTGGCGGCGGCCGCGACCAGAGCGGCACGGTCCACCGCTTCGACGTCCACCGGCGCCTCGTCCACCTTGGGGAAGGCGTTCACGCCGGTCAGTTCCTCGCGCCGGCCGGCGATGCGCCGCTCGCGCTCGGCCCAGGCCTCCGCGCACTCCTTGGCGACCGCACCGAAGGTCAGATGCTTGGCCATGCCGCCGGCCGCCTCGATGGCGCGGAACCGCTCCCAGACCTTCGCCGCGAGCTGATCGGTCAGGCTTTCCACGTACCAGCTCCCGCCGGATGGATCGCCGACCTTCGCCAGGTTGCTTTCCTCGGCCAGGATGACCTGGGTGTTGCGGGCGATGCGCCGGGCGAAACCGTCGGGCAGGCCGCAGGCATGGCTGTAGGGCAGCACGGTGATGCTGTCCGCCCCGCCGACCGCGCCGGCGAAGGTCGCGACCGTCGCCCGCAGCATGTTCACCCAGGGATCGCGTCCGGCCCAGGCATTGGGCGCGGTCATGACGTGCAGGCGCATGGAACGGGCGTCCTGCGCCACGCCGCACGCGCCCAGGATTTCGGCCCAGAGCCGGCGGGCGGCGCGCAGCTTGGCGATGCCCAGGAACACGTCCACGCCGACCGGAAGCGAGAACTCGATCTGCCGGGCGGCATCTTCCACGGACAGCCCGGCCGCCTCCATCGCCCGCAGGTAGGCGACACCGGTGGCAAGCGCATAGCCCAGGTCCATCGCCTCATTCGCCCCGGCGCCGTGATAGGCGGCGGTATCGACCGAGACGGTAGTGACGTTGGGATAGGACGTTGCCGTCTCGGCCGCGAGCGCCGCCATCCGCTTCAGCGAGGCGTCCAGGCTCTCCGGCAGTATGCCCTCAGCGGCCAGTGCGCCCATCGGATCGGCTCCGAGATGGCCGAGCACATCGGCGTCGGCGATGCCGCGCTGCGTCCACAGCGCCCGCATCATCGCCGCCGTCGCCCCGAACGCCCCGCCCGGCTGCAGCGCGACGGTCGCCGCCTCAAGGTAGACGTCCTTCAGCGCGGCCTCGAACGCCTCGAGCGAATGCAGCAGCACGCCGTCGACACCGGCGTTCGCCGCATCGGTGGCCGCCGTGCCGCCGCGCCGCCCAGCCTTGTCCAAGCGCAGAATCACCGAGGTGGCGCCGCGCTCCAGGTCGGTCAGCACGGCCTTGTTCACCGCCTTGGGATCGGGATGGGCATGGAGCTGGCGGATGTCCCAGCCATCGGCCACGCGCGCCAGGGCCCCGGCATTGCGGGTCGCGGCATCGGCCGGCGCCTGTTCGGTATCGGCGGCATAGATCGGGTCGGTGACGATCCCTTCGGCCAGGCGCCGGGTCAGCGCCTTGTCGAAGGGAGCGCCCTTGAGGGCCGCCTCCGCCAGCTTGCGCCATGCCTCGCGATCGGCCGCCGGGAAATCGGCGGCCAGCGTCAGCCCTTCGGTCTCGGCGTCGGTCATCGCACTCCCCGTGCCCGTCTCAACATGAACCGTCATTCATGAGATACGATTTGCTCGCCGATCAGGCAACTGGCCGATCGTCCATCCCCGTCCACCCCAGCCGTGACCCGGCGGCCGGATGGTGGCAAAAGAGCGCCATGAACGCACAAGACGAGTCCCACCGCCCCTGGATCGGACCCGCCATCGCCACGGTGATCCTGCTGGTGCTGGTGGCGACATCGGCCGGCGGCGCGAACTGGCAGCTTACCGCCGGGGTGCTGCTCACGGTGGCCGTGGTGGTGGCCCTGCTCCACCGTCTGCTGCCCGGCAGCCGGTTCTTCTCGATCACCTTCGCCAACGCCATTAGCGTCTATGCCTGCGTCTATGTGTCCTTCCTGGAGGCCCGGTTCGAGCCCACCAGCCGGCTGGTCGAGGTCGTCGCCTTCCTGCTGCCGATCCTGGGATTCGCGCTGGCGGTCTATCTGAAGCGACGGGGCATCCGCTCGGTCATCCTGTCCGAGCACCCGCGCATCGAGACCCGGTTCGGCCGGGTCTTCCTGTGGCTGCTGCCGGTGGCGGGGATCGGCGTGCTGAACTTCCTGGTGCCGCTGGAGAGTTGGGACGCGCCCCTGCGCGGCGCCTGGCTGCTGGGAGCGATGTCGGCGATCGCGCTGATCATCTTCCTTGCCGGGCACAGCGTCGCGGTGTTCCTGGTGGATACCGGACTGCTGTTCGAGGATTTCTACGAGACCGCGACGCGCCTGATCAAACCGGCCTTCGCCTTCCTGACCTTCTACTCGCTGATCACCGTCATCTTCGCCGCCCTGTACCGTCTGATCGACCGGCTGGACGGGGTCGACACCTTCGCCTTCTCCGGCGCCGCCCGCGACATCGGCTTCGCCGAAAGCCTCTACTTCTCCATCGTCACGCTCTCCACGGTGGGGTATGGAGACGTCGTTCCGCTGACCTATGCGGTTCGGGCCGTGGTGGCGGTGCAGATCGTGCTGGGCATCATCCTGCTGCTGTTCGGCTTCCAGGCGGTGTTGCGCGCCACGCGGGACACCTAGAAAAGACTGCGAGCGTTTCCCGGGGAAATGCTCCCGACGCGAGACCGACCGCGAGGCTGCATGACCTCCCCTGCCACGCCCTCCCTGCCGGAAACCACCCATCTGCGCATCGCGCTGGCCTGGGTGATCGGCTTCACCACGCTGCGCCTGTTCGCCAACGCGCTGACCGGACTGGAGCTGTACGGCGACGAGGCGCAGTACTGGACCTGGGCCCAGACCCTGGATCTCGGCTATTTCACCAAACCGCCGCTGATCGCCTGGATCATCGCCGCCACCACGTCGGTCTGCGGCGATGCGGAGGCCTGCGTGCGCGCCTCCTCGCCGCTGCTCCATGCCGGCACCGCCCTTGCGCTGTACGGGCTCGGCCGGGCGGTGGCGGACAGCCGGGTAGCCATGTGGTCGGCGCTGATCTGGATCACCCTCCCATCGATCGCCTTCTCCAGCCTGATCGTGTCGACCGACGTGCCGCTCCTGTTCTGCTGGGCGGTGGCGGCGGCCGCCTATCGCCGGCTGCTGGACACGCGGGCCTGGCATTGGGCGGCCGTGGCCGGGATCGCCATCGGCTTCGGCATGCTGGCGAAATACGCCATGGCCTATGCCTTCCTGGGCATCGCGCTGCATCTGGTGGTCAGCTCGCGCGACCGCTGGATCCTGCGCGACCTGCGGGGACTTCTGGTTCTGGCCCTGGCGCTGCTGATCCTGTCGCCCAACCTGTACTGGAATGCCGCCAACCACTTCGCCACCGTGGCCCATCTCGGCGACAACACCAACCTTGGCGCCGATCCGTCCCAGAAGTTCCGGATCACCAAGGCGCTGCAGTTCCTGGGCGAGCAGGCCGGGGTGTTCGGTCCGGTACCGTTCGCCATCCTGGTCTGGCGAGTCGTCGCCTGGGCCCGCGGCCGGGCGAGCGAGGCGGAGAAGTACCTGCTGGCCATCGCCCTGCCGCCGCTCGCGGTCATCACCGTCCAGGCCTTCCTGTCCCGGGCCAACGCCAATTGGGCGGCCACCGCCTATCCGACGGCGACGGTGCTGGTGGCGCTGTGGCTGGTGACCCAGGCGCCGCGCTGGATGCGCTACGTCACGCTGGTGCCGCACGTGGTCGCCTGCCTCGCCTTCGCGGTGATCGTCGCGGTCTGGCCGACCCTGCGCATCCCGCTGACCGACCGCGGCTTCTCGCGACTGGCCGGCTGGGAGAAGGTGGCCGAGGCGGCCCGCCCCGACGTGCTGACCAATCCGGAGCTGCCGATCCTGATGACCGACCGGATCGCCATGGCGTCGATGCTGTACTACATGCGCGACCAGCTCGGCGTCGGTGACCTGCAGCCGGGCAAGCGGCCGGTCTATGTCTGGGACTGGAACCACTATCCCGAGCACCATTACGAGCTGGTGGTGCCCTACGATCCGGAGAAGTCCGACCGGGCGCTGATGATCACCGACTGGGAGGATCCCGGCCCGATCCTCGACCATTTCGAGGCGACCGAGCAGGTCCGGGTGATCTCGATCACCAGCTTCGGCCGCACCAAGCGCCTGGAGGTCTGGCTGGTCGGCGGCTTCAAGGGCTGGGAGTAGAGGGCGGGGCCTGCGCTCATTCCTTCTGGTCTTCCCGGCCTTGCGCCGGGATCCAGAAGAAGAGCAGCTGGAGAGGTTCTGAACTTTCTACCACGCTCCGGCAAGCGTCGCCCTCGGTCCCGGCGCAGGGCCGGGAAGACGAACAAACATCTAACCGACCAGGCGCCCGCCTTCGATCCGCAGGACGCGGTGCATCGCCTCCGTGACGGCCGGGCGGTGGGTGATCATGACCACCGTCCTGCCCGCCATCACCTCCTCCAGGGCGGCCAGCACCGACCGCTCGGTCTCGGCGTCGAGGCCCTCGGTCGGCTCGTCCAGCAGCAGGATCGGGGCGTCGCGCAGGATCACCCGCGCCAGCGCCACCCGCCGGCCCTCGCCGCCGGAGATCGTTACCCCGGCCTCGCCCAGCCAGGTGTCGAGCCCGTCCGGCAGTTCCGCCACCATCCGCTCCAGCCCGGCGATCCGCAGGGCGCCGGAGACCGCCGCCGGATCCGCGTCGGCCGAGCCGAGCAGCAGGTTGTCGCGCAGGGTACCCGCCAGGATCGGCGTGCCCTGGGACAGCACGCCGAGCCGCGCGTGGTGGTCTGCCTGGGCCAGGTCCCGCAGGTCGGCCCCGCCGATCCGCACGCTGCCCGCGTCGGTGTCGTGGAACCGCATCAGCAGGGCAAGCAGCGTCGACTTGCCCGACCCGGACGGCCCGACGATGGCCATCCGCTCCCCCGCGCCGATGGTCAGGTCGATCCCTTGCAGCGCCGGCCGGTCGGCGCCCGGGTAGGTGAAACTCACACCCTCGACCTGGATCTCGGTCCCATCGGGAACCGCATCGGTCCGGGCCCGATCGACGACCGCGGGCGGCATCTCGGCCACCTCGCGCAGGCGTCGGCTCGCCGCCCGGGTGCGGCCCAGCATCTGATAGGCGAGCGGCAACGGGGCCACCGCCTCGAACGCCGCCAGGGTGACGAACGCGCCGATCGCCAGCATCGGCCCGACACCCTCGCCCACGCCGCCGGCCGCCGCCACGCCGACCAGCAGCACGGCGACCAGGGCGGCCTGGGTCAGCATCTGGGTGGCAGCCCCCCCCAGGGCCGCGATCACCGCCTGCCGACGCACCACGTCCCCATGGCGCTGCGACACCCGATCGGCCTCGGCCAGGGCCCGGCCGGTGGCGCCGTGGGCGATCAGGTCGGTCAGGCCCTGGGTGATGTCGATCACCTGTTGGCGCAGCTCCGCTGCCCGGCGCTGCTGCTCCTGCCCGGCCGACCGCCCGGCCCGCTCGGCCAGCGCCGGCACGCCGAGACCGGCCAGCGCCAGGATCAGCAGCACGGCAAGGGCCACGGACGGCGCCACCGCCGACAGCACCACCGCCAGGGCCAGGGCCGCCAGCAAGGCGACGACGCTGGGGGTGACAAGCTGGATGTACAGCCCATCCAGCGCATCCACGTCGCCCACCAGCCGGGACAGAAGGTCGCCCGCCCGCAATCCCCCCGTCGCCTGGCCGCCGATCCGTCCCGGCACCAGAGGGGCCAGCCGGTCGAAGAACCACAGCCGGATATCGGCGAGGATCCGGAAGGTCGCCTCGTGGGTCGTCAGTTTCTCCAGGTACCGGGCCGCCGATCGGCCGAGCGCCACCGGCCGCAGCAGCCAGGCACCGGCCGCCAGCGCGCCGACCGCGACGGCGCCGGCCAGTCCCAGCAGCGCCAGCCCCAGGCCGACCACCGCCACCGCCAGCAGGGTGCCGAGCAGCATCCAGCCCGCCCGTCCCCTGGTCAGGCGCAGGAAATACAGGAGGTCAGCCATGCGGCGCTTCCCCGGCCTGCCGCGCGACCCGGTTCTCGACCACCCGCCCGCGCTCCAGCCGCACCACCCGGTCGGCCAGGGCGACCACGGCCGGCGCGTGGGTGGCGACGATCACCGTGCGCCCCCAGGCGAGTGTGCGCAGGGCGGAGAGCACGGCGGCCTCGCTGTCTGGGTCCAGGTTGGCCGTCGGCTCGTCCAGCAGGACCAGGGGGGCGTCGCGCACCAGGGCGCGGGCCAGCGCCACCCGACGGGCCTCGCCGCCCGACAGCATGCGTCCGCCTTCCCCCACAAGTGTGTCCAGTCCCCCGGGAAGGCGGCCGACCACCGGGCCGAGCGAGGCGGCGGCAAGGGCATCGGCCAGCACAGCCCCATCGGCCCCCGGCCGGCCGAGGGTCAGGTTGTCGCGCAGGCTGGCGGACAGGATGCGCACCCGCTGCCCGGCCCAGGCGATCGACGGCACCAGGGCCCGGCCTTCCACCGGCGCACCGTCGACCAGGATCCGACCCTCCGTCACCTGCCGCAGGCCGAGCAGGATCGCCAGCAGGGTGGACTTGCCCGACCCGCTCTCGCCCACCAGGGCCACCACCTCGCCGGCCCCCGCCTCGAAGGTGACGCCATCCAGCGCGGACCGCCGCCCGCCGGGATAGGCCAGCGACACGGCTTCGAACGCCACCGTCGGCGCGGCGGTCAGCGCGAGCGGCGACGCCGGGGGCGGCAGCGCTTCGGCCGCATCCAGGATCTCCAGGATCGCTTCCGCCGCACCGACGGCGGCAGCCTTGTCGTGATAATGCAGGCCGAGGCGCCGCAGCGGCTGGAAGATCTCCGGCACCAGGATCAGCAGGAACAGCCCCTCGGCCAGGGCGATGCCGTCGCCCGCCAGCAGCGATCCGGCCAGATGCACCGCCACCAGGGCCAGTGCCAGGGAGGACAGCAGCTCCAGCGCCGTGGAGGACAGGAAGGCCAGACGCAGCACGCCCATGGTGCGGCGGCGCAGGTCGTCGGACACGGCCCGCATCCGGCCGCGCTCGCGCCCGATCTCGCCGAACAGCTTGAGGGTGGCGAGCCCCTGCAGCCGGTCGAGGAAATAGCCGTTGGCCCGCTTCATCGCCGTCACCTGGGAGCGGGCGTGCACGCCCGTCCGCCAGCCGACCAGCCCCATGATGACCGGCGTCAGCGCACCGGCCGCCAGCAGCATCCAGCCGGAGGGCGGATCGACCAGGAACACCGGGACCAGCAAGGCGACCGGGACCGCGCCGGCCAGGATCTGGGCCGGATAGAAACGGGCGATGAACCCATCCAGCGCCTCGACCTGATCGACCGCCGTGGCCGACACCGCACCGCTGGCCCGGTGGTCGAACCAGGCTGGGCCGAGATCGGCGAGTGCCGCGAGCACCCGGCCCCGCACCGCCTGCCTGATCCGGTGGGAGGCCGTCGCACCGACCGCCTCGGAGACGACGGAGAGCGCGGCACGCAGGACAATCAGCGCCAGGGCCACGAGGGCCGGCGGCCAAAGCGCCGCCAGGGCCGCGCCGCCGATGGCATCGGCGATCAGCCCGGCGATCACCCAGGCCTGGCCGACCGCGACGCCGGCGACCAGCAGCCCCAGCCCCACCATCGCGGCGAGTGCGGTCCGCTGACCCGCCGCCAGCCGCTTCAGCCAGGCCGTGCGCCGACGCTCCGCCGACCGGTCGCCGGCGGCGGAGGAAGGCGACACGGCGGCGGCGGGCGCCGGAGCGGAAGCGGAGATCTCGGCCATCGCCGTTGCGGTAGCGCGGGGGCGGTGGAGTGTCAAACCCGCCTGTCAGGTCGAGGGCTGGTTGACAAGGCAAAGCTAGTCCATATTTCCCAGAGGATGTCCCAACCCTCTCCCTCCGCGCTGGGCCGAAGCGTCGACCGCAAGGTCGGCGTCGAGATCGAATTCGGCGGCATAGGCACGCTCGAAACCGCCCGGATCATCGCCGATCGGATGGGAGGGACCGTCGAGCATTCCAGCCCTTACGCGGCGGTCGTCCGCGACACCTCGATCGGCGATATCTCCGTGGAGCTCGACTGGTCGTGGATCCAGAAGGCGGGCGACGACGGCGGCATCCTCGACCAGACCAAGGAACTGCTGGCCGAACTCGGCCGCGACGTGGTGCCGACCGAGATCGTCGCCCCGCCGTTGGAAGGCGACCGGATCGACGAGCTGGACCGCCTGGTCCGCGCCCTGGCCGCCAGCGGAGCCAAGGGCACCCGGGCCGGGCTGCTGAACGGCTTCGGCATGCATCTCAACCCCGAACTCTGGGAAGACGACCTGAACGCCGCCACGCTGCGCCGGGTGCTTCAGGCCTACCTGCTGATGTCGGCGGGCCTGCGCGAGGCGATACAGGTCGACTTCACCCGCTCGCTCCTCCCCTTCGTCGCCGCCTTCGCGGACGATTACATGCGGCATGCGCTGCGCACCGACTACGCGCCCGACATGGCGACCCTGATCGACGACTACATCGCGTTCAACCCGACCCGGAACCGCGAACTCGATATGCTGCCCGTCTTCGCCCATATCGACGGGCAGCGCGTCCGCGGCCGCCTGCACGACCAGAAGATCTCCAGCCGGCCGACCTTTCACTGGCGCCTGCCGAACGCCGACCTGGAGAGCCCGTTCTGGTCGATCACCCACGAGTGGGAGCGCTGGCTGTCGGTGGAGGAACTGGCCCTGGACGAGCGGGAGCTGTCGCAGCGCATCGACGCCTGGGCCCGTGAGCGGGCCCGACCCTGGCTGGAACGCATCTGATGCGCCCGCGGATCGGCATAACCACCGGCAAGCGCAAGGGCCGGGCCATGCGGCTGGCCAATGCGTTCAACGTGCTTCTCGCGGGCGGCTGGCCGGTGACCATCGGTCCCGGGATCCGCGAGACCTTCGACGGGCTGGACGGCCTGATCATCGGCGGCGGGGTGGATATCGAGGCGCGGCTCTACGGCGTCGACACCAGCGACGAGTGGCCCTACGACCCGGACCGCGACGCCCTGGAGCTGGCCGGGATCGCCTGGGCCGACTCGGTGGGTGCGCCGATCCTGGGTATCTGCCGCGGCATGCAGCTTCTGAACGTCCACCGCGGCGGAACCCTGCTGCGCGACATCGTGATCGCCAAGCCGGGTTACCGGAACAAGCGCTCGCTCTTCCCCTGCAAGACGGTGGAGATCAAGGAGGAGACGCTGCTGTCGCGGATCACCGGGACGAAGCCGCTGACCATCAACGCCCTGCACCACCAGGCGGTCGACGTGGTCGGCGCGGGGTTGATCGTGGCAGCCCGGGAGACCGCCGGCTTCATCCAGTCGGTGGAGGCGACGGAAGGGCCGATGCGGCTCGGCGTGCAGTGGCATCCCGAACTCATGCCCTGGAGCAGCCGCCACCGGGCGGTGTTCTCGACCCTGATCGGCGCCGCCCGCCAGCGGCGCGACTACCGGCAGCCGCCCATCCCCTCCGCGATCAGCGCGTAGCCCAGCACCGGCGCCGGCCGGCCGGTAAGCGGCAGATCCGCGGTTAGCGTCCCGACCACCGCCTGGGCCGGCAGCGGCACGCCGAGCTGATCGACCGGCTCGGCGCGCAGGGCGGCGAGCGTGTCGGGATAGCGCGTCTCGTTCCAGATCACCACGCAGCCTCCCGCCTCATCCAGGGGCGGCGGGGAGTAGAACGGACGCTTGTTGCTCCAGACCCGGACATTGTCGAGGTGGCGGCGCAGGTTCGGGCCGGCATCGGTGGAGGGTGAGTCGAGACTGACGATCGTCCCGCCCTCGAAGCCGGCCGCGCGCAGCTTCTCGGCATAGTCCCTCCACGGCATCACCAGCCGGCACTTGCTGCACTCGACCGGCTGCACCACCGCCTGCCCGGCGAGCCCGCCCAGGGCAGCGGTCGCCAGGACACAGAGCACGGTGAGATAGCTGCCGACGGCCCGGCGGCCCACCCCGCCCGGCGGGACCAGCGCGAACAGCAGGATCGGCAGCGGCACCAGCACGAACAGGTAGTGCTCCCGCAGCTTGTCCACCCCGGCGATCGCCATGGCCAGGCCCAGGCTGACCAGCACCAGCACCGCCCAGAGACCGAGCCAGCGGACGACCGGGCGCTGGGTCTCCGGCAGGGGCTGGCTGCGCAGGGACCAGAGGGCGTGGGCGAAGAACAGGACGAACAGCGGCAGCAGCGGCAGGGAGAAGTCGAAGGCCGCCTTCAAGGCGAGCAGCCCGCGCTCCACCGGCCCCTCCGGCGGGTTCTCGGAGATCGCGCCCTCGAGGATCCGCGCCTCGGCGACGGCCAGCCAGGTCTCCATCTGGGAGATCACATAGCCATGGGCCGGGGCCGCCAGGATCACCCCGCCGGCGACCGAGAGCCAGAACCGGCGGTCGCTCACCACCGCCCGCAGCTGCGGCACCGTCAGGGCGGACAGGATCAGCAGCAGGAAGGTCGGGCCGTAGCTGAACTTGCTGAGCAGACCGATGCCGACCACCGGCAGGAGCAAGACGAAGCCGGCGGTCGTCGGCTGTCGGGCCAGGCGCAGCATCAGCCAGACCGTCGCGGCGAGGGCGGCGATCAGCGCCAGGCTGTCCATATAGACGGTCAGCGAGGCCCAGCCGAGGAACCAGAAGGCCACCGGCGACAGGGCGGCGGCGGCGGCCAGCCGCCGGTCGGCGATGGCCTCGCGCGCAGCCGCGAGCATGGCGACGAAGAACAGCGCCAGCAACCCGTAGCGGATCGCCACGGTGGCCCCGAGCGTCGGGCCGAGAACGAGTTCCGCCACGGCCGACAGCCAGCCGGCGATGGGCGGATTGCCGAAATCGTAGCCGAGCACGAAGCTCTGGCCGTAGAGCATGAGCTGCGCCTCGTCGCCGGAGGATCCCGACAGCAGCACCATCCGGATCAGCCAGGCGGCGGCGTAGTAGAGCGCGATCGCCGCGAGGAACACCCGCAACCGGCTCAGCGTAAGCGCGGCGTCGCAGAGGCGGATCAGGAAGTCAGGCAGAGGGGGCATGGCGCGGGCGAGGTCGAACGGAGACCGAAGGCTTCAACCACGGCAGACGAAACGCCGCAAGCGCGATGGGTGACGTCAGTTGGGGCTTAGGCTCTTAGCGGGGCTGCTCAACGGCCTTTCAAGCCCCGTCTCGACGCTCCCCGCTCCCCCCGCACTCCCCGGATTTATTCCGGGGCCCACACCCAGGTGCGCACACGCGTGAACGGACGGTGCGGGTGGACAGGTAGGCCCCGGCACAGGGCCGGGGAGTTATTTGGGCTGGATGGGGAAACCGCATCTGGCCCCTCGAGCAAAGCACGATCAGATGGAAACATCGGTTCGACCTGAACCGATCGTGCTCTGAGGGCACCAGGTCCCGGACGACGCTGTCGCGTGTCCGGCCGAGGGAGAGGTGAGGCCATTCCCTCGTCCGACCGGATCCCCCTCGAAAGGGGGCGTCCGGGACCCAGATCTCTGGCGCGCCGCCTTACGCGGCTTCGCGCTTGTTGCGTTCCTCTTCCGGATCGTAGGCCAGCGACGGCGCCAGCCAGCGCTCCACCTCCTCCACCGACATGCCCTTGCGGCGGGCATAGTCCTCGACCTGGTCGCGCTCGATCCGGCCGAGGCCGAAATAGCGGGCGTCCGGGTGGGAGAAGTACCAGCCGGAGACCGACGCGGCCGGCCACATGGCGAAGGACTCGGTCAGCTTCACCCCGGCCTGCGTCTCGGCATCCAGCAGCTCAAACAGCATGCCCTTCTCGGTATGGTCCGGGCAGGCCGGATAGCCGGGGGCCGGGCGGATGCCGCGGTAATCCTCGGCGATGAGCTGCTCGTTGGTCAGTTCCTCGTCGGCGGCATAGCCCCAGAATTCCCGGCGCACCCGCTCGTGCATGCGCTCGGCGAAGGCTTCCGCGATCCGGTCGGCCAGGGCCTTCACGAGGATGGAGTTGTACATGTCCCCGGCGTCCTCGAACTCCTTGGCCTTGTGCTCGATCTCCAGACCGGCGGTCACCGTGAAGCCACCGAGCCAGTCGCCGCCCTCGGGCGAAATGTAGTCGGACAGGGCCAGGTTCGCCTTATCTTCGCCACGCGGCATCTGCTGGCGCAGGGTGTGGACCATCCGCTCGCCCGCCTCGGTCTTCAGGCGGATGTCGTCGCCCTCGGCCTTGGCCGGCCAGAAGCCGATCACGGCGCGCGGCTTGGCCCAGCCGCCCTCGACGATCTGCTTCAGCATCTCCTGGGCGTCGTTCCACAGCGGACGCGCGGCCTCGCCGACCTTGGGGTCGTCCAGGATGTCCGGGAAGCGGCCGCGCAGCTCCCAGGTGGCGAAGAACGGCTGCCAGTCGATCCGGTCGACCAGTTCCTGCAGCGGGTAGTTCTCGAAGGTCTTGATGCCCTCGAAGGCCGGCTTCGGCGCCTGATAGCCTTTCCAGTCGATCTTCGCCTTGTTGGCGCGGGCATCGGCGATGGTGATGCGGTCGCGATCGACCCGGCCGGTGCGCCGCTTCTCGGCCATCTTCCGGTAGTCGGCCCGGATGCCCTCCGCATAGGCGGCGCGGCGGTCGCGGGACAGCAGCTCCTGCACCACGCCGACGGCACGGCTGGCGTCGATCACGTGGACCACCGGTCCCTTGTAGGCCGGATCGATCTTGACGGCGGTGTGCATCTTCGAGGTGGTCGCCCCGCCGATCAGCAGCGGCAGGTCCATCCCCTCGCGCTGCATCTCGGAGGCGACATAGACCATCTCGTCCAGGCTCGGCGTGATCAGGCCGGACAGGCCGATCGCGTCCACCTTCTCCTCGGCCGCGACCTCAAGGATCTTCGCGCAGGGGACCATCACGCCGAGGTCCACGACTTCGTAGTTGTTACACTGCAGCACCACGCCGACGATGTTCTTGCCGATGTCGTGGACGTCGCCCTTCACCGTCGCCATCAGGATCTTGCCCTTGGCGCTCTGGTTGTCGTCCTTCTCGGCCTCGATATGCGGCAGCAGGACCGCGACGGCCTTCTTCATGACGCGGGCCGACTTCACCACCTGGGGCAGGAACATCTTGCCGGCGCCGAACAGGTCACCGACCACGTTCATGCCGTCCATCAGCGGGCCTTCGATCACGTGGATCGGCCGGTCCGCCTTCAGGCGCGCCTCCTCCACATCGGCCTCGACATAGTCGCCGATGCCGTGGACCAGGGCATGCTCCAGGCGCTTCTCGACCGGCTCCTCGCGCCACTTGTCGTCGACCACCTTGGCCGCAGCGCCGGAGCTCCGGTACTCGTCGGCGATCTCCAGCAGCCGGTCGGTGGCGTCGGAGCGGCGGTTCAGCAGCACGTCCTCGATCCGCTCGCGCAGCGCCTCGGGGATGTCCTGATACACCGGCAGGGCGCCGGCATTCACGATGCCCATGTCCATGCCGTTGTTGATGGCATGGTACAGGAAGCAGGCGTGCATCGCCTCGCGCAC
Organism: Thalassobaculum sp.; assembly: GCF_965223715.1. Classification (GTDB taxonomy): domain Bacteria; phylum Pseudomonadota; class Alphaproteobacteria; order Thalassobaculales; family Thalassobaculaceae; genus Thalassobaculum. The sequence goes on along the minus strand of NZ_OZ245012.1, from coordinate 5,048,854 downwards.
GGCGTTGTTCCCGCGGAACGAGAAGGACACGTTCGACACGCCGCCCGACACCAGGGCGTAGGGCAGGTTCTCCTTGATCAGGCGGGTGCCCTCGAAGAAGTCGACCGCGTAGTTGTTGTGCTCCTCGATGCCGGTGGCGACGGCAAAGATGTTCGGGTCGAAGATGATGTCCTCGGGCGGGAACCCGACCGTCTCGACCAGCAGGTCATAGGCGCGCTTGCAGATCTCGAACTTGCGCTGGGCGGTCTCGGCCTGGCCCTCCTCGTCGAAGGCCATGACCACGACGGCAGCACCGTAGCGGCGGACCAGACGGGCTTGGTGCAGGAACTGCTCCTCGCCTTCCTTCAGGCTGATCGAGTTCACGATTCCCTTGCCCTGCAGGCATTTCAGTCCGGCCTCGATCACCGTCCACTTTGAGCTGTCGACCATGATCGGAACGCGGCTGATGTCCGGCTCGCTGGCGATCAGGTTGAGATAGGTGGTCATCGCCGCTTCGCTGTCGAGCAGGCCCTCGTCCATGTTCACGTCGAGGATCTGGGCGCCGTTCTCGACCTGCTGGCGGGCGACCTCCAGCGCGGTCTCGTAGTCGCCGTCGGCGATCAGTTTGCGGAAGCGGGCGGAGCCGGTGACGTTGGTCCGTTCGCCAATATTGATGAAAATTCCCTGGCGCTCGGTCAAAACGCACTCCTCAAGTCAAAAGGTTCAAGGCCGGACAGGCGCATCCGCAGCGAGAGCTGGGGCACCACCCGCGGGGCGGCGGCTTTGACCTGCCGGGCGATGGCGGCGATATGGGCCGGCGTGGTGCCGCAGCAGCCGCCGACGACGTTCACCAGCCCGTCCTCGGCCCAGCCGCCGAGATGGGCGGCGGTCTGTTCCGGCTTCTCGTCATAGCCGCCGAACTCGTTCGGCAGGCCGGCATTGGGATAGGCGGAGACCCGGACATCGGCGACGCGGGACAGCTCGGCCACGTGCGGTCGCAGGTCCTTCGCACCCAGCGCGCAGTTGAAGCCGACGCTGAACGGGTTGGCGTGGCGCACCGAGTTCCAGAACGCCTCCGGCGTCTGGCCGGACAGGGTGCGGCCGGACCGGTCGGTGATGGTGCCGCTGATCATGATCGGCAGCTTGGTCCCGGTCTCGTCGAACGCCTGCTCGACCGCGAACAGGGCGGCCTTGGCGTTCAGCGTGTCGAAGATGGTCTCCACCAGGATGATGTCGGAGCCGCCCTCGATCAGGCCGAGGGTGGCCTCCAGATAGGCCTCGCGCAGCTCGTCGAAATTGGTGTTGCGCGCCCCCGGATTGGAGACGTCCGGCGAAATCGACGCGGTCCGGTTGGTCGGACCGAGGGCGCCGGCGACGAAGGTCGGCCGCCCCTCCTCCTCGCGCACTTTGTCGGCGGCGCGCCGGGCGATGCGCGCGCCCTCGATGTTGATCTCCTTGGCCAGGTGGGACAGGCCGTAATCGGCCTGGCTGATCGACGTCGCGTTGAACGTGTTGGTCTGCGCGATATCGGCCCCGGCCTCGAAGTACTGGCGGTGGATATCCTCGATCTTCTCCGGCTGGGAGAGGTTCAGGATGTCGTTATCGCCCTTCAGATCGTTGTTCAGATCGGTGAAGCGATCCCCGCGGAAGTCCTCCTCGGTGAGGTTCAGGCCCTGGATCATGGTGCCCATGGCGCCATCCAGGATCACGACCCTCTGTTCCGCGAGGCGCGAGAGTTCTCGTGCCGCTTCAGTCATTCGGACTCTCCAAATCGGTCAGTAGCTGCGGGCGACCGGTATCGGGCCCACATCGTTCGCCGGCGCCGGACGGGCCGGCCCCTCGATGGTCTTGGATGGCTCCAGGCGCCGCCCGCCGGTGAAGGCGATCCGGTGCCGCAGCCCGGTCAGGTCGGCCACCGCCGCCCAATGGGGCGAGGACGGGGCCAGGTCGACGAACAGCGCCGCGCGATATGCGGTGGCCGCCGCCTCCAGGGTCTCGGCATAGGGCCGGTCCAGGTTGTCCGGCGCGATGGCCAGACCCTGGGCGCCGATCCCGGCGACGGCCGCCGCCGCACGGGCGAGCCCGTCGGCGATCGCGCCGCGGGCCAGCGCGCCCAGCCGCGTCTCGTAGCGCAGCTTCACCAGCACCGGCACCGTGCGTCCCGCATCGGCCATGCCGCGCCGCGCACCGTCCATGGCGGCGACGATCCGCGCCGGGCACTGGGCGGTCTCCAGAAGCAGGAGGTCGGCCCCGCCGCCCACCAGCCCGGAGGCCATGGTGCGCGTCGCCGCCTCGACCCGGCCGAGCGGCAGGAAGCCGATCAGCGGTGCCAGGGCTTCCACCCGGGCGACACCCATGACCCGCCGGTCCTGCCCATGACGCCGGGCCGCCTTGGAGGCATGCTCGGCCGCCATGTAGGAGACGATGAACGCCTCGTCATGCATGCGGTAGCGGTCCAGCCGCTCCGGCGAGGCGCCGCCGGTATTGGTGCGCAGGATGTCCGCGCCCGCGTCCAGATGGCGGTTGTGCACATCGATCACCGCCTTGGGATCGGTGATGTTCAGCTCCTCCAGACAGGAGGCGCCGGCACGCGCCGACAGCTCCCCGAACCCGCCGGAGACCAGCGCGGGGCCGGTCACGGTGCCAGCCTTGGGTTCGGTGAAGCCGATGGTCACGCCGCGGCCTCCATTTCCGGCCGCAGGCCAAGACGGCGGCAGATCGCGGTGGTGAGCTGCGGACGGTTCAGGGTGTAGAAGTGGAAGTCCTCCACGCCCTCTTCCATCAGCTTCATGCACAGATCGCTGGCCGTGGTGGCGGCGACGAGCTGGCGGGTCTCCGGATCTTCGTCCAGGCCGTCGAACAGCTCGGCCATCCAGGCCGGCACGACCGCGCCGCAGGCGTTGGAGAAGCGCACCACCGTCTTGAAGTTGGTCACCGGCAGGATGCCCGGCACCACCGGCACGGTGATCCCGGCCTTGTCGCAGACATCGCGGAACCGCAGGAAGGTGTCGGCCTCGAAGAAATACTGGGTGATCGCCCGGGTCGCGCCCGCGTCGATTTTGCGCTTCAGGTTGTCCAGGTCGGCCTCCGGGGTCGGGCTGTCCGGATGCACGTCCGGATAGGCGCCGACGGAGATTTCGAAATCGCCGATCCGGCGCAGCCCCTCGGTCAGCTCGGCCGCGTTGGCGTAACCGCCCGGATGGGGCTCGTAGCGCTCCGCATCGGCCGGGGCGTCGCCGCGCAGGGCGACGATGTGCTTTATGCCGGCCTGCTGCCACTCGCGGACGATCTCGTCCACCTCCTCGCGGGTCGCACCGACGCAGGTCAGGTGGGCCGCCGGGGTCAGGCTGCTCTCGCGGGCCAGACGCTTGACGATGCGGCTGGTGCGCTCGCGGGTGCTGCCGCCGGCGCCGTAGGTCACCGACACGAAGGACGGACGGTACGGCTCCAGCCGGGACACCGTGTGCCAGAGCTTGGACTCGCCTTCCTCATCCTTGGGCGGAAAGAACTCGAAGCTAACGCGTGGAGTGTCGGACATGACGCTCATCCCCTCAGGACGCCGCCCGCAATTCTGCGGCGCCGGTGTTTCCGGTTGTCAGTTCAGTGCCGTCCGCCTTGCGGGCACTCCACAGGCAGACGGTCAGTGGGTCGCCGGTCAGGCTCACCGCCGGCTCCAGGCCGAGACCGGCGCTCTTCGCCAGCCGGCCGATTTCCTCGCCGGAGAAGCCGAGCCAGCGATGGGTATGCTGCTCGCGGAGTTCCTCCAGCTCGTGCGGCGCGAAGTCGACCAGGATCACCCGGCCGCCGGGCTTCAGCACCCGGGCCGCCTCGCGCAGGACCTCGCCCGGCATCTCGGCGTGATGCAGGACCATGTTCAGGGTCACCGCGTCGAACCGGTCGGCCGGGAACGGCAGGTGGTACATGTCGGCCAGACGGACCTGACAGTTGCTGAGGCCGGCCCGGTCGAGCTTGTCGCGGGCGATCTCCAGCATCGGCTTGGCGTTGTCGATGCCGACAGCACTGGTCACGTGATCGGCGAGCTGCTCCAGCACCCGGCCAGTGCCGGTGCCGATATCGAGCAGGCTTTCCACCGGCTCGGCCCGCACCGCCTCCATCAGGCTGGCATCGACCAGCGCGTCGTCGACATAGAGGCCGCGCAGATCCTCCCAGTGGACCGCGTTCTCCTGGAAATAGGCCGTGGCCCGCTCAGAACGGCGGCTACGAATGGTCTCCAACCGCGCCAGATCCGTCTCCAGCATGGCGTCGTCCGCCGGCACCAGCGGCGTCAGCGCCCGGGCGACATCGCCGCCCGCGGTGCGCTCCGCCACCCGGTAATAGGCGCGGGCCCCTTCGCGGTTCCGCTCCAGCACGCCGGCCTCGACCATCAGCTTCAGATGGCGGGACACGCGCGGCTGGCTCTGGCCGAGGATGTCGACCAGATCGGTGACCGACAGTTCGGAGCGCGCGCACAGGACCAGAATCCGAAGCCGGGTCGGCTCGGCAATCGCCCTCAGTCCTGCAAGCACATCATCCATTCGGTCACCTCTGATAACAATATAAGGATATCTTTATGTGTTTATCGGATCAAGACCGAATTCGGTTCTCAGTCGACCGAAACTGTCGGCATGACGACACACCGGCCTCCAGGGCGATCGCTCGAAGGCCCTCGCGATAGGTCGGATAGGTGAGCTCGACGCCCAGTTCATCGGTCAGCCGCGCGGTGTCGAGCCGCTTGCATTCGCTGTAGAAGCTGCGCGCCATCTCGGAGAGTTCCGCGCTGTCGAACGGGATCGGTGTCGGCGGATCGATGCCCAGCAGCCCGGCGGCGAAGACGATCGGGTCGGCCGGGGGGCAGGCCTCGGTGTCGGCCACGTTGTAGATCCCGCCGTCGCGCGGCCGGGCCATGGAGGCGAGCAGGATCGACCCGATATCGTCCACATGGATCCGGTTGAAGACCTGCCCCGGCTTGTCGATGATCCGCGCCTTGCCGGACTGGAGCTGCTCGATGGCGTTACGGCCCTCGCCCGGCCCGTAGATGCCGGCGACGCGGAACACCTGGACGGCGATGTCGGATCCGGGAAAGGCGTCGAGCCAGGCCCGCTCCGCCGCCGCCCGCAGCTCGCCGCGTCGGCTTCCCGGGGTCGGCGCCTCGTCTTCGGTCACCACGTCGCCCTGCCGGTCGCCGTAGACCGCCGGGGTGGACAGGTAGCCGACCCAGCGCAGCGTGGCGCAGGACCGCAGGTCCTCGGCATGCCGCTCCAGCGCCGGCACCAGGATCTCGCGCGGCGGCACCGTGTCGACCAGATGGGTGACGCCGGCGAAGGGATCGGCCGCGGCGATCGGCGCCGTGCCGTCGAAGGCATGGACGGTCATGCCCTCCGCCTCGGACAGGGCCTGCGCCTTGTCCCGTGAGCGGACGGTACCGGAGACGGCCCAGCCGGAATCGCGCATGCGCCGGGCGAGGCGCAGGGCGGTATAGCCGAGGCCGAAGAAGAACACATGGCCGGGGGCGATGGCCGGGGCGGGAAGGTCGGGCATGGCGGCGCCTCTGACGGAAACGGGACGCCTTCAACATGTCATGCGTTCGGCATATTGCCACCCGCCATGGCCCGGGTATCGTCGGTATCATGGGATTGATCAGACGCAGACAGGCGGCGCGCCCGATGGCCGCGCGTTCCAGGCGGGGTGTGCCCGGCGACATCCCGCGCCTGTATCCGATCGTCGCCGCCGCCCGCGAGAATCGGCAGTTCGAGACGGCGGCCAGCTTCGACGCGGCGGTCCATCCGTATCTCGCGGCGGGGCTGTGCTGGGTGCTGTCGGTCGACTCGGCCATCGTCGGATTCGTCGCGGTGGATGCCCGGGCCGGGTCGGTGGAGATGCTGTACGTGCACCCAGCCCATGAGGGCAAGACCATCGGCCGCGCGCTGATGCGCCGGGCCCTGAACGATCTGGTGAAGCTGGGCCACCGCATCGCCTGGCTGGTCACCGCCCAGGAGACGCGGGCGGAACGCTTCTACCGCGCCCAGGGCTGGGTCGAGATGGGCCCGGCGGGACGGGGCTCGGTGAAGCTGGCGAAGAAGCTGAGCGGGATGTAGGGGATCAACGCCTCCCCCCAATGTGTCTTCCCGTCCCGGATTTAATCCGGGATTGCGCCGGGACCGAGAGGTAGAGCAGCTGGATCGTTCGAGTGGATCTTGAGGCGCTCCAGCAAGCGTCGCTCTCGGTCCCGGCGCAAGGCCGGGAAGATGGGAAGGGCCAGGAAGTATCACCCCCACCTCACTCCCCGGCCTTGTGCCGGGGCCCACTCTGACGCTGCTCCGGGCCATGGAGATGCGTGACCAAGCCGACGCGTGGGCCCCGGCACAAGGCCGGGGAGTGCGGTTGGGGCGATGGGAGAGAAGTCCCCTACCCGGCACGTCGGCGCCGACGCCGGCCGCCTTCACCGCCGGCCTCGCCCGGGTCGGGCCGGGCCGGCAGGGTCACCGCCGCCGACAGGTTCGGAAACGGCGCAGTCCTGTGCGGCAGCGCCATCGCATCGACGAAATGCTCCTGGAAGCGCGGCTCGACCGCCGTTTCCACCTTCTCCACCCGGCGCACGACCCGTTCGATCTCGCGCCGGGCGTCTGCGTTCAGCAGCGCCATGCGCGCGCCGGTTCCGGCCGCGTTGCCGACCGACCAGACCTTGTCCAGCCGACAGTCCGGAATCATGCCCAGGATCATCGCGTATTTGGTGTCGATATGACTGCCGAAGGCGCCGGCCAGGATGATCCGGTCAACGCTCTCCACCCCCAGCTTGTCCATCAGCAGCGCCGCGCCGGCATACAGCGCCGCCTTGGCGAGCTGGATCGCACGGACGTCGGTCTGGGTGATCACCACCTCCGGTGACAGCCGGTAGGAGAAGGTGCGCCCGTCGCTCTCGATCCGCGACGTGCGGGCGGCCATGGCGCCGTCGATCGTGCCGTCGGTCTTCAGCAGCCCGGTCAGTACCATCTCGGCCAGCACCTCGATGATGCCGGAACCGCATATGCCGGTCACGCCGGTCTTCCAGGCTTCGGACTGGAAGCCCTCCTCGTTCGACCAGACGTCGACGCCGATCACCTTGAACTTCGGCTCCAGGGTCTCCGGATCGATGCGCACCCGCTCGATGGCGCCGGGGGCCGCGCGCTGGCCGCAGGTGATCTGCGCGCCCTCGAAGGCCGGGCCGGTGGGCGAGGAGGCCGCCAGCAGCCGTTGCCGATTGCCCAGCACGATCTCGGCATTGGTGCCGACATCGACGATCAGGGTCATCTCGTCCTGCTGGTGCGGGCCTTCCGACAGGATCACCGCGGCTGTGTCCGCCCCCACATGGCCGGCGATGCAGGGCAGACCGTAGGCGCGGGCGTCGGGGTGCAGGGAGATGCCGAGCTCGCCGGCATGCACGTTCACCGCCGTGTCGATCGCCAGCGCGAAGGGCGCCCCACCCAGTTCGGTCGGATCGATGCCCAGCATCAGGTGGTGCATGATCGGGTTGCCGACGAACACAAGGTCGACGATGTCCTCCACCGCGATCCCGGCCTCCTGGGCGACCTGGGAGGACAGGTGGTTCACCGCCTCGCGCACGACGCGGGTCAGCTCGACCTCGCCGCCCGGGTTCATCATCACGTAGGAGACCCGGCTCATCAGATCCTCGCCGAAGCGGATCTGCGGGTTCATCACGCCGCTGGAGGCCGCCACCTCGCCGGTGGCGAGATCGCAGAGATGGGCCGACATGGTGGTGGAGCCGATATCGACGGCGAGGCCGTAGATCTTCTCCTTGAAGCCGGGCCACACGCCGGTCACCCGCCGGCCCTCGCGCAGGCAGACCGTGACCTTCCAGTCGCCCTGGCGCAGCGCCTTCTGCAGGTAGCCCAGCACCGGCAGGTCGCAGGTCACGTCGTCGGCGATGCCCCAGTCCGGCCACTGCTCGCGCAGGCTCTCGCACAGGCGGCGGAAATCGCCGGACGGCTCGTGCATGTCGGGCTCGCGCACCTCGACATAGTGCAGCTTGTGGATCGGGTTGATCTCGATCGCCCGCACTTCGGCGCGCTTGCGCACGATCTGGCGGTGGACCTGGCTGGTCTCCGGCACGTCGATGACGACATTGCCGAGAAGCTGGGCCGAGCAGGACAGGCGGCGGCCAGGGGCGAGGCCCCGCTTCTCGCGGTAGCGCAGCTCGTTGCGGGCCGGCTCGGAAAGATGGGCCGCACGGCTGTCGACCTGGAACTTGGTGAAGTTGCCTTCGCTGAGGGTGACCTGGCAGCGGCCGCAGAGGCCGCGCCCGCCGCAGACGGAATCGATATCGACGCCGAGCGCCCGGGCGGCCTGCAGCACGGGGGTGCCGACGGGAAAGGTGCCGCGGCGGCCGGACGGCGTGAAGACGACGAAAGCCTCTCCCGCGTCGTCATTCGATGCGGGCCCGGTCGGTCCGGTCGTGCTTCCTACGTCATCCATATCCGTTTCGGCAGCTCTCCGTTGTTTCCCCTATCCGCAGACCTCAGGCCCGCCGGCGGCGGCGCTCACGCCCGCCGCGTGCGCCCAGCGCGTCCTGGCCCTCGGCCGCCGGCTCGCGGAAGCGCCTGATCCAGCGCCGGCATTCCGGGTCGTGGCCCATCATCACGTCGGCGCCCATGACGCCGGCCATCTCCTCGGCATGCAGCGGGTTCATGATCGCCGAGGTCATGCCCGAGCCGATCGCCATGGTCAGGAAGGCGGCGTTCAGCGCGTGGCGGTTCGGCAGACCGAAGGAGATGTTGGAGGCGCCGCAGGTGGTGTTCACGCCCAGCTCGTCGCGCAGCCGGCGGATCAGCCGCATGGCGGAATGCCCGGCCAGGTTCAGCGCGCCCACCGGCATGACCAGCGGATCGACCACCACGTCGGCACGGGGTATGCCGTAGTCGGCGGCCCGCTCGACGATCTTCTTCGCCACCTCGTAGCGCACGTCCGGGTCCTCGGAGATGCCGGTCTCGTCGTTGGAGATCGCGACCACGGCGGCCCCGTATTTCTTGATCAGCGGCAGGACGACCTCCAGCCGCTCCTCCTCGCCGGTCACCGAGTTCACCAGCGCCTTGCCCTGATAGACCGAGAGGCCGGCCTCCAGCGCCTCGACGATGGAGCTGTCGATGGAGAGCGGCACGTCGGTGATCGACTGCACCAGCTTGATCGACTGGGCCAGGATCGCCGGCTCGTCGGCCAGCGGGATGCCGGCATTGACGTCCAGCATGGTGGCCCCGGCTTCCACTTGGGCGCGAGCGTCGGCCTCGACCCGGCTGAAATCGCCGGCGGCCATCTCGGCGGCCAGCAGCTTGCGGCCGGTCGGGTTGATCCGCTCACCGATCACGCAGAACGGCCGTTCGAAGCCGATGGCGATTTCCTTGGTGGCGGAACTGACGATGGTATCGACCATGGGGTGCGTCTCCGGCTTCGGGTTGGGTCAGGAGGCCGCGCGGGCCTGGTCGGCTGCGCCGAGCAGGATGGCTTGCTTGCGCGCATCCACGGTGAAGTCGCCGGAAGCGACCGCATTCGCCCAGTCGGCCGTCTTGGCGAGGCCGCCGAACGGGTAGAAATGCAGCTTCTCGATGCCGCACTCCGGGTCGCCCGCCTTGTAGGCGGCGAGGTCCAGCAGCAGCCGGTCGGGCGCCTGCACCAGCATCAGCTTGGCGAGGTTGCGGGCCTGGCGGGTCAGCACGCGGATGGACGGGCCGATGCCGGACATCTGGGCGAATTTCAGTAGGGTCTTGAGCGTCGCGAGGCCCGGCACGCCGAGATGGATCGGCAGGGTGTTGCCCCAAGCGCGGATCCGCCTGTCCCAGGCGATGATGGCGGCGGCGTCGAAGCAGAACTGGGTCTCGATATACATTTCCAGCCCGCGCTCGGCAGCGAAGCGGTTCTTCCAGAGCAGCGCATTCTTCAGCGCCGTCTCGTCAATGTCCGGGCTGCCCTCGGGATGGCCGGCGACGCCGATCTTGCGGATGCCATGGGCGTCGAACAGGCCGGTCGCCAGCAGGTCCATGGAGGAGGTGAAGGCGCCCAGCGGTCGGTCGAGCCCGCCGGCGATGACCAGGGCCTGGGTGACCCCCGCCTCGTCCTTCAGCCGGCCCAGCGTGCGGTCCAGCATGGCGGCATCGGTGATCGAACGGGCGGCGATATGCGGCACCGGCTCGAAGCCTTCGGCGCGCAGGCGGGTGGCGATGGCGATGGTGTCGTCGATGGCGCTGCCCGGCAGGAAGGTGACGTTGACCGTCGTACCCGGCGCCAGATGATCGGCGAAGGAGGCGACCTTGGCGGCCGACGCCGGCGTGGTCTCGACGGAGAAGCCGTCGATCAGGGTGATCACGTCACGCGCGGTCGCAGGTGCCATCCCAGTCCCCTTTTCCCTGCCGGACCCTCGTCCTGAGGATCGGTCCGGTCTCCCGCCCTATATGAGGCCTGTGGGACGGGACGGATTGCCGCATCTCGCCATCCGCAATCCCAAATCCGACAAACAGCCATGACGAGGATTGGATTGCGCGGCCGCACCGGCTGGGGCAGAGGAATTGCCGCGATCCTTCACCTTGCGAGGCGAGACCCCGATGACCGAGCGCAGCCGCACCTATACCTGGGCCGACCCCGCCCCGCTGACCGAGGCGACCCGCACACTGGACGGGCTGACCCTGCTGACCCGCATCAAGGACGGCGACCTGCCGGCGCCCAGCATCGCCGCCACCATGGGCTTCCGCCTTGCCGAGGTGAGCGAGGGCTGCGTGGTGTTCGAGGGGGCGTGGCAGGAATACCTGTCCAACCCGGCCGGCACGCTGCATGGCGGCTGGTACGGCACGATCCTGGACAGCGCCATGGGCTGCGCCGTGCATTCCACCCTGCCGGCGGGCACCGGCTACACGACCCTGGAATACAAGGTCCACATCACCCGCGGCGCCGGCCCGGACGCCGGAACGTTGCGGGCGGAAGGGGTTGTCGTGCACCGCGGCCGCCGCACCGCCACGGCGGAGGCGAAGCTGGTCGACGAGAAGGGCAAGGTGTACGCACACGCGACAACGACGTGCCTGATCCTGTAGGGGGCACCACTCTTCCTCTTCCCCTCTTCCCCTCTTCCCCTCTTCCCGGCCCTGAGCCGGGACCGAGGGTGACGCTCGCCGGAACGCAGCATATCGATCTCGACCGCTCCAGCTGCTTCCACTCTAGGTCCCGGCTCAAGGCCGGGAAGACGGGGGTGGAGGGAGGGATGGGGGCTATGTCATTCCCCACCTCCCCCGTCATCCCGAACTTGTTTCGGGATCAAGCCACCGACGCCAGGCCATGATCCCGAATCAAGTTCGGGATGACGGTTGGGGCAGTGGTGCAGTCGACGCGGCTGGCGAACAAACATCACCTCTTGACGCCGGCCGGGAAAAAACTCTCATAATTGGGAAATAATCCCATTTACGAGAACATCATGCCCCTGGATGACCTCACCCCCCGCCTCGCCGACCGGTTGAAGCGTCTGCGCCAGGAGGCCGGGTGGTCGCTCGACACGCTGGCGACGCGCAGCGGGGTCAGCCGGGCGACCCTGTCGCGGATGGAGAACGCCGAGGTCAGCCCCTCGGCCGAGGCGCTCGGCAAGCTCTGCGCCGCCTACCGGATGCCGATGTCGCGGCTCATCCGGATGGTGGAGCAGGACTTCGCCGCCCTGGTGCCCGCCGACGCCCAGACCGTGTGGCACGACCCGGCCACCGGCTTCGCCCGCCGCTCGATCTCCCCACCGGCGGACGCCCTGCGCGGCGAGGTGATCGCCGGCACCCTGCCGGCCGGTGCCCGCATCGCCTACGACACCCCGCCGGTGGAGGGACTGGAGCACCACCTGGTCCTGCAGTCCGGCCGCCTCACCCTGACGGTCGACGGCACCGACCATGTGCTGACGCCGGGCGATTGCCTGCGCTACCGGCTGCACGGGCCGACCGCCTTCGAGGCCGGGCCCGACGCGCCGGCCCACTACCTGCTGTTCCTGGTGTAGCGCCATGGCCCCTCTTCCCGGTGCCGGCACCGCGATCCTCATCCTGCTGGCCGTCATCGGCGGGGCGCTGATCGCCGCCCAGGGCCCGATCTTCGCCCGGCTGGCCGGCAGCGTCGGCGGCACTCTGCCGGCGGCCCTGCTGTCCTTCACCATCGGCACCTGCGCGCTGATCGGCCTGATCCTGGCGACAGGCACGCCCTTCCCCAGGCTGGCCGACATGCGGGCGGCGCCCGCCTGGGTCTGGGCCGGCGGGCTGATCGGGGCGTATCAGGTGATGCTGTCCATCACCGCCGTGCCGAAGATCGGGGTGGTGGCGTTCCTCACCGCCGTCATCGCGGGGCAGCTCATGGCGGCCATCGCCTACGATCAGCTCGGCGCCTTCGGACTGGCGGTGCGGGCGCTGACGGTCACGAAGATGGTGGGGATCGCGTTGCTGATCGGCGGCCTGGCGCTGATCGTGTGGGAGCGTTGATCCCGCCTCCCCCTCCACACTCCCCGGATTCATTCCGGGGCCTACGCCATGGATGGCACGGGCACCCGAAAGATCACTTCCGACGGCCGCGCGCGCTGATGGGTAGGCCCCGGAATGAATCCGGGGAGTGTGGGTGTTTAGAGAGGTTGGATTAAGCCCGCACCAGATCCCGCGACAGGGCGCTCAGCACTGCCGGGCCGCTTTCCGTCACCACCACGGTCTCGCCGATCCCCATGGCGTGGCCGGTGCGGGTGTCGCCGAGCATCACGTGCGGGAAGAACACCATGCCCGGCCGCAGCTCCAGCGGATTGCCGGCATAGATCATCGGCGGCACGTCCATCCAGCTGGGCCGGTAGGTGGCGCCCAGCGAATAGCCGCAGGCGGCGTAGCGCACCTCCGCATAGCAGGCCGCATCGAGCCGGGCGCGGTGGATCTCGTCCACCCGGCCCAGCGGCTCGCCCGGCCGGAACGCCTCCAGCATCTCCTCCAGCGTGTCGCGCACCAGGGCGTGCATCGACGACTGGGCCTCGGACACGGCTCCGATCGTCACGCAGCGCTCGATACAGGCATTGTAGCGGCGGAAGGTGCCGGCCAGTTCGACCATCACCAGATCGCTCTCGCCCAGCCCCCGCGCGCCGCCCACGCCGCGCCCGTAGACCGCACGGGAGCCGGAATTCACCAGCGGCCCCGCCGGCGGCATGTCGCCACCGCCCTCCAGCATGGCCTTCATCGCCGCCGCGGTCAGCGCGCTGTCCAGCACGCCCGGCCGCGCGGTCTCGGCGATGGCGGTCACGGCCGCGTCCGCGAGCGCCGCCGCCCGGCGCATCAGATCCAACTCGGCCGGCGACTTGACCACGCGCAGGCCGCGGACGATCCCGCTCGCCTCCACCAGGTCGACCACGCCCTCGGCGGCCTCGTAGACCGCCCGGCAGTTGAAGCCGGTCAGGCTGTAGCTGTCGGTCTCGATGCCGACCCGTCGGCCCTCCAGCCCCTCGTCCTTCAGGATGCCGACAAGGTCGCGCGCCGGATTGGCGCCCTCCGCGTTGAGCCAGACCCGCACCGCCTCGATCCGCGAGGTGTCGCGCGCCTGGGCGACATCCGGTCGGCGGCACAGCAGGGTGCTGGGCCGGTCCACGGCATGCAGCACGGCACACTGGAAGAAGACGTAGCCGCCGCCGTCATAGCCGAAGAGGTAGTAGAGACTCTCCTGGGCGAAGACGATCAGCGCATCGAGCCCGCGCGACGCCATCTCGTGTCGGGCGGCGGCGAGGCGGGCGTCGTACTCGGCGTCGTCGAAGGGGCGCACGCCGGAAACGGTGGGCTGGCCGGTCAGGTCCGTTCGTCCCGTCGGTCGCGTGTCACGTATTCGCCGGTGCGCTCGTCGCGGACCAGGTCCACCACGTCGTCGCGCCCATGGGTCCCCTCGGGCCGTCCGCGATCCGGCCGGTCGCCCGACTTCTCGGCGGCGACCTTGGCCTTGCGCGCGGCATCGAGCCGGCCGATCAGGCGGAAACCGAACCAGATGGCGCCGATGATGGCGGCAAGGGCGACGAGTTTGGAGATACTGAACATGACCCTAGAATTGACCGTGCGGATGGTGCTGCGCAAGTGCGATGGTCAGGGAACTGATGGCGCCAGCGCCTCGTAATGGACGACGGTACGCCCCTCCTTCTGCCGCTCCCACACCAGCGAGAAGCCGAGCGATTCGAGCAGCGTGCGCGAGATCACGTTGTCGCCCCGGGCGAAGGCCACGATCCGCGGCAGGGCGAGCGGGCCGAACCCGTGCGCCAAGGTCGCCACCGACGCCTCCCGCGCGTATCCCTTGCCACGGCCGGCGGTGAGCAGCCCGTAGCTGATCTCCGGCACGGTGCCGTCCTCCAGGTAGCGCAGGCCGCACTCGCCGAGAAACGCCCCGCCCTCGCGCTCGATCACCGCATACATGCCGAAGCCGTGCTCGCGCCAATGGGCGATCATCTCGTCGACCACGGCCGAGGCGGCGTCGCGGTCGAGCACGCCGAGCTTGCGCACGCTCATCACCTCCGGGGTGCCGAGAAAGGTGATCAGGTCGCTCCTGTGGGCCTCCTCCACCGGCTGCAGGATCAGCCGGACGGTCTCGATCGGGCCGTTCAAAGGCCGAACCGGGACCAGAGAGCCCGCTCGCCGATCGCCGACATGGCCCCCTCGCCGATCGCCACCGGGTCCATGGACGCGCCGAAGCGCAGCTTCTCCAGCAGCGAGCGGCGGCGCTCGATCTGCCGGAAGCGGGTCTTGTCGCCGTGGCGGGCGCGCATGGTGCTGCGCAGCTCGCCCTCGCCGTCCGCCAGGCCGATGGCGATGCCGCGGCCGCCGGTCCAGAACTTGCCCTCGAACAGCTCCGGCTCCTCCTCGGTCTTCAGGCCCTCGCCGCGCCGGTCGCGGACCCACTGGATGAAGAGCTGGTGCAGTTCGACCTGGACCGCCTTGAGGTGCGACACGTCCTCCTCGCGCTCCGGGCTGAACGGGTCGAGCAGCGCCTTGCGGCTGCCGGCGGTATGGACTCGGCGCTCGACCCCGAGCTTGTCCAGCGCCTCGACGAAGCCGAACCCGGCGCTGATCACCCCGATCGAGCCGATGATGGAGGCCGGGTTGACCAGGATCTCGTCGGCGGCACAGGCGATCCAGTACCCGCCCGACGCGGCCACATCCTCCACGAAGGCGGTGACCGGCTTCTCATGCTCGGAGGCGAGGTCGCGGATCCGCCGGGCGATCAGGTCGGACTGCACCGGGGAGCCGCCGGGCGAGTTGATCACCAGGGCGACGGCAGTGGTGTGCTTGTCCTTGAAGGCCTCCTCGAGGGCTGGGGCGACGGTTTCCAGGGACAGGCCGCGCCGGGTCGGGCCGGAGCCGCCGATGATGCCGCGCAGGGTGACGACGGACACGGTCGGCGGACGTTTGCGGAACCGGTCGAGGATCGGATCAAGAATTGCCATGGCGGGTAGATAAGGCGGCCGCCCTCAAAGATCGAGAGGCGCGCCGCGCAGGACGGCGTCGGCCTGATCCGTATAGGCCCCGTCCTCCGCATGCAGCACCAGGCCCGGCGCCAGGCGCAGGGGTGCCCGGCCGCCCCGCACCGCCCGGACCAGCACGCGGCCGGCATCCCGACCGGCCTTGGGGAACAGCGGGAAGACCACGACCGAGCCGAAGCCGCGCGCCAGAGCGGCCAGGATGTCGTCCAGCCGGTCGGCCCGGTGCACCAGCGTGACCGTTCCCTTGTGCCGCAGGCAGCGTCGGGCCACCGCAATCCAGTCGGCGAGGTCGGACCCGGCCTCCACCCCGGCCGCCGCCCGTCCGGCATCCGGCGAGGGATCGGCCCGGTCGGCCGGCAGATAGGGCGGGTTGGCGGCGACATGGTCGATCCTCCCGGCCTCCCAGGTCGCCGGCAGGGCCGTCAGATCGGCGGTCTCGATGCGGCCGGCGATGCCGTTGGCCGCCAGGGTGCGGCGGGCGAGATCGGCCATGGCGGGATCGCGCTCGACGCCGATCACCTCCACCCCCGGCACCCGACCGGCGAGGCAGGCGAAGACCGCCCCGGCGCCGCAGCCGAGATCCACCACCCGCTCCCCCGCCCGCGCCGGAACGCCGGCGGCGAGCAGCACCGGATCGACCGCCGCCCGGTACCCGGTCTTCGGCTGGACCAGCCGCACCCGCCCGTCGAGCAGGAGATCCTCGGTGGTTTCCATCTCACCCAAATCACACACCTTCACGCCACATCTAACCTCTCACGCACTCCCCGGATTTATTCCGGGGCCCACACGGGACGCAGCCCTGATGGCGGAGGATAGAACTCCGGCGTCCGGAAAGCCCAGAGGTAGGCCCCGGAATAAATCCGGGGAGTGAATCAGGGGATGGGAGAGAAAGGTATGGGAGAGGAGAAGAAAGAAGTGCGAGCCCTATTTCGGATCCAGCGCCTCGCCCGCCTCCTCGAGCAGCGCCTTGGCGGCGGCGAAATCGTCGCTCGCCACCATCAGCCGGCGCGGAATCGCCCCGGCGCTGCCTTCCAGCACGCTCATCCCGCCGTCCAGCACCAGCGGTTCGATCCCCTCCGAGGTCAGCAGGGCTTGAAGATAGGACAGCCGCACCAGATCGTTGGTGCGCAGAAGTTCCCGCATGCGGCACTGACCTCCGAAGGTTCGGGGTGGATGGTTATGGCGCAGGGCCCGGGCGAGACGCGGTTGACTTCGCCTCGCGACCGCTCTTTCTATGCTCGCACAGCACACAGAGGTGTCAAGCAACGCCGCAGGAGCGAACCCGTGTCCGTCACCGCATCGGCATCCCAGACCGGCCCCGACAGCGCCGACCGCAGGCCCAGTTTCGACGCCCTGCGCGCCCTGGTCGCCGACGACCTGGTCAAAGTCAACGAGACCATCATCCGCGAGATGCACAGCCCGGTGGCGCTGATCCCGCAGCTCGCCGGCCATATCGTCGCCTCGGGCGGCAAGCGGCTGCGGCCGATGCTGACGTTGGCCGCCGCCGGCCTGGTCGGTTACGAGGGCTCCCGGCATATCGACCTCGCCGCCTGCGTGGAGTTCATCCACACCGCCACCCTGCTGCATGACGACGTGGTCGACGAGAGCAACCTGCGCCGCGGCAAGGACACCGCCAACGCGGTCTGGGGCAACCAGGCCAGCGTGCTGGTCGGCGACTTCCTGTTCAGCCGCGCCTTCCAGCTCATGGTGGCCGACGGCTCCCTGAAGGTGCTGAAGATCCTGTCCGACGCCTCGGCCGTCATCGCCGAGGGCGAGGTGCACCAGCTCGTCACCACCAACGACATCGAGACCACCGAGGCCGCCTATCTGCAGGTGATCGAGAGCAAGACGGCGGTGCTGTTCGCCGCCGCCTCGCAGATCGGCGCCGTGGTCGCCGAGCGCCCGGAGAGCGAGGAGAAGGCGCTGGAATCCTTCGGCCGCAACCTCGGCGTGGCGTTCCAGCTCGTGGACGACGTGCTTGACTATTCGGCCCAGCAGGAAGCGCTCGGCAAGACCGTCGGCGACGATTTCCGCGAGGGCAAGATGACCCTGCCGGTGATCCTGGCCTATGCCGCCGGCGACGAGGAGGAGCGGGCGTTCTGGCGCCGGACGGTCGGCGACATGGACCAGACCGAGGCCGACCTCGCCCATGCCCAGGCGCTGATGACCAAGCACGGGACCCTGGCCAAGACCCTGAACCGCGCCCGCGACTACGCCGAGGCGGCGCACCGCGACCTCGACCTCTTCGCCCCCACCGCCCACCGCCGGGCGATGGAGGAGGTCATCGATTTCTGCGTCGACCGGGCGTACTGACGGCCCGGCACCTCTCCCCCTAGCCCGTCATCCCGGTTCGTCCCCGGGCACGACCCGGGGCGAGACCGGGACCCATCGGCGTCGGCTCTTCGACCTCGAGATCTCGGCCCGCACCCGGATCAATCCCGGATTAAATCCGGGACGGGTGCGTCCGGGATGACGAATGGGTGAAGTGCGAGAGCGTCCCTTGCCCCGCCGCCGGATGCCGTCGAGCATGGTCCCTCAACAGACAGGGGCAAACCCCATGACGATCCGCATTCTCGGCCGGGCCAATTCCTTCAACGTGCGCAAGGTGCTCTGGGCCAGCGACGAGCTCGGGGTGGCCTATACCCGGGAGGACTGGGGCCGCGGCTTCCGGCCGACCACCGATCCCGAGTTCCAGGCGATCAACCCGATCGGCCTGGTCCCCGCCGTGGTGCTGGAGGACGGCACCGTGCTGCGGGAGAGCAACACGATCATCCGCTTCCTCGCCACCGTGTCGGGCGACACCGCCCTCTACCCCGCCGCCCCCATCGCCCGGGCCGGGGTGGAGCAGTGGATGGACTGGGCCAATTACGAGACCTCCATCTCCCTGCGCGGCGCCTTCCTCGGCGGCCAGCTCAACGAGCCCCCGTGGAACCATCCCTGGTTCATCGAGCAGGGCCGCGCGCACATCACCAAGGAGGTCGGCCAATTGGATGCTCATCTGGCACGGGGCGGGCCGTACATCACCGGGGAGAGCTTCACCCTGGCCGACATCCCGATCGGGCTGGTGGTGAACCGCTGGTTCAACCTGACCTTCGAGGGCAAGCCGGACTATCCGGCGGTGGCGCGCTATTACGAGACGCTCAGCGAGCGCCCGGCCTATCTGAAGCACGGACGCAACGGGCTGCCTTAAGGGGTCACTCTCCGGCCTCGCCCGTCATCCTGAATTCAATTCAGGATCGAGCCTCGAAAGCAGGCAGCTTGGTCCTGAATTGAATTCAGGACGACGGCTGAGTATTCGCGCATGAAAGCGACCAGTTACCCGCAGAGGGCAACGATCTCCGCATGAAGCGCCGCCGGGATCGCCGCCCCTTCGGTCGCGGTCTTCGCCCGGTTCAGATGCCGGCGGCCGGCGGGAAGCCGTGTCCCCTCCTCGGCCAGGATGCGCTCGAACAGCAGCTCCGCATGGGCCGCCCAGCCGTTGGCGTCGCCCAGGCGCCCCGGGTCGATCGCCAGCATGAACTCGCCCCCGTTCGGCGGGCCGCCGTCCTTGGCGTCGCTTTCCCAGGCCTCGAAGCTGAACTTGTCGCCGATCAGCGCGCCGGCCAGCAACTCCACCATCATCGCGATGGAGGCGCCCTTGTAGCCGCCGAAGGGAAGCTGCGCGCCGCCGTCCAGGATCGCGTTCGGGTCGGTCGTCTCGTGACCGTCCCTGTCGATGCCGGTGCCCGGCGGCACGTCGTGGCCGTCGCGGGCGGCGATCATGATCTCGCCCCGCGCCAGGGCCGAGGACGCCTGGTCGAACACCATCGGCGGCTTGCCCGGCCGCGGCCAGCCGAAGGACATCGGGTTGGTGCCGTAGATCGGCGTGCGGCCGCCCGGATGGACCACATAGGGGAAGGCGGCGGTGAAGGCGAAGGCGCAGAGCCCGGCTTCCGCCAGCGGCTCGACCTCGTACCAGAGCGCCTGGAAATGGTGGATGTCGGTGATCGCCATCGCGGCCACGCCCTGGGAGCGGGCCCGCTCGATCAGCGGCTCGCGGCCGAGTTGCTGGGCCAGCGGCGCGAAGCCGCCGTCGCCCTTCACCCGCAGCACCGCCGGCGCCAAGTCCTCCAGCACCGGCACCGCGTGGCCGTTGGCCTTGCCGCTCTTCAGCGACTTGATGTAGCCCGGCACCCGGAACAGCCCGTGGCTCTTGGCCCCGTCGCGCTCGGCATTGTGGATCACGTCCGCCACCGCCTCGGCATTGGCCGTGTCGCAGCCATTGGCCAGGAAACACCGGATGCTGAGGTCGCGCACCTCGTCCAGGGTCAGGGTGACGGTCGCGCTGTCGCCGGCGGGCATGGGCGGGCCTCCGAGTGGGTGAGGAAGGGCGGCCGGCACCCGCCGACCCGGACGCCAGCAAAGCAGAGCCGGCCGGCCGGCGGAACCCCGGAGTTTGGAGCGCCCGGCGCGGTCATCCGGGCCACCGCGAAGGAAGTGCGATTTGCGACGAGTTCCTTCTTGATGCGCCGCAGCCGGTCCGCTATATGACGCCCTCGCCTCCCGGCGGGCCGTCCTTCGGCCCGTCACAAGGTCCGGTCGGGGAGTAGCTCAGCCTGGTAGAGCACTGTCTTCGGGAGGCAGGGGCCGGAGGTTCGAATCCTCTCTCCCCGACCATTCATACCGCCGCCTGAGGCGCGCTTCCCTCCTTATACGACGTCCGCGAAATCACCCCTGCCAAAACGGCTCCAGCCGTGCCTGCAGCCAGATCAGCGACGGATAGGCCGCGACCCAGACCCAGACGAAGCGGTTGAATCCGAACAGCGCGAAATTCGCCAGGTGGAACAGTAGCATCGCCGCCAGGGCCGCGATCAGCACCGGCTGGGAGACCAGCGCCAGGGGAAACAGCAGCTCTAGCAGGATCACCGCCCAGGACATCGCGCAGAGCAGGCGCGGCCAATGGGTCCAGCCGCGGGTCGCCTCGCTGACCGGATAGACGGAGTAGAGGAAGACGTCCCGCAGCGCCCGGCCGGTGCGCCAGTCCGCGTGGACCACCTTCGACAGGCCGGATTTGAAGTAGGAGAAGATCACCTGCAGGGCGAGATAGCCGAAGACGTATTCCTGCCAGCGCGCCGACGGCATCAGGTGGACGGCGAACAGCGCGGTGATCAGCAGCAGGCTCAGCAGGTCGCTGCCGCCGTTATAGGGCCCCTGGAACCGCCGCAGGATGAACAGGGCGTTGACGAACAGCGCGGCACAGATCCAGGCGGGCTGCACACCGGCCATCAGCAGCCCAGCGAGGACCAGGCGCAGGGCGTAGTGCGGCCGTTCGTCCGGCAGCCCGAAAAGATGCTCCAGGCTCTGCTGGATCAGCGCGACCGAGAGCAGGATCTCGGTCAGCCGGATGGCGTCGTCGAGGCTCATGGCTCCTGCGGGTCCAGGGTGGGATAGGCCGGCGAGACATAGGCCACGTCCCGGCGCAGACGCGCGCCCTCCCGGCTGACGAAGACCAGGCGGAAGCGGAAATAGGGCGCCGCCCTCCCCTGCGCCGCCCTCTCCTGCATGGCCAGGTCGCGGCGCAGCCGGCGGCGGATCTCGCGGCTGGAATGCTCGCTCGGGTCCTGCATCAGCCGTTCGGCGCAGGTCGCCAGATACAGCGTTTCGTTCCAGTGCGGGTTCCAGAAGAACGACACCACCCGCGCTACCGGGCCGAGACGTGCCCTCAGCGGCCGGCATTCCCGCCAGGCCGGATCGTCCGCCGGCGGCTCCGTGTCGGGCGTGTCGGCCAGAGCCAGCTCGATGCGCGGCGACGGGGCGATGACATCGAAGAACCGCCAGGACGGGAACAGGGCCGGCATCACCAGCTTGACGACATCCAACATGACGATCCTCCCCCGCGCGGCCGGCCGGTGCCTGTTCAGACCGTCCGATAGGACGGGAAGGTCACGATCATCGTGGTTCCCCGCCCCGGCTCGCTATGGACCGTCAGTTCCGCGTCATGGGCCTCCACGTGGCCGCTGACGATGGCGAGCCCCAGCCCGACCCCCTCGTGCGGGCTCGTCATCGCGTCCGGATGCTGCCAGAACGGCTGGGTGATCTGTCCGATCAGCTCGCCCGGAATGCCGATACCCTCATCCGCGACCGTCAGGACGATCCGGCGCTGGTCGTCCAGCCCGGCGGAGACCTGGACCTGGGATCCCTGGGCGGAGAACTTCACCGCATTGGCCAGCAGGTTCTGGATGATCTGGTACAGCATCTGCGGGTCGGCGCGCAGGGCCGGCAGCGACGGCTGGATCGACGGGTTGATCCGCACGTCCCGCTCGCGCGCCGCGGGGGTCAGGTCGGTCACCGCCGCCAGCACCGCCGCGGTCACGTCGATGCCGCTCTCGTCGATGTTCGACTGCAGCCGCTCCAGCCGGGCGAATTCCAGGATCTGCTCGATCATCTTCAGCAGCCGCGAGCCACTGCCCGAGATGTCGCCCGCATAGCCGACATAGCGGTCGTTGCCGAGCGGGCCGAAGGGCTGGCTGCGCAGCATGTCGGCGAAGCCGATGATGGCGTTCAGCGGGGTGCGCAGCTCGTGACTCATATTGGCCAGGAACTGCGACTTGGCCTGGCTCGCCAGTTCCGCCCGCTCGATGGCCGCCCGCAAGTCCACCTCGCGCTGCTTGATCTCGGTGATGTCGGAATAGATGCAGACCATGCCGCCCTCGGCCGTCCGCCGCTCGTCCACCTGGTACCAGCGGCCGTCCCGGGTCTCCATCTCGTAGCGCTGGCTCTCGGCCGCGAAGACCGAGAGGCGGGCCTCCACCCATTCCGCCTCGCGCCCCGCCGCCTCCACCGGGGTGTGACGGCCGGCGACCAGGGTGCGCAGCAGGGTGGCGTAGGGGGTGCCATCCGCACCGTCGATCGCGGCGTCCAGCATCTCGCAATAGGCGTCGTTGCAGCGCAGCAGCCGCCCATCCGGCGCGAACAGGGCGAAACCGTCGGTGATCGCGTCGACCGCATCATGCAGCCGCTGGGTGGTCAGGGCGGCGAAGGCCTCCGCCGCGCGGCGGGCGCTGACATCCCGCAGCACCAGAATGTAGACCCGCTCGGACCCGGCCATGGATTCCGCAAGGGTGATCTCGGTCGGCACGTCCCCGGAGCAGTCCGGGCCGTGCGCCTCCACCTCGATGGTCTCCGGCCGGTCGGCCGCCCGCGCCAGCGTCGCCGCCGGCGCGCGCTCCAGCTCCGCCGCCCAGGGACCCGACAGCCGGCGGAAGATCGGCTGGCCGAACAGCGCCTGCTCCGGCCGTCCCAGCAGGCTGCAGGCCGCCCGGTTCGCCGTCCGCACCTTTGCATCGTCGCCGATGGTGACGATGGCGTCGAAGCTGGCGTCGATCACCTCGCGGATATAGGCGTCGTGGCGCTTCAGGGCCGCCTCGTTGCGCCGGCGCAGCACGGTCTCGGCCCGGTAGTCGCCGATCACGAAGCTGCCGACCAGCAGCAGCGAGGTCACCGAGAAGAAGGTCGGGTCGACCAGGGCGCCGAAGCCGACCTGGGCATAGGCGGCGACGCCGACCGCACCGCCCATCAGGACGACGCCGACGGCGGGCTTCAGATGCGGGCTGAGGCGGGGCAGCAGGCCGACCAGCAGCAGCCCCACCAGGGCCGTGGCCAGAATCTCGGCCCAGCCGAGAACCGGGTCGCGCCGGGGCGCACGGTCGGTGAGGATCGTGTCGACGGCCAGCGCCTGGAACTGCAGTCCGGAGATCGTGCCCTCGAAGCCGATCCGGACCCGGTCGCCCACGCCGGCGGCGGAACTGCCGATCACGGCGACGCGACCGGCGACGAGGTCCGGCGGCACGGTGCCGGACAGAACGTCGATCGCGGAGACGGTGGTGACACGGTCGGGCGCGGCCATGTCGACCCAGAGCAGGCCCCCGGAATCGGTGGGCACGAACTGCGGACCGACCGACACGCCGGTCATCCCGAACGGCGACGGCACCTCCACCAGCATGTTCGGCTGGCCCAGGGCCACCCGGGCGATGTCGAGCGCCATGCCGGGCTGCAGGGTGCCGCCCACCCGGAAGAGGGTCGGGATCCGCCGGGCGGTCCCGTCCGGCTCTGGCAGCAGGCTCACCACCCCCTGCCCGCGGCTGGCCTGATGGATCGGCGGCACGTTCTCGAGGATCGCGCCGATCGCCGGCAGATCCACAAGGTCGTGGTGCCCCCGCACGGCGATCCGGCTCGGCGCGGTCGGGCCGGAGGCGGTGCCATCAGCCGCCGGAATGGCGGCGACGGCGGTGACGCTCGGCACCCGCCCCATAGCAGCGGCCAGGGCCTCGTCATAGCCGCCCAGCGCCTCCAGTTCCCGCCGCAGGGTCGCGTCCAGATCCGGCAGGGAGCGGGCCAGGACGGTCGGCGACATCCGATCCGGCTCGGCGAACAGGATATTGAAGCCGACGGTGCGGACCCCGTCCGCCGCCAGGCGGTCGACCAGATCGACCAGGTGCCGGCGGGGCCAGGGCCATTGGCCGAGAGCGGCGAGGCTGCGGTCGTCCACATCGACTGCCAGGACCGGCGAGGGGTCGGCGGCCGCACCGCGCATCTGCAGCTGCAGGTCGAACCCCCACAGCCGCAGGATCTGCAGCGGAGCGACGTCGAGGATGCGCAGGAGCAGCAGGACACCGAGCAGGCCGAGGGCGATCAGCCGGCCGTGGCGCACGAGCCGGGAGAGACGACCGTCCTCCGGCTCGTCGAGCCAGTGGAATTCGCTCGTCACCCCGCCCTGCCGCGTGCCGGCCTCTCCCGGTATCCGTCTCGCCATCGCCCCCTCAGCTGTCCACCCGCATGCGCGCCATGTCGGCCTACCGGATCACGATCTCGACCCGGCGGTTGCGCGCCTCGGCCACACCATCGGCCGTGGGCACCACCGGGGCGCGTTCGCCATAGGAGACGACGGTCACGACCCGCTCCGGCACGCCGAGCCCGAGCACCTCCTGGGCCACCAGTTCCGCCCGGTCCAGGGCGAGCTGGTCGTTGAACGCCGCCGAACCGCTGCGGTCCGTATGGCCCGACACCTCCACCTGGGGCAGCTTGCGCTGGCGCACGGCCTCCAGCACCTCGCTCAGCTTGCGGGCGGAGTCCGGCGTCAGGCGGTCGGTTCCCTGTTCGAAATACAGCAGGAACGCAACCGGCGGCGTCGGCCCGGCGGCCAGCGCGCGACCGAACACCGCCTCCACATCCTCCACCAGGAAGGTGCCGGTCGATTGCGGTCCGTCCTGGGCATCGGCGGTCACCGCGCTCTCGCGGTCGCTGTCCAGCACCACCGACCCTTGCGGGTTCTCCACCTGGATCACCCCGACCACGCCGTCGGTGTCCGGCAGCAGCACGATCAACGCCCCGCCCACGGCAGACTCAATCGCCGTCACGGCCGCCAGGAAGGTCTCACGGCAGCGGGCGATGTCGTCGGCCTGGTGCCCCTCCTCCTGCTCCTGCATCCAGCAGTCGAACGCGGCCTGACCGCGGGCGCTGTCCGGGCCGACGATCGAGCGGGCGCCGGCACCGAACAGGGCGAGCAGACGGGCCCGGGCGGCCCCCAGTTCCTCCTGCGCCGCCTCGGTCAGGGCGCGCTCGGCGAGCGCTTCCGGTGGAAACACCTCTCCCTTGGCGGCGCGGATGGCCCGGTTGTAGAAGCGGGCGGTGTCCGGCCAGTCGTACTCGGCGCGCTCCATGTCCCCCAGTGCGGCGTATTCGCTGCTCAGGTCGCGCAGGAAGACCGAGTCCTGCGGCGGCAGGCCGGAGAGTTCCTTGGTGTCGTAGGGGCCGGCGGCGCAGGCGGCGACGCTCATCAGAAGCGCCGCGGCGGCGAGCCGGCGGACGATCGGTGCAAGGAGAACGGCCATGGCGTCAGTTCCCCTCCGGCGCCGGCACGCGGACCGCGAACCGGGTGCCCCGGACCGCGACGACCGACAGCGGCGTCTTTATCTGGATGTTCTCCGGGGCGATCTTCCCGATCCGGCCGGACTGGTAGACCATCGTCCCCTGCAGGATCTGGCCGAAGAAGCCGAAGGCGTCGCGCTGCGGCGCGAACTCGAAGGAGGACAGCTCGAACCGGGAGTTCGGTCCGAGCGAGATCAGCGTGCCGTCGTTCAGCGTGACGCCGACCGCCCCGGCCGCACCGGTCCGCAATGTGTCCGACCGATGGACGTCCAGCCCCTCGACCGCGGGGATCACGGCACCGGCCCGTTCGACCGCCGCCTCGCCATCCACCACCTTGACCGTCCCAATGGCCGGTCCGAAATCCTGCGCGCTTGTCGGCAATACGACCGAGAGCGCGAGGAGAAGCCCCAAGAGCAACCCACGCATCTGTCTGTCTCTTTGTCCGTTTCTTATTACCCCCACCCCCGTGCGGGCTATGCGGGAACTCTACCTTCCCCGATCAACGCGGTCGACAGTCCTGCGACAGTTCGCACACCGCCGCCCGGGACCGCGTCAACCGGCGGCGAAACGGCCGAAGGAGAACGGCGCCAGCAGCTCCGGGCGCCGGTCGTCGAGCGCCCATTGCGCCAGCAGTTCGGTGACCGCCGGCGCGATCGCCCAGCCATGGCCGGTCCAGCCGGCGGCGTAGATCACATGCGGGTTGCCGGGAAGCTGGTCGATCACCGGAATGCCGTCGATGGAGTCGGCCTCCAGATGGTCGGTATCCGCCGCGTCGATCTCGATCCCCTCCAGACCCGGATAGACCGCGACCGCATCGGCCACGTTGGCGGCGATCTCCTCCGGGATCGGGGTGCCGCGGCCGGTCGCATGGTCCCAGCGCCCGAGCCGCCCGCCGGAGATCATCAGCCGGCCGTCCGGCTCGCGCTTGAGGGACAGTGTGCGGCTGGCATGGCCCACCAGGTGACGCACCGGGTTCTCGGCCAGGGGCTTCGACACCAGCACCTGCAGCGCCAGGTTCCAGGTCGGCAGGTCGAGCCAGGGGGCGATCAGCGACCGCACGCCGGCATTGGCGAGGATGAACAGCCGGCCGGTCACCGGAATCTCCTCGCCGTCGCCAGTCGCGACCGCGACCACCGTGCCGTCGCGGGTCACCAGCCGCTCGACCTTCACGCCCTCGCGGATCGTCACCCCAGCCTTCACGGCGTTCTCGGCATAGGCCTTGGTGGTGTGGGCGTGGAACGCCACTCCGTCACCGGGACAATGCAGGGCCGCCCGCACGAACGGGGCGACGCCGGGCTCCAGCTCCCGCATCTCCGCTTCGGACAGGAAGGCGGTCGGAATGCCGAACCGGGACTGCAGCGCCGCCCGGGTCTCCGCCCTCGGCAGGTCGACCGGTCGCTCGATCAGTTGGAGGTGTCCGGTCTGCTCGAACAGCGGATCGGTGCCGAGCTGCTGGTGCAGGGTCGGCCAGATCCGCCGCGCCCGGGCCATCAGCGGCAGCTCCCGGTGGTCGCGGCAGTTCGCCCGCACACCGCGGCGCCCCGGGCCGCCCGACGCGCCGGAGGCCACGGTGTTAGCCTCTAGAAGCGTGACCGCCTCGCCGCGCGTCGCCAGATGCCACGCCACGGCAGCACCATAGACGCCGCCACCGATGATGAGGGTCATGCGACCTCCCAGAAACCGATCCGATCAGACGGCGCCATCTTCCGGGATGCCCCGACCGCGCACCAGGGTCTGTTTTCGCGCGAATGCAAGGCGGGGCGCTCAGGCCAACGAATGGGTGTGGCCGTCCACCGACAGCGCCTGACCGGAGATCTTCGCCCCCGCCGGCGAGGCCAGGAACATCGCGGCATCGGCCACGTCATCGGCGCTCACCCAGCTACGCAGGGACACCCCGGCGACATAGCGGGCGCGCAGCTCGGCCTCGGTCAGGCCGGTCGCCTTCGCCTCGTTGGCCAGCACCCGGTCCATGCGGTCGCCCTCCACCGAGCCGGGGCAGATCGCGTTCACCCGTACGCCATGGGGCCCAAGTTCCATCGCCAGGGTCTTCATCAGGCCGATGATCCCCCATTTCGACGTGGCATAGGGGCTGCGGTTGGGATAGCCGTGCAGCCCGGCCGACGACGACATCAGGATCAGCGAACCGCCGCCGCCGGCCTTCAGCACCCGCGCCGCCCAGCGGCAGGTCAGGAAGGCGCCGTCCAGGTTCACCGCGAGACAGGCGCGCCAGCCCTCCAGGCTGTGGTCCTCGATCAGCCCGGCCGGCCCGCCGGTCCCCGCATTGGCGATCACGACATCGGCCCCGCTCCACTGCGTCTCCACCTCGCCGAAGAACGCGTCCATCTGCGCCTCGTCGGTGACGTCGGCCTGGCGCGCGATCGAACCGGCGATCTCCGTGCCGGCGGCCGCCACGGCGGTCGCATCGACGTCGCACAGCGCCACACGGGCGCCGGCGGCGGCGAACCGTCGGGCATAGACCAGGCCGATCCCCGACGCACCGGCGGTGATGACGACGCGGACGTCGCGGAAGGTGTCGTGGGTCTGCATCATGCCCTCGCGCTCACAGTGATCCCGGCCTCCTAGAGCACCCGATGCGGGGCTTCAACCGGCGGCAGTCGCCCCCAACCTCAGCTCGACCGGCCCTCAAGCCCGGCGGCGGCCGCTCCGCTCGCCCCCGGAATGCGCATCTCGAAGACTTCGGTCACGCTGGTGTAGTCGTAATAGCCGAGCCGGGCGAGCGGTCGGATCCGGGGGATGTCGAGCTTGCCCTCGGGCGTCACCACCGCGTCGTCCACATGAATGCGCATCACCTCGCCATAGACCACGTCGACCCAGCCGTGGTTGGAGCGCCCCTGGAGACGGTGGGTCGACAGGTAGCGGCACTCGAAATGCGCCGGACTCTCCGCCACCCGGGGACCGGGCGCGTCGATGCAGGGCGCCTTGGTCACCCCGGCCCGCTCGAACTCGTCGACATCGGACGGCAGTTCCATCGAGGTGATGTTCACCGCCTCGCGCAGATCGTAGGTGGCCATGTTCCAGACGAACCACCCGGTCTGTTCCGCGTTGATCACCGTGTCCTTGCGCCGCCCGTCGCTCAACTGGTTGGCAGCGAACATCACCATGGGCGGATCGAAGGTCAGGTTCTGCCACTGGCTATAGGGCGCCAGGTTCGGCACGCCGTCCACGGAAACGGTCGACAGCCAGCCGATCGGCCGCGGCACGGTGCAGCTCTTGAACGGCGAGAACGGCAGCGGGCAGGGTTCGGTCGCGGGGGCGTAGTGCATGGGGCGTCTCCTCGTCGCTGACGAGGAACCGTAGGAGAGATCGGCGGCCCGCGGAACCGGGGCAATGCACTCGGGCCAGGGCGATTGCAGGTCGCCTCCGGGCGAGTTCGCCATTACGGAGAAATTAACCAGTTTGCCTAGGATTTTCCGAATGCCGGCCGGGGTAAACGATGTCCCGAGTGTGATCCGACCGGGATGGGGGTTCGTATGAATGTATACAATTAGTCACTCCCCACGCGGGTGAAGTAGTGCTAGGCATTCGCCGCCAATCTTCGTCCGCTCACCTGTCCTCCTTCGGCTCCGTCAAATACCGCAACACCTGACCGAGCAGAAAACCGGAATGTACACGCTAGGAGAGTTGCATTGTTTGAGGTTCTGACCGGTGGTCTGGGCATGCGCTCGACTGGCGCCACTTTAGGCGCGCTGAACAAATCGCAGGCCATCATCGAATTCACCCCGAAGGGCAAAATTCTGAGGGCGAACAAGAACTTCCTTGAGGCCATGGGATACCGGGCCGGCGAAGTTATCGGCAAACATCACTCGATGTTCGTGGAAAAGAGCTACGCCGGTTCTCCGGAATACCGGAAGTTCTGGGAGACCCTGGCCAAGGGTGAATTCATGCGCAGCGAGTTCCGCCGCTTCCGCAAGGACGGGTCGGAGATCTGGCTGCAGGCCTCCTACAACCCGGTCATCGGATTCGGCGGGCGCGTCACCAAGGTGGTCAAGCTGGCCACCGACATCACGGAGGAGAAGCGCCGCGCGGCCGAGGTGCAGGGCCAGATCAACGCCATCCGGCGCTCCCAGGCGGTGATCGAGTTCGCCCTGGACGGCACGATCCTGGAGGCCAACGGGAACTTCCTGTCGGCCATGGGCTATACCGCCCAGGAGATCGTCGGCCGGCATCATTCCATGTTCGTCGACCCGGCCGAGAAACATTCGACCGAGTACAGGCGGTTCTGGGAGTCCCTGGGACGCGGCGAGTTCCACGAGGGACAGTTCCGGCGGCTCGCCAAGGGCGGGCGCGAGATCTGGATCCGCGCGACCTACAACCCGATCCTCGACGCCGCCGGTCGGCCCTACAAGGTGGTGAAATTCGCCTCCGACATCACCGACGCAAAGCTGCAGTTCGCCGATTTCCAGGGCCAGATCGCGGCCATCAACAAGTCCCAGGCGGTCATCGAGTTCGAACTGGACGGCACGATCCTGAAGGCCAATGACAACTTCCTGAACACGATGGGATATACGGCCGATCAGGTGGTCGGCCGCCACCACCGGATGTTCGTGGCGCCGTCGGAGGTGCAGACCGCGGAGTATGGCCGGTTCTGGGCCAATCTCGGGCAGGGCCACTATCAGTCCGGCCAGTACAAGCGGATCGGCAAGGACGGCAAGGAAGTCTGGATCGAGGCGTCCTACAACCCGATCTTCGATGCCGCGGGCCGGCCCTTCAAGGTCGTCAAATACGCCACCGACATCACCGCCGACGTGCGCCAGAAGGCGCATTTCAACATCCTGTCCCTGGTCGCCAACGAGACCGACAACAGCGTCATCATCACCGATCCAGAGGGACGGGTCGAATACGTCAATGCCGGCTTCACCCGGATGACCGGCTTCAGCGCCGAGGAGGCGAAGGGCAAGATCCCGGGTCGCCTGCTCCAGGGCGAGCACACCGACCCCGACACGGTGCGGACCATTCGCGAGAACCTGAAGCTCCGCCGGCCCTTCGTGGTGGAGATCCTCAATTACACGAAGAGCCGAAAGCCGCATTGGATCTCGCTGTCGATCAACCCCGTCTTCGACAAGAGCGGCAAGGTCGAACGCTACGTCTCTGTTCAGGTGGACATCACCGAGACCAAGCAGCGCGCCCTGGAGGCTGGGGCCCGGATCACCGCGATCGAGCAGTCCAATCTGGTGCTGGAATGGGACAGCGGGGGCCGTCTGTCCGCCGCCAACGACCTGGCGCTGACCGCGCTCGGCGTGCGCTCGATCGATGACGCCCGCGCCATCTCCGGCATCGCCTTCGACACCCTGTTCGAGCCAGCGGTCCGCGACCAGCTCCACGCCGGCGAGGCGGTGGTGCGCGAACTCTCCGTGAACATCGGCAATGCCGCCCGGCTGTACCTGGCCGCCACCGTCCAGCCCCTGCGCGACGTCCATGGCGAGTTGCAGCGGGTGGTTGTCTACGCCACCGATACGACCGCCAGCCGGACCTCGATCGAGAAGACCCAGGAGATCATGGACGAGGTCCTGAACCGCATCCATGTGACGGCGAGCAATATCTCCGACGTGTCGGAGCAGACCAACCTGCTGGCCCTCAACGCCACCATCGAGGCCTCTCGGGCCGGCGACGCGGGACGCGGCTTCGCCGTTGTCGCCTCGGAGGTGAAGACCTTGGCCTCGCGCTCGGCCGCCCTGTCGACGGAGATCGCGAGCCTGATCTCGGAGACCCAACAGCAGATCGAGCAGTTCCGCTCCAGCGCCACCCGCTGAGCGGTTGGCCGGTCAGAGCCCGTCGAGGAAGGATTTCAGCGCGGCGTTGTAGGCGGCGGTGTCCTCCAGATACGGCGCGTGTCCGACCCCCGGAAGAACGGCCGTCTGAACTTGCGCCGATCCGCAGGCGAGCGCGGCGAGCAGCCCGTCGCTGAGCTCGCGGGTGACCGTGTGGTCCTCAGCACCGGTGATCACCAGGACCGGCAGCGACAGGGAGGCCAGGGCGGCGGTGTTGTCCGCCTCGGCGATCAGGCGCATGGCCTGCGCCAGCCCCTCGCGCCGGGTCTCCGCCGCGATGCCGGTCAGCCGGTCGAGGATCTCCGGCGCGCAGTCGGCGGCCGCCATGCTCTTCGCGCGGCGCGCGCCGTATTCCCGGGCCGGCAGGGTCTCCAGTTCGTTCAGCCGGGCGAGATAGGGCTCGCTCAGCGGCGTGCCCGACGGCTGCCGCCGACCCAGCAGGGTGCAGGACAGGGCCAGCGCCCGCAGCCGGTCGGGATAGGAGCCGGCGAAGCGGCCGGCGACGACGCCGCCCATGGAATGGCCCAGCAGCACGAAGGTCGGCAGGTCCAGCGCGTCGACCAGCGCAGCGAGTGCCGCGGCATAGGCGTCCACGTTCGGCGCGACCGTATCCGATTCCCCGTATCCCGGCGCGTCCCAGGCGGTGATGCACCAGGAGCCGGAGAAGGCCGCGGCCTGCTCCTCCCAGGTGCGGGAGTTGCCGGCCAGGCCGTGCAGCAGGACCAGGTCGGGCCCGCTCCCGGCCTGGCGATAGGAGAGGCGGCCCTGGTCGAGATCGAGGGTCTTGCGGTCGGCGAAGGACATGGGGTCGGCTCCGGGAGGGGACTCGGCGGGATCGTCCATCCCTAGAGACAATACGCCCCGTCAGCAATGGCGGAACCGACACCTGACCGGTACCGGGAAAGGGTCGGCCAAGACCGCAACCAATAGATAGCAATTTATATTAATTAGTTCTTATGAGTTATCCCGTATGTTCCAATGAAGATCGCGTTCGGAGGATGTGCAGGTGGAGAATCTCGGGACCAACGACCTGAAATGCAAGGAAGTCTGCGCCGGTCGCCAGGTGCCCTTGGGCGCTTACGAGCCGCCCTGCGTCTGCGACCGCGGCGGGGTTCCGGCGGCGTTTCCCAGGTTCGGCGACGACTCCTTGCAGGGGCTGCTGCGCTATTGGCTCTCCCTGCAGGTCGACGGCCGCGTGCCCGAACGCACCGACTTCGATCCGACCCGCGTCCCGGCCCTGCTGAGCCGGTTCTGGATCATCCAGCGCGAGCCCGGCACCGGCCGCTACCGGTTTCTGCTGGCCGGTGAGCAGATCCGGTCGCTGTTCAACCGCCGTGTGGCCGACATCTATGTGGACGACCTGTTCAAGGGGCACGAGGCGGCGATGCACGACGCCCTGAGCCAGGTTATGGACACGCCGGCCATCCACTACGCCGTGGGTCCGCTCTACCGGGCCGGCCTGTATCCGCTGCACACCGAGCGCCTCGCGCTGCCGATGGCAGAGAACGGCGTGGTGACCTCGGTCTACGGCGCGACACTCTACCGCCGACCGACCGCCGCGCCGAGTTCGGACACCGAATTCATCGACGGTGTCCGGCCAGTTGTCCTGCCGCTCAGCGACCTGCCCTGCAAAGGCTGTCTGCTGCTGTGACGGGGTGTCAGGTGCCCGGTCGGGATAGCCGGATGCCCAGGGAAAATGGTGGGCCCGGCAGGATTCGAACCTGCGACAACACCGTTATGAGCGGCGCGTTCTGACCGCTGAACTACGGGCCCCCGGCCACGGCGCGAAGCCGCGACCTCCGTCACCACTTATCGTCGCGCGGTCGCCACATTGTCAACGCACGTGACCGTAAAGCGGCGCCGACGGCCGCCCGTCAGCCCGCCATGAGCCGGTCGAAGATCGGGTCCGGATCCTCCACCTCCACCAGCCAGCCGCCCTCGATCACCCAGATCCGGGTCGCCACCGCCCGCACGAAGGCGCGGTCGTGGCTGACCAGCAGGCACGCGGCCTGGTGGCGGACCAGTTCCTCCTCGAGCATCTCCTGCCCCTCGATATCGAGATGGTTGGTCGGCTCGTCCAGCAGGAAGAAGTTGGGCTCGACCAGCCGCAGCAGCAGCATGGCCAGCCGCGCCCGCTGACCGCCGGAGAGCCGGCCGATCGGGTGGTGCTGGGCATCGACGGCGATTCCGGCGCCGGCGAGCTGGGAGCGGGCCTGATGGTCGTTCAGGCCGCTCGACCGCTTGACCGCCTCCCAGGGCGAGGCGAAACTGTCGAGCTGGGACAGCGCTTGGTTCGAATAGCCCATCCGGAGGCTGGCCGCCCCGCGGATCTGCGGATCACCGCCGGATAGCGCCGCCCGCAGCCTTTCCACCAGCCGGGTCTTGCCGGTGCCGTTCGCCCCGAGCAGGGCCACCCGGTCGCCTCTCCTGATCAGCGCCTTGGCGATCCGGAACAGCCGCCTTCCGTCGGGTGTCGCGATCTCGGCGTCCTCCAGGGTCATCAGCGCCTTGGCATGGATGTCGCTGCTGGACAGGTGGATGTTCCCGGCGGAGCGTTCCTGATGGGCCGGGCGCGCCTGCTCCTCCAGCCGGTCGGCCCGCTCCGAGAGCTGCTTGGTCTTCACCACCAACAGGTCGGAGCCTGAATTGATGCCGATATTCTTCAGCTTCGCCGCCTGCTGACGCAGGGTCTTCACCTTGCGCA
The DNA here is from genome assembly GCF_965223715.1 of Thalassobaculum sp. GTDB lineage: Bacteria > Pseudomonadota > Alphaproteobacteria > Thalassobaculales > Thalassobaculaceae > Thalassobaculum. The sequence continues at coordinate 5,014,995 of NZ_OZ245012.1, read as the reverse complement.
TGTCGTTCTCGAACTGCCGGTCCCGCGCCGCGTCGCGTTCGGCCAGCGCCGTCACGGCGCGGGTATAGGGCAGCGCGAAATCCACGCTCTCCTGCGGGCGCAGGAACAGGGTGCGGGTGGTGACGTCGTCGAGGAAGGCGCGGTCGTGGCTCGCCGCGATCACCGCGCAGTCCTTGGGCAGGGCGGCAAGGAACCGCTCCAGCACGCCGATCCGGCCGATATCCAGGTGGTTGGTCGGCTCGTCCAGCAGCAACAGGTCCGGCTCGACCACGGCCGCCCGGGCCAGCAGCATGGTGCGCTGCCAGCCGCCGGACAGGCGCCCGACCGCGACGTCGCGCAGGGACGTGTCCACCGCCAGGTCCTCCATCAGGATGTCGACCCGCCAGCTCTCGGTTTCCGCCGCCTCCGCATCCAGCGCGTCGCGCACCGCCTCGTACAGGCTGAGCGAGAGAAGCCGTTCCGGCGGATCCTGCGGCGCGACCGCGACCACCAGCCCACGCGACCGGGTGACGCTGCCGGTCGTGCCCTCCTCCTCGCCGGCGAGGATCCGCAGCAGGGAAGACTTGCCGCGCCCGTTGGCGGCGACCAGGCCCAGGCGGTCGCCCCGGGCGACGGTGAAATCGAGCCCCTGGAACAGGGTCTCGGCGCGAATCAGGGAGAGGTCTTTGACGGCGATCAGGGACATGGGGGTCTCATCGGAAGTCAGGCAGACGCGGAATGCGCGTCAAATGAGGCTGACGGATGAGACGGCGATAGGTGTCCCGGTCAGCCCCGCGGGATCAGGCGCGGGGCGGAGACAGGTCCTCGGGTACGGTCATGGAAGCGCTGGTGGAGCACCGGCTTCCCCTTCTTTTCTTCGGATCGCGGACACCGATTGATAGCCACGCCGAGACCCTCTGACAAGAGACACGTGGAGGGGCTGCAAAACCGCAAACTAGGTCTGCAACATTGACCTTTGCTGCGACGCACAATTTATCTTGTGCACCGCAACAAACTGACTATCTTCTGGGTCAGGACGTAAACGCGTGAGCCACCGCGAAACGGTGGTCAGGGGAGCAATAAGAAGCCTAGGTCCGGGAGGTGGACGTCTGCCAACACACCAAGGTGATCCACATGCATCCCTATACCACGCAGGAAAACGAGTGGCTGTCCGGCCGTTACGGCGAGGCAGACCCGTCTAAGCCCCTTACCAAGCCGATTGCCGTCATCGACGACGCCGTCATCCGCATGCATATGCGGCGCGGCGAGCGCATGCGCGCCGAGGAAGTCCGGCGCCTGACCGTCGCCCTGTTCCGTCTGCCGGTGACCGCCCTGCGGGCGCTGGGCGCCTACCTGAACCCGGCGGCCGCCAAGCCGCACCACTGAACGGCACCGCCTCCATCGCAGCCGCCCCGGCCAGCCCGGGGCGGTATGCGGATCGCGGCATGACGTCATGCGCAGTCGGAGACTGTTCGCCCGCAGACCGGTTTGATAGACCGGCGCCATGACCCAGACCCCCGCCCCCGGGGCCGCCTCCCGCTCGCCGAAGGATGAGCCGGTCGTCGCCCGCACAATTGCCGATCTCCGCTCCCTCGTCGCCGGCTGGCGCCGCGAAGACCTGACCGTCGGCCTCGTCCCCACCATGGGTGCCCTGCATGCCGGGCATCTGAGCCTAGTGGCTGCCTCCCAGGACGCCTGCGACCGCACCATCGTGTCGATCTTCGTCAACCCGAAGCAGTTCGCGGCGGGCGAGGATCTGGACACCTATCCCCGCACCTGGGACGCCGATCTGGCGGCCCTGCGCGCGGTCGGCGCCGATGCGGTCTTTGCCCCGATCCCGTCCGAGATGTATCCGGCCGGCCACGCCACCACCGTCTCCGTCGCCAACCTCACCGACTGCCTCGACGGCGTCGCCCGGCCCGGCTTCTTCGACGGCGTGGCCACGGTGGTCTCCAAGCTGTTCCTGCAGTCCGGCGCCGACAAGGCGTTCTTCGGCGAGAAGGATTTCCAGCAGTTCCTGGTGGTCCGCCGCATGGCCGCCGATCTCGACATTCCCATCGCCGTCATCGGCTGCCCGACCGTGCGCGAGGCCGACGGGCTGGCCCTGTCGTCGCGCAACACCTATCTCTCCGAAGCAGAGCGCGCCACAGCGCCCCGCCTGCACGAGGAGATGACCAAGGCGGCCCATCGCATCCGCTCAGGCGACGGGGACATCTCCGCCGCCTGCGCCGATGCGATCGCCGCCCTGTCGGCCGACGGTTTCGGGCCGATCGACTATATCGAGCTGCGCGACGCCGAGACCCTGGCCGCCCTCACCGGCACCGCTCCGGTCACCCGCCCGGCCCGCCTCTTCGCCGCAGCCCGGCTCGGCGAGACCCGGCTGATCGACAATATCGGGGTGTGAGTCGGCCCCTTCCGCCGTCACCGCCCGCCCTCTATAACCGCGCGTAAGACGTTTCAGTTCAAAGACACGCGGGAGGACGGGCGCCATGGCCGAGAAGTTGAAGATCGCGGTGATTCCGGGCGACGGCATCGGCTGGGAAGTCGTGCCGGAGGGCATCAAGGTGCTGGAGGCGGTCGGCGCCAAGCACGGCCTGGACTACGAGTTCACCGAGTTCGACTGGAGCTGCGAGCGCTTCCACAAGACCGGCAAGTTCATGCCGGATGACGGGCTGGAGCAGCTCAAGACCCACGACTCGATCTTCCTCGGCGCGGTCGGTTTCCCCGGCGTGCCGGACCACATCTCCCTGTGGTCGCTGCTGATCCCGATCCGCCGCTCGATGAACCAGTACATCAACCTGCGACCGGTGCGGATGATGAAGGGCATGAAGTGCCCGCTCGCCGGCCGCGGCCCGGAGGACATCGATTTCTGGGTGGTGCGCGAGAACAACGAGGGCGAATACTCCGAGATCGGCGGCCGCCTGTTCCAGGGCAGCGAGAACGAGATGGCCATGCAGGAGACGGTCATGACCCGCAAGGGCTGCGACCGGGTCATGCGCTACGCCTTCGACCTGTGCCGGCGGGTCGGCAAGAAGAAGGTCACCTCCGCCACCAAGTCCAACGGCATCATCCACACCATGCCGTTCTGGGACGAGCGGTTCGAGGCGATCGCCAAGGAATACCCGGACCTGGACACCGACAAGTTCCACATCGACATCCTGACCGCGCAGTTCGTGCTGCATCCGGACTGGTTCGACGTGGTGGTCGGCTCCAACCTGTTCGGCGACATCCTGTCCGATCTCGGCCCGGCGGTGGCCGGTTCCATCGGCATCGCGCCCTCGGCCAACATCAACCCGGAGGGCGACTACCCCTCCATGTTCGAGCCGGTGCACGGCTCCGCCCCGGACATCGCCGGCAAGGGCATCGCCAACCCGATCGGCCAGATCTGGTCCGGGGCCATGATGCTGGAGCATCTGGGCCACCAGGCGGCGGCGGACGACATCGTCAAGGCGATCGAGACCGTGCTGTCGGAAGGCGGGCCGAAGACCCCGGATCTCGGCGGCCAGGCGGCCACCACCGACCTGGGCGACGCCATCGCGGCAGCCTTGAAGTGACTGCCTATGTGACCCGCGACGGGGCTCACAGCTATCCCGTCGACACGCCGATCTGGCGGTGCCCCGAGACCGGGGCGCCGGTCAACCTCACCGATGGTGACGGTCTCGCCCGCGACGAGATCGACACGGCCGAACGCTCGCTGTGGCGCTACGCCAAGGCGATCCGGGTCGACAAGGCGTCCCGGGTGCCGCTCGGCGAAGGCTGCACCCCGCTGATCCCGGTGGCGCTGGAGGGCGGCAATGTCCGCCTGAAGCTGGAATCCCTGATGCCCAGCGGGTCGTTCAAGGACCGCGGCATGGCGGTGCTGGTCGCCTACCTCAAGGCCCACGGCATCACCGAGGTCATGCTGGACAGTTCCGGCAACGCCGCCGGGTCGCTCGCCTGCTATGCCGGTGCGTCGGGGATCAAATGCACCGTGCTGGTGCCGGCGAAGACCTCGCCCGCCAAGGTGGCGCAGATGCGGGCCTATGGCGCCGTGGTCGATCTGGTGGAAGGCAGCCGCCAGGATGTCGCCGCCAAGGCGCTGAGAATGGCCGAAGAGGGCGTATTCTACGCCTCCCACAACTGGCAGCCCTTCTTCATCGAGGGCACCAAGACGCTCGCCTATGAGATCTGGGAACAGTCCGGCTTCACCGTCCCCGACAACATCGTCATCCCGGTCGGCTACGGCTCCAACCTGCTGGGCTGCCGGATCGGCTTCGACGAGCTGAAGCGGCGCGGTGAGATCGACCGGGTACCACGCCTGTTCGCCGCCCAGCCGGCCAATGTCGGGGCCCTGGTCCGGGCCTTCGAGGCGAAGGCCGACACGCCGGTGGAGTTCACCCCGAAGGCGACGATCGCCGAAGGCGTGGCCGCCGCCAGGCTTGTGCGCACGGCCGAATGCGTCGCCGCCCTGCGGGAGTCCGGCGGCGGGGCCGTCGCCGTGGCGGAGGAGAAGATCCTGCCGGCGGTGCGCATGCTGGCGGCCAAGGGCGCGCTGGTGGAGCCGTCCTGCGCGCTGGCCGCCACCGGCTACGAGCAGCTCCTCGCCGACGGCACGATCTCTGCCGAGGACGACACGGTGGTGGTGATGACCGGCAACGGGCTGAAGAGCCTCGACGCCCTGATGGAGTAGGCCGCGTGCGCGACAAGAAGTATTTCGAGGACTTCCAGGTCGGCGACGTGCTGACCGGCCAGCGGGTGACGGTGACCGAGAGCCAGATCGTCGACTTCGCCTTCACATGGGACCCGCAGCCGTTCCACGTGTCCAAGCCGGACGCGGAAGCGACCATGTTCGGCGGGCTGATCGCCAGCGGCTTCCACACCCTGGCGCTGACCTTCCGTCTGATCTGGCAGGCCGGCCCGCATCAGGAGACCAATGTCGGCGGCACCGGCATGGACAACCTGCGCTGGCCCCGCCCCGTGCGGCCGGGCGACACCCTGTCGGCGACGGCGGAGGTGATGGAGCTGATCCCCTCCTCCTCGCGCCCCTTCGGCCGGGTGAAACTGGCCTATACGACGAAGAACCAGAACGACGAGGTGGTGATGACCTGCGAGATGCATCACCTGGTGTCCAAGCGGCCCGTGGAATAACAAACCCCACCCCGTCATCCCGGCGACCCCGGACTAGATCCGGGGCCGGGCCTGACCCGGAGATCGGCCGGGACCCAGAGGTCTTGCTGCTCGGTCCCGGCCCAAGCCCGGGTCAAGCCCGGTCTTGTCCGGGATGACGGCGGGTGGGTGTTAGACCGCGCCCTACCCCCGCACCCCGCTTATGATCACGTGGCCGGCCTTCATCCAGTGCAGGTCCACGCCGTCGAACCCGGCCGCGCGCAGCCAGTCCAGCAGCTCCGCCACGCCGGACGGCTTGTCCAGCGGGTCTGGGCCCGGCAGGCGGTAGTAGTTCCAGTCCTCGGCCACGAACCGCTCGTAGCCCTCCAGCGTACCGTCGGTGTCGAGCGCCCGGCGCCGGGTCTCCGCGTCCCAGGCGTCGCCGGCGACCTTCCGGCCGCTTAGGGTCACCGGCTCCACCAGATCGGCCATGACGAACACCCCGCCCGGCCTCAGCGCGGCATGGATGTCGGCGAAGAGCTGCCGCTTGCCGGCCCCGTCGAGGTGATGGATCGCCAGCGACGACACCACCGCGTGCAACGGCTCCGGCGGGATGCGCCAGCCGGTCTCGGCGATGTCGATGATCGCGGTCTCGAGCCGATCCGCCCGGTCGCCGGCCGCCGCGCGCGTCGTCTCCAGCATGCTGGGCGAGCCGTCCAGGGCCAGGACCCGAAGGCCTTGAAAGCGCTCGAGCATCGCCACCGTCAGCCCGCCCGCACCGCAGCAGATATCCATCGCCAACGGAGCGCCGTCCGGCTCCGGAATCAGAGACAGGATGGTTTCGGTCTGCAGTTCCCGCTCCGGCACCGCGTAGTGGGCGAGGTCGCGGAAAGCGGCGCTGGTGTCTTCGGTCCATAGAGGGTCGGCCAAGGCGGTCTCCGTTGCTGGGTCCCGACCCACCCGCGGGTCACGGCCGGGGCGTCTCGGATCACGGGAAACCGCAAGCGTCACCGCGATCCCGCCATCCCGCAAGGACCGCTCTGTTCCCTGCGCCTGGCGCCAAACTGCCGTGTCTATGGAAATTCCGAGCCAGTTACCCCGGCGACGCCGCTGATCGGAACGCCGATCAGGGTGACCGTGCCGCCGTCGGAGAGCGTCAGCAGGGTGTGGCCGCCACTCGCCGTTGCCGTGAAGGTAAGGCCGGCGGCGAACTGGAGCCGGTCGATCCCGATCTCGAAATCGGCGATCGTGTCGTTGCCGCCATTGAAGTCGAAGACGAAGACGTCCGACCCCTCGCCGCCGGTCAGGACGTCGGCGCCCATGTTGCCCGCAAGCGTGTCATCTCCCGACTGACCGTGGAGAGTGTCGTCACCCTGTCCCCCGAACAGCCCGTCGCTGCCGAGGTTGCCGTACAGATCGTCTTGGCCGGAATTGCCGTAGACCAGATCGTCGCCCTGGCCGCCATAAAGCGTATCTTCGCTCGCACCGCCGGAGAGGTTGTCGGCGCCGAGATTGCCATAGGCGACGTCGTTCCCGGTGCCGGCCGAGACCGTGTCCCCGTCCTGGCCGCCGAACAGGACGTCGAGACCGTCGCTGCCGTAGAGAAAATCCGAGCCTTGGTTGCCGTAGACGATGTCGTCGCCGTCGCTCGACCGTATCGTGTCGTTCCCGGCGCCGCCGGCCGCCGTGTTGTTTCCGCCCGCCAGAGTGATGGACTGCGCCCCGTTGTCGCCAACGAGATAGGTGTGCGAGCTCAGGCCGTGCACGGTGGCATTGCCGACGATGGCCGCGAAGTCGATGTTGTTGAGCTGCAACGTCGTGCCGGACGGAAGCCCCGCGGTGTCGAACACGAACGCATCGCCCCCGCCGGCATACTCGCCGGAAAACCGGACACTCGTGCCCCCGTCTCCGGCATTGACGAAGCTGAAGGAGCGGGTGTCGATTGCACCGCCCGCGTAGGACCCTAGGAACGTATTCGCGTGGCCCGTCAGAAATTCCTGCGATCCCGGAGCCTTGTCCTGGATCAGGCTGGTCAGGCTGGATGTGGCACCGGTGCCGCTCAAGGCCGTGGCGCTGCCCGACATCTGGATCGACATCCCATTCGCCAGTGTCGCCGTGATCGTGTTGCCGCTGCCGGTGTTCTCCAGCAATGTTCCGGTGGCCGTGCCCCCGGTGTTGTTCGTCAGCGTCCGGCTGACCTCCGCTCCCGCCAGGTCGCCGGACGACTGAGCGGACACGCTCAGGACGGCCGAGTTGGAGCCCGAGCCGCCGCCCCCGCCCACCGGGGCATTCGGATCGGTGGTCGTGAGGGTGAGGACCGAATGGCCGCCGACCACCGATCCCTTGATATAGAGCCCTGTTCCGGCATTCGTGAGGGTGATCGTGCTGGCGCCGATCGTCAGGCTTCCACCCACTGTGTCGCCGTGCAGGCTGGTCGCATAACTGGTATCGCCGGTGATCTCGATGACGTCGCCGGCCGACAATCCGTTGATCGTGTCTCCGTTTACGTCTGCGACGCTTCCCGAATAGGTATCGTTGCCGGCACCGCCGACGAGACTGTCGGTGCCGGCGCCACCAACCAGCAGGTCGTTGCCGTCGCCGCCGGAGAGGTTGTCCGAGGCCGCGCCGCCGGACAGGGAATCGTTTCCGGTTCCGCCTGTGATGAAGTCGAGGCTGCCCCCGCCGGAGATCCGATCGTCGCCATCGTTGCCTTGAATGGTGTCCGATGCGCCCGACCCAGTGACACTGTCATTCCCCGCGCCGCCGAATACCTCGGCGCTTCCCCCCAGGATGAACGTGTCATCGCCGTCGCCACCGTAGAGGGAGTCTCCTCCGTCGCCGGTTGAGATAACGTCGTTTCCGCTGCCGCCGGAGATCTGGTCGTTGCCGCCCTGGACGTACATGCTGTCATTGCCGGCGCCGCCATAGACCGTTTCGTTACCGTTCCCGGTGCCGATGAGGTCGTCACCGTCCATCCCGTAAATGATGTCGTTGCCGCCCAGGCCACTGACGGTGTCGTTGCCGGCGCCGCCGGAGAGCGTGTCATTGCCGTTACCGGCGGAGATCTCGTCATCTCCGGTACCGCCGGAAATGACGTCGTTTCCGCCGTCACCTCTGATCGTGTCGTTCCCCCCGGCGCCGTCGAGCGTGTCGTCGCTCCCCGTGCCGACGATGAGGTTGTCCCCGGCGTCTCCCGCGCTGACGACCAGGCGCGCCGGGTAGGCATCGAGCGCGGCCGGCGCGATCATCGCCGCCGCGGCGGGCAGGCCGTGCCAGCCGGCATCGGCGCCGAGATCGGTCTCAGACGCCTGCACCGGCACGCCGAGCGCCTCTTCGAGGGCCGCGACGAAGGCGCGACCGGTTCGTCCCTGTCCGGTCGAACAGGCCAGGAGGACAACCTCGCCCGCCGGCGACAGACTTCCGCCGATATCCGCCAGAACGCCGGCCGCGGCGTGCAGGCTCCGCCGGTCAAACTCCCGGTCGGAAAGTGTCAGGTGCCCGGGGCGGCCATGGGTGAGGATCGCGATCCGATGAAGGGGCGCGGCCTCGGATGCACGTCGGGCGATCTCCGCCAGCGGGTCATCAGCCGGCGACAGGTGATGCACCTGCGTCCGCGGGTCGAGACCGGCGGTCAGGATGTCCGAGAATGCAACCGAAGCATCGACGAAAACGAGCGTTTCGAGCGAGGTCATGAGCAGCGCCGCCCTCCGTTCTAGGGGCTTAAGGCAATTGCTGCACATGAACCGCGGAAATTGGATCGGCGCTGCACGGCTTCACAGCCGCGAGTCGTCCGTCGAGTTGCCTGAAGGCCTTCGTAAACGGAAGCGGCGTCTGTCGTCCGGCGTAGCTTCACATCTGTCCGAAATCCGTCAGACAGACCTATGACCGCATCTCAGCGCACCAATTCCTATGTGTCGGTGCGTCAAGATACCTTGAGAACGGCCTGGTTGTCTTGCCCCAATGTCTCAAATTTATTGTGTGTATGTCTCACGAGACGGTTTGAGGCCGGCTCTCAGATCCGACCGTCGTAGCTCTTGCGGTCGATGCGGCAGGCGCAGACGGTGAAGGTGTCCGCGGTCAGTCCCTCGCTCACCGCCCGCTCCAGGCTCTCCCGGTCCTCGCAGACCACGCCGCGGCCGCCGAGTGCCGTGGCGATGGCGGCGAAGTCGGTCTCGGGGAAGTCCACCCCCGCATTGGCGAAGGTCATCGCCCGTTGCTTCAACTCGATCAACGCCAGCGACGCATCGACGAACACCACGACCACCACCGGCACCTTGGCGTCCCGCAGGGTGACCAACTCGCCCAGGATCATCTCCAGCCCGGCATCGCCGGTGAAGGCGACCACGCCGCGCTCCGGGGCGGCCATCTTCGCGCCGATGGCGAGCGGCAGGGCGCAGCCCATGGTGCACAGCCCGGTCGACTGCAGCACCGCATGGGGCACGAAACTCTCCCAGACCTGGCTCGCCAGGATCCGGTGTGCGCCGCTGTCCACGGTGATCACCCCGTCGCGCGGCAGGGCCTTGCGCACCGTCGTCACGATGGCGGCCGGCCCCCAGGCCTCGTTCTGTCCATAGGCGCCGGCCAGCGCCTGGCGTGCGGCCGCCGGCTCTCCGCCGGGCCAGCGGGTCGCCTTGGCCTCAACACCCTCGCCGATCACCGACAGGGTCTTGCCCACATGGCCGACGAAGGCCAGCGAGGCCTGGTGCATGTAGGCGGTGTTGGGTGCCGCGGTGATATCGATGACCCGCTGCGTGGACGGATCCCAGACGTCGCGCCAGCCGACCCGCATCTCGATGGGGTCGTAGCCGGCCAGCAGGACCAGGTCGGAGTCCTGCAGCAACGGCAGGATCTGCTTGTCCGCCACCGGCGAGAGCCCCGCCCCGCCCAGCGACAGGGGGCTGTCGTCCGGCACCACGCCCTTGGCCTTGTAGGTGGCGACCGTCGGGATGGCGAAGCGCTCGGCGAAGGCGCGGACCTCCGCCGCACAATCCTGGGTGACGACGTCGAGGCCGATGACCATCATCGGCTTCTCGGCCTCGGCCAGCCACGCCCGGGCGGTATCGAGATCGGGTCCCGCTGCGGGCACGGCGGCCATGTCCGGCACCCGGCGGGCCAGGCGGGCCGGCACCGGCACCTCGGCGGCGGCAACGGAGATCGGCAGGTCGAGATGCACCGGGCCCGGACGCTGGTCCAGCGCGATGGCCACCGCCTTGTCGGCCAGGGCATCGACCGCACCGGCGCTGACCCGGAAGCTCGCCTTGACGATCGGGCGGAAGACCTGCTGGTGGTCGAAGACCTGGTGGTTGTAGGTGACCGCCTCGTCCTCGTCGACGCAGCCGGTGATGACGATCAGCGGCACCCGGTCCTGCTCGGCATTGGCGGCGACGTTGACCGCGTTGGCGGCCCCCGGCCCGACGGTGCAGACCAGGATGCCCGGCGCGCCGGTCATGTGATAGACGCCCTCGGCCATGAAGCCGGCGGCGTTCTCGTGCTTGGCGAGGCGGAACTCGATCCCCGCCTTCTCCAGCGCGTCGACGATGGTCAGCACCTCGCCGCCCGGAATGCCGAAGGCGAGTCGGCATCCGGCCTCGTAGAGACGCCGCGCGAGCAGGTCGGCGGCACGCACCGTCTCGGTCATGAAGTCCTCGCTCAGGTTGGACGTTTACTCGGCGGCCTGGGAACGCGGAAGCTTACCGGCGGCCTCCAGGGCGGCATAGCCGTCGCGGGTCTGCGGCAGCTTGCGCTCCAGCAGGCGCGAGGCGACCACCGTGCGCAGGATCTGCGCGGTGCCGCCGCCGATGGTGAACATCCGGGCGTCGCGCTGGATGCGCTCCATCGGGAAGTTGCGGGAATAGCCGCGGGCGCCGAACACCTGCAGGGCGTCGGTGGTGACCTTGATGGCCATCTCCGAGGCGAAGATCTTCGACTGGGCCGCCGCCAGACTGTCCGGGAACGGGCTGCCGTTGAGCCCCTCGGTTCCGGCGGCGCGCCAGATCAGCGCGCGGGCTGCCTCCACCTGCACGCTCATGTCGGCGAGCATCCACTGCAGGCCCTGGAACTCGGCGATCGGCCGGCCGAACTGCTCGCGCTCCTTGGAGAAGGCGAGCGCGCGGCGATAGGCACCCTCGGCAAGGCCGAGCGCCACGGTGCCCGCCCCCACACGCTGGGCGTTATAGGCGTTCATCAGGTCGGCAAAGCCGCGCTTCAGCCCGCTCGGCGGCATGACCAGCCGGTCGGCGGAGAGTTCCAGGTCCTGGAACAGCACTTCGGTCTCGGGAATGCCGCGCAGGCCCATGGTCGGCTCGCGGGTGCCGATGACGAGGCCCTGGTCCTGGTCGCGAAAGGCGATGAAGCCGCCGATGCCCAGCTCCTCGCCGCTCTCGTCGAACACGCGGGCGAAGATCAGGTGCAGCTTCGACACGCCGCCGCCGGTGATCCAGTGCTTCTTGCCATTGAGAACGTAGGTGTCGCCGCGCTTGTCGGCGCGGGTGGTCATCTGGGTGGCGGCGGAGCCGGCATCCGGCTCGGTGATGCAGATCGCCAGCTTGTCGCCGGACAGAACATGCTCGGCGGCGATCCTGCGCTGCCACTCGCTGCCGTACTGCAGCAGGGCGGAGATCGCGCCCATATTGCCTTCCACGACGATGCGGCCGGTGACGCCGCACTGGGCCGCCATCTCCTCGATGACCAGTACCACGTCGAGGAAGCTGTGGCCCTTGCCACCCAGCTCCTTCGGCACGGTCATGCCCATGAAGCCGGCCTCGGTCAGCGCCTTCACGTTGTCCCAGGGATACTGCTCGCTCCGGTCGACCTCGGCGGCGCGCGGCGCGATCACGGACTCGGCCAGATCGCGGGCCTTGGCGCGCAACTCTTCCTGCGCGGCGGTCAGGGCAAAGCTCATCGTTTTCTCCCTCACGAAAGCGTGAGCCATCCTCGCGCCCCGCCCGACTTCAGACAAGCGAATAATCTTGATCATCTTCTTCAGATATTCTTATTTCATGTCATGAACATCCGGCATCTCGAGACCCTGCTCGCCATCGCCGACAGCGGCAGTTTCGCCGCCGCCGCCGAGCGCGTGGGCGTGACCCAGTCGGCGGTCTCCATGCAGATGAAGACCCTGGAGGAGGAGCTGGGGGCGGCCCTGTTCGACCGAGCGCGGCGACCGCCGGTTCTGAACGACACGGCCGACGGGCTGCTGTCCCGGGTGCGCGAGCTGGTGCGGCTGTCGGAGGATATCCGGGCGGTGGCCGCGGGGACGGCGGCCCGGGGCCGGCTGCGGCTGGGGATCATTCCGACGGCGGCGACCGGCTTAGTGCCGGCGGCCCTGGCCCGGCTGGCGGTGCGGGCACCCGACCTGCGCATCCGCGTGGAGTCGGGCCTGTCCGCCGACCTGCTGCGCCGGGTTGCTCAGGGCGCGCTGGACGCCGCCGTGGTGACCGAGACGCCGCGGCTGGAACGCGGGCTGGTGCTGAACCCGATCCATGAGGAGCCGCTGGTCGTGGCCGCCCCGATCGACGCACCGGGGCGGAGCGACCGCGACCTGCTGCGCACCCTGCCCTTCGTCCGCTTCAACCGGCGCACCGGTGTCGGTCGGGTGATCGACACGGCGTTGCGCCAGCGTCGGATCGTCGTGTCGGAGGCGATGGAGCTGGACTCGATCGAGGCGATCCTGGCGATGGTGTCGCGCGGCCTCGGCGTCGCGGTGGCGCCGGCCGGGTCTGTCACCGAGGAATTGCGCGAGACGGTGCGCACGGTGCCCTTCGGAAGCCCGGCCGTGATGCGCCGGGTGGCACTGGTCGAGCGCGAGCGCGGCGACGTGACGGCGGCGACGGCGCTGCTGCTGGAGGAGCTGCGGGCGGGAACGTAGCGCGCAACCGTCGTTCTGACGCAAGTCAGGATCTGCGGTGCACCGGCGCCGGCGGCTTGGTCCTGACGTGCGTCAGGACGACGGGAGAGGGTTGAGACAGCGGCTCCTCCCACCCCGTCATCCCGATGCAAATCGGGATCTGCGGTGCACAAGCGCCGGCGGCTTGGTCCTGACTTGCGTCAGGACGACGGTAGGGGGCTGAGACGGCGCCGCCCCCATCCCGTCATCCCGATGCAAATCGGGATCTACGGTGCACCGGCGCCGGCAGCATGATCCTGATTGGCATCAGGACTCGGCGCTAAAGCCCCGTCAGAACAGCCCCTCGATCTGACCCGCCGCGTTCAGGGTGATCTTGTTCGCCGCCGGCACGCGGGGCAGGCCCGGCATGGTCATGATCTCGCCGCAGACCGCGACCACGAACTCCGCCCCGTTCGATAGCCGCACCTCGCGCACCGGCAGGGTGTGGCCGGTCGGCGCGCCCTTGGCGTTCGGGTCGGTGGAGAAGCTGTACTGGGTCTTGGCGATGCAGACCGGATAGCCGGCCCCGCCGTTCTTCTCGATATCGGCGATGGCCGTGGACGCCTTGCCCTCGAACACCACGTCGTCGGCCCGGTAGATCTCCTTGGCGATGGTGCGGATCTTGTCCTTCAGGCCGAGCTCGTCGGCGTATAGCGGCTTGAACGCCGCGGTGCCGCCTTCCACTAGGCCGACCACGTGATGGGCCAGGGCCTCGGTGCCGGCGGAGCCGTCGGCCCAGTGGGTGCACTCGATCGCCTCCACGCCCAGGCTCTCCAGCTCCTTGCGCACCGCCTCGATCTCGGCGTCTGTATCGGTGATGAAGCGGTTCAGGGCGACCGCCACCGGCACGCCGAACTTCTGGGTGTTCTCCACGTGGCGGGCGATGTTGGACACCCCCTTGCGCACCGCCTCGATGTTCTCGTGGCCGAGATCCTCCTTGGCGACGCCGCCATGCATCTTCAGCGCCCGCACGGTGCCGACAACGACGGCCGCCGCCGGCGACAGGCCGGCCTTGCGGCATTTGATGTCGAAGAACTTCTCCGCCCCCAGATCGGCGCCGAACCCGGCCTCGGTCACCACATAGTCGGCGAGCTTCAGCGCGGTCTGGGTCGCCATCACCGAGTTGCAGCCATGGGCGATGTTGGCGAACGGCCCGCCATGGATGAAGGCCGGGTTGTTCTCAAGCGTCTGCACCAAGTTCGGCGACAGGGCGTCCTTCAGCAGGACGGTCATCGCCCCGTCCGCCTCGAGCTGGCGGGCGAAGACCTGCTCGCGCTCGCGGGTCTGGCCGACCACGATCTGGCCGAGCCGGCGCTTCAGGTCGTCCAGCGAGGTCGACAGGCACAGGATCGCCATGATCTCGGAGGCGACGACGATGTCGAACCCGTCCTCGCGCGGGAAGCCGTTGGCCACCCCGCCCAGCGAGTTGACGATCGAACGCAGCGCCCGGTCGTTCATGTCCACCGCCCGGCGCCAGCCGATGCGCCGCGGGTCGAGCCCGACCGCGTTGCCCCAATAGACGTGGTTGTCGATCAGTGCGGCCAGCAGGTTGTTGGCCGCGGCGATGGCGTGGAAGTCGCCGGTGAAGTGGAGGTTGATGTCCTCCATCGGCACGACCTGGGCATAGCCGCCGCCGGCCGCCCCGCCCTTCACCCCGAAGCACGGGCCGAGCGACGGCTCGCGCAGGCACATGGCGGCCTTCTTGCCGATCCGGTTCAGCGCGTCGCCGAGGCCGACCGTGGTGGTGGTCTTGCCCTCGCCGGCGGCGGTCGGATTGATGCCGGTGACCAGGATCAGCTTGCCGTCGGGGTTGGAGGCCAGGCTCTCGATATAGCCGAGATCGATCTTCGCCTTGGTATGGCCGTAAGGCATGAGGTGCTCGGGCGCGATGCCGAGCTTGGCGCCGATCTCCATGATCGGCTGCATCTTGGCCTCGCGGGCGATCTCGATATCGGACTTCACCATGGCCGGCCCCTCCCTTTGGGCATTCCCCATCGGCGGTGTCGATGGGTCGATTGACGCTACGGGCCGGAGACTAACGGGAACGCGCAGGGATGTGGTTGCCGAATTGCGACACTCACGGTCTTAGGGACGCCGTGTCGCGGAACGCGGACCGCGTTACACTCCACCCATGCCGCTGGAACACGCCCATGACCCCGCTTCCATCCGCGCCCGCATCGCCGGGCGGCCGGAGGCGATGTACCTGCGGGACTGGATCTATGGCGGGATCGACGGCGCCGTCACCACCTTCGCCATCGTCGCCGGGGTGGCGGGGGCGGAGCTGTCGGTCGGCGTCATCCTGATCCTCGGATTCGCCAACCTGATCGCCGACGGGTTCTCCATGGCAGCGGCCAACTATTCCGGCACCAAGGCCGAGAAGGACGACGCCGCCCGTGTGCTCGCCATGGAGCACCGGCACATCGCCGCCGCGCCGGACGGCGAGCGCGAGGAGATCCGGCAGATCTTCGCCGCCAAGGGCTTCGAGGGCCGCGCCCTGGAGCGGGCCGTCGATACCATCACCTCGGACGAGGAACGCTGGGCCCAGACGATGCTGGTGGAGGAGCACCACCTCGCACCCGTCACCCGCTCGCCCTGGACGGCGGCCTGGGTCACCTTCTCCGCCTTCGTGATCTGCGGGCTGGTGCCGCTGATCCCCTATATGGCCGGCGGCGGGCTGGCGGTGTCGACGGCGGTGACGGCCGCCGTGTTCTTCGCCATTGGCTCGGCCAAGGCGCGATGGTCGCTGGCGCCCTGGTGGCGCTCCGGGCTGGAGACCCTCGCCATCGGGCTGGCGGCCGCCGGTCTCGCCTACGCGGTCGGGCATCTCCTGCGCGGGCTGGTCGGAGACACCGGCCTTTAGGGCAGGAAGGCCGCCATGTGGAATTCCTGCTGCTCGGGTCCATAAGCGAGGTCCCGCCCCACCGGACAGGCATGGCGGGCGAGGCATCCGCCCTCCCGGCACGCGGCGCCGTCGGGCCCGCCCGCATGGGTCCGGCAGGCGGCCACGTCATAGCGCGTGCCGTCGAACGCCTTGACCGGGCAGGCCGACAGGCACGGACGGTCCGCGCAGGCCTCGCAGGGGCTGGCCGTGTCGCCGCGGTCCGGCAGGTCGATCTCCTCGGCGAACAGCAGTGCTGCGCGATAGGCGTGCCACAGCCCGTACTCCGGGTGGATCAGCAGCCCGAGCGGCGAGGGATGCACCGGCTCCGCCCGCATCGCCCAGCGCTGGAACGGCCGGTAGGGCGGGCCGTCATTCGGCATGACCACCCGCGCGCCGAGGTCCCGCGCCACCGGCCGCAGCGACCGCCGGACCCAGGCGTCCAGCGGGTCCGGTTCGTCCCGGCGCCCGGCGGAAAAGGCCGGCCAGACGCCCGGTCCCGCATTGCCGACCATGACCACCACCTCTACCGGTCCGAGCCCGTCCTGCGGCAGCGCCCGGAAGCCGCCGCGCGGGATCAGACCGAGCGGGGCGAGCCGGTCGGCGAGGTCGCGATAGGGGGGTCTCATCCGTTCGGTAAGCCCTTTCCAGGGGCGGCTCTCTTGCCAGGAAGCGACAAGAGCGTTGGAACCGCCCGCAGGTCCATATCGTATTCCTGAGGGCCGGGACATCATCCCGCTTGCTCTCGGCCACTGTAAGTGTATATGGCGTTAACCCTTTTCCGGGACCTGAGACGATTTTGTGAATGCGTGGGATCGGGGAATCGCAGTATTCTCCGCCCGACACCTGATGCTCACGCACCCGGGCCGTCAAAGCGTCCAATGAGGCTAGCTGGGAGTGCGGTCTCGCGATGTTTGATGATCCAAACGAAATTCCGACGCGCATCGGGTTTCTGCTCGTCCATAATTTCTCGATGATGGCCTTCGCCTCGGCGGTGGAGCCGCTGCGCTCGGCCAACCGGATGGCGAACGAGACCCTGTACGAATGGCGGGTCTACAGCGTCGACGGACAGCCGGTCTCCGCCAGCAACGGGATCGAGGTGGTGCCGGACGGCCCGATGTCCCAGCTCGACCGCGAGAAGATCGTCGCGGTGGTCGCCGGCATCGACGTGCAGAAGTTCGAGGACGAGCGGGTGCTGGGATTCCTGCGCCGCGCCTCGCGCCAGGGCCGGGCCGTCGGCGCGCTGTGCACCGGCAGCCACGTGCTGGCCAAGGCCGGGCTGCTCGACGACCGGCGCTGCACCATCCACTGGGAGAACCTGGGCGGCTTCACCGAGGAGTTCCCGGAGATCGAGGTCTCGTCCGACCTGTACGAGATCGACCGCGACCGGTTCACCTGCTCCGGCGGTACCGCCTCGCTGGACATGATGCTGCACCTGATCGGCCGGCAGCACGGCCAGACCCTGGCCAACCAGGTGTCGGAGCAGTTCATCCACGACCGCATCCGCGAGCCGCATGACCACCAGCGCATGGAGCTGCGCGCCCGGATCGGCGTCAGCCATCCCAAGCTGATCTCGGTGATCAGCGAGATGGAGGCCAATCTGGAGGAGCCGCTGACCCAGACCGATCTGGCCGAGCGGGCGGGCCTGTCCACCCGGCAACTCGAGCGTCTGTTCCGCAAGTATCTGAACGCCACGCCGACCCGCTATTACCTGACCCTGCGGCTGCAGCGGGCGCGGCAGTTGCTGACCCAGACGTCGATGTCGATCCTGTCGGTGGCGCTGGCCTGCGGCTTCGTGTCGGCCAGCCACTTCTCCAAATGCTACCGCGAATGCTTCGGGCGCACGCCCCGGGCGGAGCGGGCGATCGGCGGGGTGACCGGCAGCGCGCGGATCCAGCTCATCGCCGACGAGACGCCGCTGATGGCCGGCCAGGCCTGAGCCTCCGACACTTCCGGGTGACAGAAGCCCAAGACTTCGATTAGGGTCCGCCCTCGATTTTCGGGATATCACAGGGCCCCTGCCGGTGCAGGGGCCCTTTTATGCTTTGGCCGGATACCGGGCGGGGAGCGTTTCATGGGCGTGCAGGGACTGGCGGCCGGACTCGATTTCGGCACCTCGAATTCGGCGATCGGCTTCGTGCGCGACGGGGTGCCGGCACTGCACCGGTTCGAGGACGGGCGCAGCCTGGTGCCCAGCGCCCTGTTCTACAGCGAGGACGAGCGCACCCTGCTGTTCGGGACCCAGGCCGAGGCGTGTTTCCTCGCCGAGGATGACGGCCGCTACCTGCGGGCGCTGAAGAGCATCCTGGGCACCAGCCTGACGGAGGAGCGCACCCTCCTCGGCGGCCGCCCCTGGCCGTTCCGCCAGCTGCTGCTGCGCTTCGTGGAGTTCCTGAAGCGCGACGTCGAGCGGCGCGAGGGTGTCGTCCTGTCCAGCCTGGTCGCCGGCCGGCCGGTGCGGTTCAACGACGACCCGGAGCGCGACGCCGAGGCCGAGGCCTATCTTCACGGCATCTTCCTGGAAGCCGGCTTCTCCGAGGTGCGCTTCGTCTACGAGCCGGTCGCGGCGATGATCGATGCCGGCGACCTGATGGAAGACCCCCGGCTGGTGATGGTCGCCGATATCGGCGGCGGCACCTCCGACTTCTCGGTCGCGCGCTGGCATCCGGGCGGCACCGGCAGGGGCGCCGACCGGTTCGAGATCCTGGCGAATTTCGGCGTGCGGATCGGCGGCACGGATCTCGACAAGCGGATCTCCCTGGACGCGGCGATGCCGCTGCTGGGGCTCGGCTCGCAGACCCGCAGCCTGACCTCGACCGAGATCCTGCCGGTGCCGGCGTCGTATTTCAGCGACCTGGCGAGCTGGCACAAGATCCACCTGTTCTACTCGGCCAAGAACCGGAGCGAGATCGTCGACATCCAGCGGCTCGCCCTGGAACCGGAGAAGATCGACCGGCTGCTGCATGTGATGGACCACCGGCTCGGCCACCGGCTGGCGGCCCGGGTGGAGGAGCTGAAGATCCGGCTCGGCTCCGGAGGCGAGACGGCCCTGGCGCTGCCCGATCTGGGCGACGTGGCGCCCCCGGTGGTCGACGAGAGCCGGCTGCGCCACGCCATCCGCCACGAGCTGGACAGCCTGCGCCACGCGGTGGGGCACACGCTGGAGCTCGCCGGGGTGGAGGCGCGGGACGTCGACCACATGGTGCTGACGGGTGGGACGACGCTGCTGCCGGTCGTGCGCGCGACCCTGGCGGCCGGACTACCGGGGGCGAGACTGGTGTCGTCGGACCCGTTCTGCGGGGTGGTGAACGGGCTGGCCAAGGCGGCGGCGAGTCAAAAAGCACCGTCGTCCTGAACTTGATTCAGGACCATGCCTCCAGCGTCAGCAGCATGATCCTGAAACAAGTTCAGGACGACGGGCGGGGGCTTGGAGCGCAGCTCGAAGCTGGTTGCCCTCCAAAAATCCATCGTCATCCCGGCGAGCTCCGTCCCGGATTTAATCCGGGATTGACCCGGAGGTCGGCCGGGACCCAGTTGCAGACTGCAGACGCTGGGTCCCGGCCCACCCCCGGATTCAATCCGAGGGTGTCCGGGATGACGATGAGGGGTGAGCTAGAGCTACCCCCCGAACCCGAACCGCTCGACCTGGATGAAGTCCGCGCCCTTGGACGGCTGCTTGAACAGCGCCAGGGCGTCGACCCAGAACGGCTCGGACGTCACCGCGTCCGCCCGCGGGGCCAGCGCGGCGACCAGGGCGTCGCGCTTGGCCCCTTCGGGCAGCCTTGCCGACAGGGTCATATGGAAGCGGAACTCGCCCATCACATAGGGGTAGCCCCATTGCTGCAGCAGGGTCTCCTGCTGGGCCGACAGCCCCGACTCGCGGCGCCGCGCCAGTTCCGCCTCGCTCGGCAGGGCCCGGAACGGGTCGAGGTCGCGCACCGCATCGGCGGCGAGCGCGCTCATCCGGTGGTCCGGCGGCGTCATCATCAGCGCCAGGAACCCGCCCAGCGAGCGCAGCCCCAGCCGCACCTCGAACGGCTCCCGCCCCTTGGCGAAGGCGGCGAAGGCGTCCAGCAGTTCGGCCTCGCTGCGGCCCTCGCGCAGATAGAACGGCGGCTTGATCGTGGCGTGGAAGCCGTAGCCCCGCGCGCTCGCGGTCAGCTCGGCGAGCCGCTCGGCGCTCAGCCCCGGCACATCCGGTTGGGCCCGCGTCTCGCCGGTCACGCAATCGCGCCCCAGCCAGTCGGCCCCGAACTCCGCCAGCGCCGAGCCCGGCTCCGGTGCCACATACAGCGCGTAGCGCGGCGCCTGCGGGTCCGGTTCGCCGGTTCCGCTGCCGGGAAAGCTGGGGAATTCGACCATTGTGACACTCCGGTGAAATTCGCTCAGGCGTATGGCGCGAACCGGCGCGAAGCGGGTATCTAGAAGCACCAGCCTCTCGGCGCGCCGGTTATGCCATGCGTGCCCCCACAGGAGAAGACGGCGATGAGAAGAGGGATCGCGAGCCGGCGCGTGCTGCTGGCCGACGGGACGGTCGCGGATACGGTGGTCACGGTCGAGGACGGGGTGATCTCCGCCATCGGCGCCGAAAGCTCCGGCGAGGTCTGGGACGCGGGCGACGCCTGGGTCCTGCCCGGCGTGATCGACCTGCACGGCGACGCCTTCGAGCGCCAGATCATGCCGCGGCCGGGCGTGCACTTCCCCATGGACCTGGCCCTGCAGGATACCGACGCGCAGATGCTGGCGAACGGCATCTCCACCGCCTATCACGGCGTCACCTATTCCTGGGAGCCGGGGCTGCGCGGCCGGGAGTCGACCCTGAAGGTCAAGGCGGCGATCGAGGCGGCCAAGCCGCGTCTCGGCTGCGACACCCGGTTCCACCTGCGCCACGAGACCCACAACCTGGAGGCCGAGGCGGAGGTGCTGGACTGGCTCGCCGACGGCACCGTCGACCTGCTGGCCTTTAACGACCACAGCCATGTGAGCCTGCGCGAGATCGAGCAGAACGGGAAGTCGACCGCCACCTATACCGGCCGCACCGGGTTGACCCACGACCAGTTCATGGACCTGATCCGCTCGGTCTGCAGCCGCCAGCCGGACGTGCCCGCCTCCATCGAGCGCCTGTCCAAGGCGGCGATCGAGCATGGCGTGGCCATGGCAAGCCATGACGACGACGATCCCGACCTGCGGGCCTGGTTCCACGGGCTCGGTTGCCGCATCGCCGAGTTCCCGATGAACACGCCGACGGCGGAAAAGGCGGTCGCCCTGGGCGACCCGGTGATCTGCGGCGCGCCGAACATCATCCGCGGTGGCAGCCACATGGGCACCCGCGGGGTGCGGGCGGCGACCGAGGTCAAGGAAGGCCGCTGCACCATCCTGGTGTCGGATTACTATTACCCGGCTCTGGCGCAGGCCCCGTTTAGGCTGGTGCGGGACGGCGATTGCGATTTCGCCACCGCCTGGGCACTGGTCTCGACCAACCCGGCCAAAGCCGCGGGCCTGACCGACCGGGGCACGGTGGAAACCGGCAAGCGGGCGGACCTTGTGGTTCTCGATCAGCGCGAGGACGGGCCGGCCAAGGTCCTGGCCACGGTGGTTGAAGGACGGGACGCGTATCGCACGGCGGCGTGAGGGCCCTGCTTACAAGACGACATCGTCATCCCGGACGCGCCCGTCCCGGATTTAATCCGGGATTGATCCGGGTGCGGGCCGGGACCCAGCGGTCTGTATCAAGGTCCCGGCCTCACCCCGGGTCGAGCCCGGGGATGATCCGGGATGACGTAGAGGGTTCGGAATGACGGGGCAGTTTCTTTACTCCGCCGCCGTCTGGCGCGGACGCTCCAGCGGGCGCGGCCCGTCGCCCGAGGCCTTGGCTTCTTCCTCCTGCTCCTGCTCGGCGGCTTCCTGGTCGTGCTCGAACAGGCTGGCGAGGTGGGCGGCGGCCTCCTTGGAGGTGCGGATCATCTCCGCCTCGTCGCGGTGGATGGTGTACTGCTCGCGCAGGAGCTGCTCGTCGTATTCCTTGAAGCGCTTGACCATCTGGTCGGCCTTGCGGCCCGGCACGCCGAGTTCGCGGAACACCCGGCCGGCCATGTCCAGGCTGCTGTCGAAATACTCGCGCACCACCTGGTCGACGCCGAGTTCCATCAGCCGGTAGACGTGGAAGCGGTCATGGGCGCGGGCGAACAGCTTCAGGTTCGGGAAATGCATGCCCGCCACCCGGGCGACGGAATCCGCCCGTTCCGGATCGTCCACCGCGATGACCAGCAGCTTGGCCCGGCCCGCCCCGGCCGCTTCCAGGATCTGCAGGCGCGAGGCGTCGCCGAAATAGGCGTCGTTGCCGAAGCGCCGGGCGATGGCGATGCGGTCGTGGTCGCTGTCCAGGGCCACGAACTTGATGCGGCGCATGTTCAGCATGCGGCCGATCATCTGCCCGAAGCGGCCGAAGCCGGCGATGATCACCTGGGCGTCGTGATCCTCAAGCTCCTCCGTCGTCGCCGGCGTGGCGACCCGGCGGGAGAAGCGGCTGCGGGCCGCATCGGCGAGCTGCACGGCGAAGGGTGTCATCGCCATCGAGATCGCCACCACCAGGATCAGGAAGTCGGCCGTCGCCCGGTCGACCGCGCCGACATTGATCGCCTCGCCGAACAGCACGAAGGCGAACTCGCCGCCCTGGGGCAGCACGGCGGCGAGCGCCAGGGCGGCCTCCCACTTCATGCGCACCGAGCGGGCCAGCAGGAAGATCACCAGCCCCTTGATCGCCACCAGGCCGAGCGCCGCCCCGAAGGTCTTGAACGGCGCGTCGAAGAACTGGCCCATGTCGATCGACATGCCGACGGCGATGAAGAACAGGCCGAGCAGCAGGCCTTTGAACGGCTCGATATCCGCTTCCAGCCTGTGCCGGTACTCGCTGTCGGCCAACAGCACCCCGGCCAGGAAGGCACCGAGCGCCATGGACAGGCCGATCTGCTCCATCGCCAGCGCCATGCCCAGCACCACCAGAAGCGCCGCGGCGGTGAACAGCTCCTGCACCCCGGTGCTCGACACCACCCGCAGCAGCGGACGCAGCAGCTTGCGGCCGACCACGATGATCAGGGCCACCGTGACGATGGAATAGGCGATGGAGAGGTAGTCGGTATCGGACAGCACCGCCTCGGTCGCCCCTTCGGTCACCAGGCCGGGCGCGTCCGCGATCCAGGGAAGGACGGCCAGCAGCGGAATCACCGCCAGATCCTGGAACAGCAGGATGGAGAAAGCGGCACGGCCGTGCTGGGTGCGCAGCTCCCCCCGGTCGGCCAGGGTCTGCACGGCGAAGGCGGTCGAGGACAGGGCCAGCACGAGACCGACAACGATCGCGGTCTGCACGCCGTAGCCGAGCGCGTAGGAGCCGAGCCCGATGAGCGCCGCGCTGACCGCCACCTGGGCGGTGCCGAGCCCGAAGATCGGCCGGCGCAGGGCCCAGAGACGGGCGGGCATCAGCTCCAGCCCGATGATGAACAAGAGCAGCACCACCCCGAACTCGGCGAAGTGGAGAATCGCGTCCACGTCGTCGATCAGCCCCAGCACCGAGGGGCCGATGACGATCCCCGCACCGAGATAACCGAGCAGCGCCCCGAGGCCGGCCTTGCGGAACACGGGAACGGCGATCACCGCCGCCGTCAGAAAGACCACCGTGTCCTGGATGCCGGCCATGCGCGTTCCCGTTCAATCGTCGGTGTCGGGCGCAATTGTTGCCCGGTTGGATCATCTTAACATGGATGACGGCCGACGCTGTGGGAGACCTCGCACGGGCGCTTGCAGCATTTTCCATGCCTCGCGTATCGTGCGCGCCACACCGAACCAAATCATCAAAGTACAAACGGGGGATGCGTCATGAGCGCCACGATCTTTGGGCCGAGAATCATGCTGATCGGCGGCGGCTCGATCGGCCGGGTCGGCGAGGTGCTGCAGAAGCTGCGGGTCAGCCGGCCGCTGATCGTCACCGACCCGTACATGGTGTCCTCCGGCATGATCGCCCAGCTCACCGACCCGCTGTCGAAGGCGGGCATCGCCTATGACGTGTTCTCCGAGACCGTGCCCGATCCGACCACCACGGTGGTCTCGGCCGGCACCGAGCGCCTGCGCTCCGGCGGGTTCGACGGGTTGATCGGCTTCGGCGGCGGCTCGCCCATGGACACCGCCAAGGCGATGAACATCCTGGCGGCCCATGGCGGGCAGATGCGCGACTACAAGGTGCCGAACGGCGTCGACACCGCCGCGGTCCCGCTGCTCTGCATCCCGACCACCGCCGGCACCGGCTCCGAGGTCACCCGCGGCACGGTGATCACCGATGTGGAGACCGACGAGAAGATGCTGGTCATGTGCCTCGCCGGGCAGGCCGACGCGGCCATCGTCGATTACGAGCTGACCATGAAGAAGCCGTTCCGCCTGACCGCGGATACCGGCATCGACAGCTTCACCCACGCGCTGGAGGCCTTCGTCAGCCAGAAGCGGAACCCCTATTCCGACAGCATGGCCATCGCCGCGATGGAGCGGATCGGCGCCAACCTGAAGACCGCCTGCTTCGAGCCGGACAACCGCGCGGCGCGCGAGCAGATGATGCTGGGCGCGACCCAGGCCGGCCTCGCCTTCTCCAACGCCTCGGTCGCCCTGGTGCACGGGATGAGCCGGCCGATCGGCGCGCATTTCCATGTGCCCCATGGCCTGTCCAACGCCATGCTGCTGCCGGCGGTGACCAAGTTCTCGCTGGAGTCGGCACTGGACCGCTACGCCCAGGCGGGCCGCCTGATCGGCGCGGCCGATGCCAAGGACAGCGACGAGACTGCGGCGAACAAGCTGCTCGACTGGCTGTATCAGACCAACGAGGAGCTGCAGGTGCCGACCCCGCCGGCCTACGGCATCGAAGAGGCGAAATGGACCGGGCTCATGGAGACCATGGCCTCCCAATGCATCGCCTCCGGCTCCCACGCCAACAACCCGCGCATCCCGGAGCACGGCGAGATCGTCGAGCTGTACAAGCAGGTCTGGGCCGCCAACCGATAAGTGTCTCTGGAGGGGGCGGGCGGCCCGTCCCCTCAGCTCTTGCGGCGGATCCCGATCTTGCGGCCGATGCCGTCGAGATCGCCCGCCGCCTGATGCTGGGCGTACAGCGCCTCCACCTTGGCCAGCGACTCCGCCGGCATCGGCGCCGACCGCTTGGTCGTCAGGTCCATATGCATGCACATCAGCTCGTTGGTGGCCGCGAGGAACCCCTCCTCGGCGTGGTACATGTGATGGATCAGGTGGAAGCGCTTGGCGTCGTGGTCGACGATGCGCGAGCGGAAGGCGAGCGGCGCACCCTCGACCACCTCACGGTCATAGGTGACATGCGCCTCCAGAACGAAGATCGACGCGTCCTTGGCCCGGCGGTAGGCTTCGCCGATTCCCAGATGAACACAGACCTCCTCGGTCGCGATGTCGAACGCGACCAGGTAGTACCCGACATTCATGTGGCCATTGTAGTCGATCCAATCCGGGCGCACTTTGGCCGCCCCCGAGTTGAACCATCCCGCGTCATTCATGCCTTGCTCCACTAGTCCCGTTTCGAAGTTCCGTCTGAGCGGCGGATCATGACCGCGCTTGCCTGGATCGGCAAACACGCCACGATCCTGCTGGCCGCCGGCGTGTTCGTCGGCCTCGCCCTGCCCGACCTCGCCACCATGGCCCGCCCGCTGCTGGTGCCGACCATCATCGTCATGCTGGTGTTCTCGCTGCTGCGGCTGCAGCCGGCGGCGATCCTCGACGCCGCCCGGTCCCCCGGCCGGGTGCTGCCGGTGGTCGGATTCGTGCTGCTGGTCTCGCCGGCGCTCGGCTGGGCCGGGGTCGCGCTGTTCGGCGTGGAAGAGATGTTCGGGCTCGGCGTGGCGGCCGCGGTGGTGGTGTGGACCGCCTCCCCGCCCCTGGTCTCGGTCACGGCGCTGGCGACGATCCTGCGCCTGGACGGGGCGCTGGCGCTCATGGTGATGACGCTGGGGGGGCTGCTGATGCCCCTGACCCTGCCGCCGCTGATCCTCAGCCTGATCGGTCTCGACCTGCATATCGGCGTGGGTGAGCTGATGCTGCGGCTGGTCGGCATGCTGGCCCTGGCGGCCTTCATCGCCGCCGCGGTCCGTGCGGTCGCCGGCCAGGCCCGAATCCAGCGCTACTCCGACGCGCTCGACGGCGCCTTCGTCCTGGTCATGCTGATCTTCGCCATCGCGGTCATGGACGGCGTGACCGGGGCCGCCATGGCGGATCCGGCCAAGGTTGCCGGGATGATCGCCCTTGTCTTCGCCGTCAGCCTGATCCTGCAGGCGATCGGGTTTCTGGTGTTCCTGCCGGCCGGGCGCCGGACGGCGACGACGGTGGCGCTGATCTCCGGCAACCGGAACATGGCGATCGTTCTGGGTGCGGCCCCGGCGGCCTTCCATCCGGACGCTTTCCTGTACCTGGCGGTCCTGCAGTTTCCGATCTATCTGCTGCCGGCCCTGCTGCGGCCGGTCTATCGCCGGCTATCGACCTGAAGGTTTCATACACTCACGGGTGGCTTGCGGTTGGAGGGGGCCGGAAAATCGGCGATACTCCTCCCCGTAGCCCTGGCGCGCATCTCCGGTTCGAACCGTGAT
This sequence comes from Thalassobaculum sp., assembly GCF_965223715.1. Taxonomy (GTDB): domain Bacteria; phylum Pseudomonadota; class Alphaproteobacteria; order Thalassobaculales; family Thalassobaculaceae; genus Thalassobaculum. Next base: position 4,988,525 of record NZ_OZ245012.1, on the reverse strand, counting down.
CGCGCCGGTCCGACGCAGGCACTTCCGCAGCGACGACGCTAACAACAGGGACATCAGACGGTGAGAGCTATCAACAGTGCCCGCAGACGCGGGAACCTGGGCGCTCTCCGTCGCCGCGTGGTGCTGTTCCTGCTCACCCTGTTCGCGGCGGGCGTGAGCTACATCTTCACCATCGACAGCAACATCAACTTCCAGCACATGGCGGCTCTGACCGTCGTGCTGATCGGGCTGATCGTCATCGGAATCGACTGGTGGATCGGGCGCGACATCCGGCGCGCCGGCGGCGTGCAGGCGATGCGTTCCGGCGGCGTCCTGTCGACCGGCCCCGGCGCGTCGGCCGGCCGGCTCTGGGCCCAGGGCGAAGGTTTCCGGATCAGCGGGCTCGCCGACGACGCCCGCAAGAACTTCAATGAGGCGGCGAACCTGTTCCGCGAGGTGAAGGACCGGGCCGGCGAGATCCTGGTGAAGCTGAGCCAGGCCGACCTGGCCGCCGAGACCGGCGAGTACGACGTGGCCGAAGGTCATTACAGATCCGTCGAGGCCACGGCGAAGGACCTGAAGGACGTGCGCAGCGAGGGCCGTGCCCTGGTCGGTCTTGCCAGCATGAACCTGCAGCGGCGCAGCTACGAGGCCGCCCGCCAGCTGTTCGACGACGCGCGCCGCGCCTTCTCCGCCGATACCGACCGCTTCGGCGAAGCCGGCGCGCTCATGGGACTGGGCGAGGCCTGTCTGCGGCTGTCGAAGAACGAGGAAGGCGGCAGCCATCTGGACCAGGCCCGCTTTCTGTTCAGCCAGGTCGGCGACCGCATTGGCGAGGCCCATGCGCTCTACGCCCGGGGCGAGGTGTTCCGCCTGGACCGCAACCTCGCCGAGGCGCAGAACCGGTTCGAGCGCGCGCTGTCCCTCTACCGGCGCACCGGCGACTACGTGGGCGAGGGCATGGTGCGCCTGTGCCTGTCCGACAGCTACCGGCGGATGCAGCGGGGCAACGACGCCCGCGAGACCGCCCTGGAAGCCTGCGCGCGCTTCAAGCAGGCGGGCCGCCGCATCGGCAACAGCGAGCTGATCGCCGGCCGCGGCGACACCCGCCGGGCCCGCATCCGCTTCGAATGGGCCCGCAGCAACGGCACCTCGGCGCGCAACCTGTTCGTGGAATCGGGCGAGCGGGACAACGAAAGCCGGATCATGATCGGCATGGGCGAGATGGAGCGCATGGCGGGGAACCTGGAGGAGGCGCGCGGCCTGTTCGACCGGGTGATCGCCCAGGCGAAGAGCTCCAACGACCTGCTTATCATGGCCGATGCCCAGAAGGGCCGCGGACATGTGGACCTCGCCCGCGACCAGAAGCGCTCGGCCCGCGAGGTGCTGAAGGAGGCCTATGGCCACTATCAGAACGCCGGCGGCGCCCGCGACGCGGCACAGGCCCTCATGGATCTCGGCCAGCTCGACATGTTGATGGAGAATTTCGACCGGGCCCGGGTCAACTACGCCCAGGTGCGCGGCATGTACAGCAAGCTGAACGATCACCACGGCGAGGGCACGGCGGTGCGCGCCATCGGCGACCTGGAGGCCGCCCAGGGACGGCTCCAGCAGGCCCAGGAGGCCTATGCCGAAGCCCGCATCCTGTTCCAGAGCGTCGGCGACCGGCTGTCCGAGGCCGACGCCGCCCTGCAGATCGGACTGCTCGCCGTGAACCGGGACAACGCCACCGCGGCCGCCCTTCTGGTGCAGGCGGGGCGACTTTATCGAGCGGTAGGTGCAGTGGAATGGCAACGCAAAGCGCACGGCCTTGCCCGCCGCGTGAGGTAACCCACAAATGCTTGCGGAAAGCGCGACATTTCTGCAACACACCCGCCGAAGCCTTGGCGCTGCCTTGCCTCAGGCTGGCAAACGATTTCGCCTTGTGATACTCGGATTAAACGTCGCTGGGAGTTGTCGCGTCGAGATCGACGGTCACGACATCGGTTTGCTTGCAGTGTAAATAGGCGCGGGTCTGGGTCGCGCAGATGGAAAGGGCTTGGCCGGATGCGTCGGGTAGCGTTTGGAACCTCATTGGCGCTGTTCTTGCTCGCCGGCTGCGCGTCGCAGGGTGATGTGGAGGACGGTGCGGTCTACGATCCGATCGAGCCGGCAAACCGCCTGGTCTTCGCGGTCAACGACGCCGTCGATACCGTGGTCCTGCAGCCGACCGCCTTCGTCTACAAGGAAGTGGTGCCGGCGCCGATCCGCGAGGTCGTGCGCAACTTCCTCGACTGGCTCAGCTCGCCGATCTACATCGCCAACAGCGCGCTGCAGGGCGACCTGGACGGCCTGAAGCACAACGCCGCCCGCTTCGTCGCCAACTCGCCGATGTTCGGCATCGTCGACAACGCCACCGGCCTCGGCCTGGAGCGGCGTCCGGAGGACTTCGGCCAGACCCTGGCGGTCTGGGGGGCGGAGGACGGCCCCTACCTCGTTCTGCCGCTGATCGGCCCGTCCAACCTGCGCGACACCGGCGGCCTCGTCGCCGACTACTTCATGGATCCGATCAACTATATCGGTGGCGACGACGACGCCCGCTTCCGCTTCCAGGTGGCCCGCCGGGTCGTCGGCGCGGTCGATTTCCGGGCCCAGAACTTCCAGCAGATCAACGATCTGAAGGCCACCTCGGTCGACTACTACGCCCGTGTGCGCACCATCTACAAGCAGCGCCGGGATGCGTTGATCCGCAACAACACTCCTCCGCCAATGGCCTCCACCGGTGGCTCGTCCTCCGGCGAGTTCGAGGAGTTCCGGCCGTCGAAGGCGCCGATCGAGCAGAGTGGGGCTCGGACGACCGACTGACGGCGCGCACCGGCCACCGGGATCTCCGGCCAGCTCCGACCATTGCAGCACTGACACCGTCACGCTAACTCGACAGACACGCGAGGATCGGTACATGGGCAATATTCTTCGGGCTTTTGCCCTTATTCTTCTTATCGCCGCGCCGGTCGCCTCGGCGCGCGCGGCGTCCGACGCCGGCGCCTTCGTCGGGGAATTCGCCGACAAGGCCATCGCGCTGGTATCGGAGACCGGTCTCAGCCAGGCGGAGCGCCGGGACGCGTTCGGCGATCTGGTGCGCACCTATTTCGACATGCCGGGCATCGGCCAGTTCCTGCTGGGGCGCTACTGGCGCACCGCGAGCGAGGCCGAACAGCAGGCCTATCTGAAGGCCTTCACCGAGAACATGATCTACACCTATGCCCGTCGGTTCGACGAGTATGGCGGCCAGAAGCTGGTGATCGACGGCACCCGCGAGGACGGCCGGTTCGACATCGTCTCCAGCCGCATCGTCTCGCCGAACAGCAACGAGGAGTTCCGCCTGGAGTGGCGGGTCATCGAGGCGGAGGGCGGCAAGAAGATCGTCGACATCGTCATCGAAGGGGTGAGCATGAGCGTCACCCAGCGCCAGGAATACGCCTCGGTGATCCAGAACAACGGCGGCAAGGTCCAGGCGCTGATCGACGCCCTGAACCGCCAGATGGCCGGGCTGCGCTCTTCAGGCGGCTGATCCCTCCCCGTTCTCCGCACGAGCATCGAGAGCCGGCCCGGACCACCCGGGCCGGCTCTCTGCCTTCCAGGAGATGGCCCGGCGGCGCCGCTTCTCTCTTCCCCTCTCCCCCCTTTTTCACACTCCCCGGATTTAGTCCGGGGCCCACGGTGGGGCGGCACGGGCGTCACAGAGAGCCCTCCGGCGATCATGCGGCGGAAGCGTAGGCCCCGGACTAAATCCGGGGAGTGAATATGGTGGCGCTATTAAGCGCGACCGTGCGACACCGCGACCCTTCCCTCACCCTTCCCCGGGTCCTCTTCCTTCTCCCGCGTTCTCCCCCACTCCCCGGATTTAGTCGGCAACTATATACTTGACTGAACATGGCTGATTCCCTACCTTTGAAGGGCAAGGAGAGAGCCATGGATATCACCGCCAAGATCTACAACGACGAAGACGCAGCCCGCGAGCATCTGGAACAGATCCGCTGGCCGAATGGTGCGGTGTGCCCGTCCTGCGGTGAGACTGAGACCGTCTCCCCTCTCGGTGGCAAGTCCATGGGGCCTGGCTGGTATCACTGCAAAGCCTGCCGCGAGAAGTTCACCGTCCGCGTCGGCACGATCTACGAGCGCTCCAAGATCAAGTTGCACAAGTGGGTGCTGGCTACGCACCTGATGGCCTCTTCCAAGAAGGGCATCAGCGCGCACCAGCTCCACCGCATGCTGGGCATTACCTACAAGTCCGCGTGGTTCATGGCTCACCGCATCCGCGAGAGCATGCGTGAGTTCAATCCCGATCAGTTCGGCGGCGAAGGTAAGACCGTCGAGGCTGACGAGACGTTCATCGGTGGCAAGCAGAAGAACAAGCACGCCAACAAGCGTGCGCCCTTCCGCCTCGGTGGCTCATGGGGCAAGGAGTCCGCGTTCTCCCTGGTGGAGCGAGGCGGCCGTGTCCGTTCCGTGCATACGCCCCGCGTCAATGCCGCGACTCTGCGCCCCATCCTCAAGGAGCAGCTTCACCCCGCCACGAAGTTGATGACCGACGATGCGGGCCAGTACCGCCACATGCACCGAGACTTTGACCACCAGATCGTCAACCCCTCTGCTGGCGAGTACGTGCGCGGCGAGGCCCACACCAACACGATTGAGAACTACTTCTCCATCCTCAAGCGCGGCATCAACGGCGTGTATCACGCGGTCTCCAAGAAGCACCTGAAGCGCTATCTCGGAGAGTTCGATTTCCGTTACAACTACCGCCACGTTGACGACTTCACCCGCGCGGCCATCGCCATGAAAGGCGCGGAAGGAAAGCGTCTGACCTATCGGCGGACTGGTTCAGGGGCGTAACAGCGGCGGGAAGCTATCCCGTGAGCAGTTCAAGAAAGCCCTTAAGGGCGCGCTATTAGAAACCACCCTGATCGACTCGACTCATCCGATTATGGGAGTCAGGATTCCCGTCGTTAGATGGGGAGGCGGACATGCATGGAAAATGCCCGAAGTGCGAACAGATAGTGATGTCTATTCAGATCGACGGATTGGACGGTCACGTCGTGATGGGAGGGACATTTAAGATGCTGGCTTACAAGTGCCCGTCTTGTCAGTCGGTGCTTGGAGTTCAGATGGACCCGATTGCGGTAATGACGGACACGGTGAGCCGGATAAAGGATGCTTTTGGCAAAGAAGGTTGAGGGTCGTAACCGCGTTTGGGTTGGTGGCATCAACGTTCCAAGCGTCAACCATCGCCCTGCTCCTTCTTCGGCTTATGCGGCTTTGGCGGCGTCTGGAGCATGCGCTTCAACAGTTCGTCGCCCTTCCGCTGACCCTCAGGGGTCACTTTAGGTTCGTCGTCTTTCTTGGAGTCGGTCATGTCGGACTTTCCAGACAACCTTGCATTCCCTGACCGCATTGATCTGACTTTCGTCGTTGAGCACGAAGAACGTTACTTTCGCGCTCTAGGCCGGTTTGTGCACAGATACTCGGCCGTCGAAGCGATCATGCATGCGTATCACGCCCATCTGGCCGGTCTCACCCGCGAAATGGCCAATGCCGTATTTTCGGGCATCAGGGTGAGAGTTGCGAGAGACAACATCCGCAGAATGCACGCGGTAAAAAACAAGCCGCTAGACCCTGCATATGCCGACGTTCTGGAGCAACTGAACATCATCGCCGCCGTCAGAGATGCCGTGATCCACCATGGCGCAACATTCGAAGACGGTAAGCCCAAACATGTCACAAATGCTCGACGCGCTCACACCGAAGAGGCGACACAATCCTTTCCGATATCAGCCGACCTATTGGACGCAATGAGCGACGACTTGGACGCCATACTACTCAACGTACAAGGAGCTATTTGGCGAGACCTTCTGAAGCCTCGTGAGCATCGCATGATGTTTGGCGACCTGCAGCAGCCGTCATGGCGGTATAAACATCAACCACAAGACAATCGTAAGACGGAAGCTCCACGCAAGCGTCAAGCACAGCGCAGCCGGCCGAAATCATCTCCGGAGTGATCTCTATCTCAGCGCTGGCCTGTCCCTTATCCTGTGTCATGTCCGGACCTGTTCAATCAAGTATATACTTGCCGATTTAGTCCGGGGCCCACGGTGGGGCGGCACGGGCGTCACAGAGAGCCCTCCGGCGATCATACGGCGGAAACGTAGGCCCCGGAATAAATCCGGGGAGTGTGGAAAGGGGGAGCTCGTGAGCGCGGCCGTGCGACACCACGACCCTCCCATCACCTATCTCCGGATCCTCTTCCTTCTTCCGCATTCTCCCCCACTCCCCGGATTTATTCCGGGGCCCACGGTGGGGCGGCACGGGCGTCGCAGAGAAACCTCCGGCGATCAGGCAGCGGAAGTGTCGGCCCCGGACTAAACCCGGGGAGTGCATATGGGGGAGTTGGGGGAGCTATGGAGCGGGAGCCGGAGAACGGGTCCTGCCGTTCCCCAAACGGAAACGGGCGGACCCGGAGGTCCGCCCGCTTGCTTGCGGATCGCAGGACGGCCGCGCCGGTCAGGCGCGCACCACCGGCTTGTAGCGGATCCGGTGCGGCTGCAGCGAATCCTCGCCCAGCCGGCGCTTCTTATCCGCCTCATAGGCCTCGAAGTTGCCTTCGAACCACTCCACATGGCTGTCGCCCTCGAAGGCGAGGATGTGAGTGGCGATGCGATCCAGGAACCAGCGGTCGTGGCTGATCACCACCGCGCAGCCGGCGAACTCGAGCAGGCCCTCTTCCAGCGCGCGCAGGGTGTCGACGTCCAGGTCGTTGGTCGGCTCGTCGAGCATCAGCACGTTGGCGCCGGATTTCAGCATCTTGGCCAGGTGCACCCGGTTGCGCTCACCACCGGAGAGCTGGCCGACCTTCTTCTGCTGGTCGCCGCCGCGGAAGTTGAACTGGCCGCAATAGGCCCGGCTCTGCATCTTCCGGCGGCCGAGATCGATCTCGTCGAGCCCGTCGGAGATCTCCTCCCAGACCGTCTTGTTCGGATCCAGGCTGTCGCGGCTCTGGTCGACATAGCCGAGCTTCACGGTGTCGCCGATGCGGATCACGCCGTCGTCCGGCGTCTCCTGCTGGGTGATCATGCGGAACAGGGTGGTCTTGCCGGCACCGTTCGGCCCGATAACCCCGACGATGCCGCCCGGGGGCAGCTTGAAGGTCAGGTCCTCGATCAGCAGCCGGTCGCCGAAGGCCTTGTCCAGCCCCTCGGCCTCGATCACCACGTCGCCCAGGCGCGGTCCAGCCGGGATGACGATCTGGGCGGTGTCGGGCGCCTTCTCCTTGCTCTGCGCCAGCAGCTCCTCATAGGCCTGCACGCGCGCCTTGGACTTGGCCTGGCGGGCCCGCGGGCTCTGCTGGATCCATTCCAGCTCGTTGTTGAGGGTGCGCATGCGGGCGGCCTCCTGGCGACCCTCCTGCTCCAGGCGCTTCTGCTTCTGCACCAGCCAGCCGGAATAGTTGCCCTCGTAGGGGATGCCGCGACCGCGGTCCAGCTCCAGGATCCAGCCCGCCACCTCGTCCAGGAAGTAGCGGTCGTGGGTCACGGTGACGACCGTTCCGGCATATTCGGCGAGCATGCGCTGCAGCCAGGCCACGGACTCCGCGTCCAGGTGGTTGGTCGGCTCGTCGAGCAGCAGCATGTCGGGCTGGGACAGCAGCAGGCGGGCCAGCGCCACCCGGCGGCGCTCACCGCCCGACAGTTTGGTCACGTCCGCGTCGCCCGGCGGGCAGCGCAGGGCGTCCATGGCGATGTTGACCTTGCGCTCCAGATCCCAGGCGTCGGCCGCGTCGATCTGCTCCTGCAGCTCGGCCTGCTCGGCCAGCAGCGCGGTCATCTCGTCGTCGGTCATCTCCTCTGCGAAGCGGGCGCTGACCTCGTTGAAGCGGTCGACCAGGTCCTTGATCGGCCCCAGGCCGCGCATGACGTTGCCCTGGACGTCCGTATCGGTGTCGAGCTGCGGCTCCTGCGGCAGGTAGCCGACCTTCACGCCGTCGGCGGCCCAGGCCTCGCCCTGATATTCAGTGTCCACGCCCGCCATGATCTTCAGCAGGGTCGACTTACCGGCGCCGTTGACGCCGAGCACGCCGATCTTGGCACCGGGCAGGAAGGACAGTCGGATGTCCTTCAGCACCTCGCGCCCTCCCGGATAGACCTTGGAGAGCCCGTTCATGACATAGATGTACTGGTAGGAGGCCATGCGGCGCGATCCTCTCACGGGGCAAGTGTATTGAGCAGCGCCGGTTCTAGCCCATCGGTCGGGGGTGCGGCAATGCGGGTTTGGGAGGCCGGCGCGCGGGCCGCGCGTATCGGAACGAGATCCGCCGCTGATACCCGAATATGCAGACATCCGCTTGAACCGATGACATTCTCTCCATACGGTAGGGCAGCTGGTTAACATCGACCATTAAGCAGGGGATGGAGGAGATAACAGCCATGCAGACTACACGCGGGTTCGCCCGATATCTGATCGCCGGACTGGGGGCCGGGGCAATGTTCCTGGCGGCGTCATGCGCCGAGGCGAAAACCTTCAAATGGGCCTTCCAGGGCGACGCGCAGTCCCTGGATCCCTACTCGCTGAACGAGACCTTCACCCTCGGCCTGCTGGGCAACATCTACGAGGGGCTGATCCGTCGTTCGTCGACGCTGGACATCCAGCCGGCCCTGGCCGAGAGCTGGGAGATCCTGGAGCCGACCAAGTGGCGCTTCCATCTGCGCCAGGGCGTGAAGTTCCATAACGGCAACGACTTCACCGCCGACGACGTGCTGTTCTCCGCGGAGCGCGTGCGCAAGGACGGGTCCGACCTGAAGACCCGCCTCGCCGGCGTTACCGACATCATCAAGGTCGACGACTACACGGTCGACTTCGTCACCGATGCGCCGAACCCCATTCTGCATTACGAGTGGGCGACCTGGTACATCATGGACAAGGAATGGGCCGAGGCGAACGGGGCCGAGGCGCCGACCGACGTGACCGGCGGCACCGAGAACTACGCCACCCGGAACGCCAACGGCACCGGGCCGTTCATGATTCAGTCGCGCGAGACCGACGTGAAGACCGTCATGGTCCCCTATGAGGGCTGGTGGGACACGCCGAACAAGACCCACAACCTGACCGAGGTGATCTTCACGCCGATCGGATCGGACGCGACCCGCGTGGCCGCGCTGCTGTCGGGCGAGATCGACATGATGTACCCGGTCCCGGTGCAGGACATGGAGCGCATCGAGGGCGATCCCAATGCCGAGGTCCTGGCGGGCCCGGAACTGCGCACGATCTTCCTGGGCATGGACCAGGAGCGCGACGAGCTTCTGTACTCCAGCGTGAAGGGCAAGAACCCGTTCAAGGACGTGCGCGTCCGTGAGGCGTTCTACCGCGCGATCGACGTCGAGCTGATCCAGAAGAAGGTGATGCGCGGTCTGTCGACCCCGTCCGCCCTGATGATCTCGCCGTTCCTGTTCACCCATTCGGACGAGTTCACCCGGCTCGAGGCCGATGCCGAGATGGCCAAGAAGCTGCTGGCGGAAGCCGGCTATCCGGACGGCTTCGAGGTGACCATGGACTGCCCGAACAACCGCTACGTCAACGACGAGGCGATCTGTCAGGCGGTCGTGGCCATGCTGGCCCGGGCCAACGTGAAGGTGAACCTTCTGGCCCAGCCGAAGGCGCAGTACTTCGCCAAGATCCTGGCACCGAAGCGCGACACCAGCTTCTACCTGCTGGGCTGGACGCCCGGCTCCTTCGACAGCTGGAACGTGATGTACAACATCATCGGCACGCCGGAGGAGAGCGGTCGGGGCAAGTTCAACCTCGGCGGCTACTCCAACAAGGAGTTCGACGCGCTGACCGACAAGGTCCTGTCGGAGACCGACGCCGAGAAGCGTGACGCGATGATCCGCGACGCCTACACCATCCTGCACAACGAGCGGGGCTACATCCCGCTGCATCAGCAGGGTCTGGCCTGGGGCAAGCGCGCCAACGTGTCCCTGGAGCAGCGGGCGGACAACCAGTTCGACATGCGGCACGTCAAGATCGACTGACCGCGGCCGCAGGCCCCCGAACACCGCGCCGACGTCCCGCCCTGGGATGTCGGCGCATCTTTTCTCGCCCCCCTTCCGACCGCGCAGTCGACCACCGCCGATCCCCGCACCGATTTTCCATCGGCGTTATGGGGACGTTAACCATTAGACTGCTACATCTTTATTCAAATACCCAATTGCGACGAAGGCCTTCCCATGCCGTCCGAGTTCCGGTTCATCGTCTTCACCCCGCACGAGGCGGCCCAAGCCCTGGTGAAATTCTGCCAGAAGAGCGGCCGCAGGCTGCCGCTCGGCACCGTGGTCGGGGCGGAGCCCGTCGGCGGTGTGGCGGGAGAGGCGCCGCCGACCGGCCTGCTGCGGATGCTCCCGGACTCCGGTGTGGAGATTAAGGTCAAGTTCGAGCCTCAGGAGGTGGTCGGCGCCCTGCTGCTCTTCGCGCTCGACCGCAAGATCCCGATGCCCCGCGAGAGCGAGAAGGTGCTGGAGTCGATCCGGAATCGATTCGCGCTCAGAATAGGGTACTATCCGCTCGAAGGCGGCGCTGCCGGGAAGCCTGAGACCGCGAAAGCGCCCGGCAAATAGCCTGAAAACGGCTCCGTTCCGCGACGAATGGCGGAACCCGTGAAGTTTTGATGAAATCGCTATGCGATCGGGCGCCGCCGCCGCGTGTCTCGGCTAGTGTGTGCCGTCGATCCCTGGAGGCGTGAGAGATGAAGAAGAACCCCCTGCTGTCGGACGCCGTGACCCCGCACCGCCGCTTCACCAAGCGCGGTGTCCTCGACCGTGCCTTCATCGTGATGTTCCACGGCCTGGTCTACCCGCAGATCTGGGAGGACCCGGAGGTCGACCTGAAGGCGCTGCGCCTCACCCCGGAGAGCCGGATCCTGACGATCGCGTCGGGCGGCTGCAACGTCCTGAACTACCTGACGGAGAACCCGCAGAGGGTCACCGCCGTCGACCTGAACCCGCACCATATCGCGCTGTGCCACCTGAAGATCGCCGCGCTGAAGCACCTGCCGAGCTATGAGTCCTTCTTCCGCCTGTTCGGCCATGCCGACGAGAAGGGCAACGTGCGCGCCTTCCACAAGCATGTGCGCGACCATCTCGATCCCGAGACCCATGCCTACTGGATGCGCCGCGGCCTGACCGGTCGGCGGATCAACCTGTTCGCCCGCAACATCTACAAGCACGGGGTGCTCGGCCGCTTCATCGGCCTGCTGCATCTGGTCGCCCGGCTGAGCGGCAAGAACCCTAAGCGTCTGCTGACCGCCCGCAATCTGGAAGAGCAGCGCTGGCTGTTCGAGACCCTGATCGAGCCGATCTTCGAGACCGCGGTGATGAAGGCGATCTGCCGCCTGCCGGTCAGCTATTTCGGCCTCGGCATCCCGCCGGCACAGTTCCAGGAGCTGTCGGCCTCCTCCGGCGGCAACATGGCCGGGCTCATGCGCGACCGCCTGGAGCGGCTGGCCTGCGACTTCCCGTTCACCGACAACTACTTCGCCTGGCAGGCCTTCGGCCGCGGCTATGACAAGGTCAGCCGCATCGCCGTGCCGCGCTACCTGCAGGAGCGGTACTACGAGGAGCTCCAGGGCAAGCTGGACCAGGTGGAGTTCAAGCAGACCTCGGTGACCTCCTACCTGCAGACCCAGGCGGACCAGTCGCTGGACCGCTACGTCCTGCTCGACGCCCAGGACTGGATGACGACCGAGCAGCTCACCGAGCTGTGGGGCGAGATCCTGCGCACGGCCAAGCCGGGCACCCGGGTGATCTTCCGCACCGCCGGCGAGGAGAGCATCCTACCCGGCCGCATCCCCAACGAGATGCTGGACCGCTTCCAGTATCACGAGGCGGAGAGCAAGGCGCACACGGCGGCCGACCGCTCGTCGATCTATGGCGGCTTCCACCTGTACACCCTCAAGGACTGACCCGATGGCGGACGATGTCCGCGGCCAGGACGGGAGCGGCAGCGATACCAGCGTCGTCCATCGCAAGATGGACGACATGTATCGGCTGCAGCGCCACATCTACGACCTGAGCCGTGCCTATTACCTGCTCGGCCGCGACCAGCTCATCGCCGAGCTGGATCTGCAGCCGGGCGAGACGGTCTGCGAGATCGGCTGCGGCACCGGCCGCAACCTGGTGCTGATGGCCCGGCGGTACCCGAAGGCGCGGCTGATGGGGCTGGACGCGTCGACCGAGATGCTGCGCTCCGCCCAGGCCAAGATCGACCGGGCCGGCCTCGCCGACCGCCTGCCCCTGGTCCACGGCTTCGCCGAGCGGTTCGACCCGGAGGCCTCGTTCGGCCTGTCCGAGCCGCTGGACCGGATCGTGTTCTCCTACTCCCTGTCGATGATCCCGCCCTGGCGGGAGTCGATCGAGCACGCCGTGACCTCGCTCAAGCCGGGCGGCCGCGTGCATATCGTCGATTTCGGCGACCAGGCCGGCCTGCCCGGCTGGTTCCGGCGCATGCTGTTCTGGTGGCTCGACCTGTTCGGCGTGCATGTGCGGCCGGAGTTGATCGGCTATCTGCGCGAGTTAAAGGCGTCGGGCCGGGCCGAGGTCGACATCCGCCCGATCTTCCGCGGCTACGCCTTCCGCGCCGACCTGCGCCGGCCCTGACCTAGCGTCGGCGCTCCAGCCGGATGGCACCGAGCGCCGCCAGCAGACCGGCGAAAGACGCGGCGAACATCAGCGCCAGAAGCAGCATCGGCTCCGGCCGGTCGGCGATCAGCGCTCCCGTCCCCGTGGTCAGCACCGCCCCAACGGCAAGCGTCATGCCGCCGGTAAAGCCTGCGGCTGTACCGGCCAAGCGCGGCAGGACGGACATCGCCCCGGCGTTGCTGCTGGGCATGGTCAGCCCGTTGCCGATCCCGACGAAGATCGTGCTGCCGAAATAGAGCAGCGGCAGCACCACTCCGGAAGACAGGACCGCCATGCCGGCGAGCAGCCCCACACAGGCGACCAACCGGCCGACCAGCATCACACGCGTCGTCGCCCAGCGGCAGGACAGTCGGCCGCCCAGGAAGCTCCCTGTCATGAACCCGGCGGTGATGCTGCCGACGAAGATGCCCAGGCCCGCGGTGGGGATCTCGAACACGCGGGCAGCGATCGGCGGCGCCCCCGCGAGGAAGATGTAGAAGGCGCCGGTGGAGAAGGTCGTGCACAGGGCGTAGCACCAGAACAGCGGCTGTCGAATCAGCGCGCCCGGTCCCGGGAGGGCTGCGTCCCGGGAACCATCGTCGCCCGGCAGCGTCTCACCCAGATCCATCCAGACGAGGCACAGCAGCGCCGCGCCGATCGCCCCGTACAGCACGAAGATCGCCCGCCAGCCGAGGGCCGCGTCCAGCAGGCTGCCGACCATCGGACCCAGCATCGGCGCGATGGCCATCGCCATGGCGATCTTCCCCAGCAGCCGCGCCACCTCCGAGCCGTCATGGGTATCGCGCACGATCGCCAGCGACAGCACGTAGCCGGAGATCACACCCGCCTGGAGCATCCGGGCGGCGAGGAAGGTCTCCACGCTTTGCGCCACCGCACCCGCCAGGGAAGCCAGGGTGAAGACGGTCAGGGCGACCAGCAGCACCGGCCGGCGCCCGATCCGGTCGGAGAGCGGCCCGACACTGAACTCCACCAGCGCGGTCGTCGCCAGATAGCCACCCAGCGCCAGGCTGATCACAGCGTAGTCGGCCTGCAGGTCGGCGGCGATGTTGGTCAGCGACGGAACGATCAGGTTCAGCGTCATCGTCGAGGTCGCCGCCAGAAGGATCAGCGTGACCAGATGCGGCGGCGTACTTGCCCGGAACGGGATCATGGGTGCCTTCCAAACAAAAAGCCCCCGAACGAGGGTTCGGGGGCGCATGGCAGACGGGACTGGGTTCCACTACGGGTCCATGCGCCTCGTGCCTACGACGATGATGATGGTTCGGGTCATTCGCTATCTCCTGACGAAACGCTATCCGGTGGCGCCAACGGCGGCAAGCATGCCGGCCACCGACCCATACGCCGGACGCGGATCGGCATACTCAGCGAAGACGCTATCCGTCGCGTCCGCTTGGGAGTATTTTGCGCGATCTCAGGCTTTTCGGAGGGTCGGGCAGCCCAGGCGCCCCTCGCGCGCTCCACGGTTCCGTCGCTCATACCATGACATCCAGGGATCCCTTGGCCGACCGCCGCGTCGGCTATGCGCGTGCGCTGCTCGACCAGGGCGACCTGGAGGGCGCGCTGTCGCTGCTCGAACAGACCCGGGAGATCGCGCCGGACTGGCCCGACCTTCTCATCCTCACCGGCGAGACCCAGGCCAAGCTCGGCCTGCGCGAGGAGGCGGTGGTCAGCTTCCGGCGCTATCTCGAGATCACCGACGAGGACCGCCACGGTGCCATGCTGCACCTGGCGCTGCTGGGGGCCGCCCCGCAGCCGGACATGACCCAGACGCCCTATGTCCAGGCCCTGTTCGACGATTTCGCCGGCCGGTTCGAGCGGTCGCTGCTGCAGGATCTGGCGTATCAGGGGCCGGCGCTGATCGCCGACATCATCGACAGCGGCGCGCCGGACGGCCTCGGCAGCGTGCTCGATCTCGGCTGCGGCACCGGGCTGATCGGCGAGCGGCTGCGCCGGCACTGCGCCTGGCTCGACGGCGTCGACCTGTCGGAGGGCATGCTGGAGAAGGCCCGGGCCAAGAAGATCTATGACGGGCTGTACCAGGGCGACATCGCCGCCTTCCTCTACAACCCGCCGCGGCTCTACGACTGGATCGTGGCCGGCGACGTGCTGAACTATGTGGGCGCGCTGGACCAGGTGATGACCGGGCTCGGCATGGCGCTGCATTCCGGCGGACGGGCGGTCTTCACCGTCGAGGCGCTGGACACCACCGGCGGGGCGGAGAGCGAGGTGATGCGCCTGCTGCCGACCCTGCGCTACGGCCACTCGGCAGACTACGTGCGGGCGATGGCGGCGGCGGCCCGGCTGACGGTGCTCGACCAGCGTACCGAGGTGCTGCGCCAGGAGGCGGGCAAGCCGCTGTCCGGCCATATCTTCACCGTGCAGCGGCCGCTCGCCGGAGCCGCGGTCTCGGCCGGGCCCAACGATCTCGATCCGGAGCCTCGGATCATCTCATAGCGGCTGTTCGCTGCGCCGGCCCGCCATCCCCCAGTCAGCCGTCGTACCGGCGCCCGGGAGCGGGGTATCGTATCGCCGATACCCTGCCCCGCCGGCCGAGCGCCGCCCTGTTCCCCGGAGAACCCCGTGACCCCGACCTTGAGCTATGTCCTGCCGCCGCTGATGCTGGTGGCGTCCAACGTGTTCATGACCTTCGCCTGGTACGGCCACCTGAAGTTCAAGGCGACGCCGCTGCTCGTGGTGATCCTGGTGAGCTGGGGCATCGCGCTGGCGGAATACTGCCTGGCGGTTCCGGCCAACCGGATCGGCCACGCGGTCTACAGTGCCGCCCAGCTCAAGACGATCCAGGAGGTCATCACCATCGCGGTCTTCGTGGCGTTCTCCTTCCTATATCTGAAGGAGAGCATCGCCCCGAGCCAGCTCATCGGCCTGGGCATGATCGCCGGCGGGGCGGCCCTGGTGTTCTTCAAGCCTTGGGGGTGAGGGATCTCCCCTCTCCTCCAAACAATCGCATTTCCCGGCCTTGTGCCGGGACCTACACCAGCCAAGCGCCGCAGCAGTGAGAAGTCATGCCCCAACCACAGTGCGGCCCCGGGGGTGGGTCCCGGCACAGGGCCGGGAAGTGAGAGAAGGGCGGAACGGAGGCAGCATGAATGCTGCGGCCCGCCCTTCCCCTACCGCTTCAGCCGCGATGCGACCGCCACGATGCGCTCGGCGCGGTCGACGATCGGCTTGTCGATCATCTTGCCCTTGTAGGCCACCGCCCCCTTGCCCTGGGCCAGCGCGTCCTTGAACGCGGCCAGCAGGCCCTCGGCATGGGCGATCTCCTCCTCGCTCGGGGTGAACGCGGCGTTCAGCACGGGGATCTGCGCCGGGTGGATGCCCATGCCGCCCTCCGAGCCGTTGCGCCGTCCCTGCTCCGCCCCGCGGCGGAAGGCGTCGAGATCGGTGAACTCGGCGATGGAGCCTGGATAGCCGAGCGGGATGATCCCCGCCTCCCGCGCCGCCAGTCGCACCAGCGCGTCATAGGGGTCGAGAACGGCCGGGTCCGGTTCCGGCAGGCCCAAATCGGCCGCCATATCCTCGCCCCCCAGGGTGATCGCCGCCACGCGCGGGCTCGCCTTGGCGATGGCCCGGGCCTCGTGCACGCCCTTCGCCGTCTCCACCAGCGCGGCGTAGCGCACATGGCCGGCCGGCAGGCCGCGCTCGGCCTCCAGCTCGCCCACCACCTCGTCGATGGCGCGGATGTGGTCGGCGCTGTCGACCTTCGGCAGACACAGCGCGTCCAGGCCGGGAATCACGGCGGCCTCCAGGTCGGCGATGGCCAGCCGCCAGGGCCGGTTGATGCGGACCATGACCTCCACCGTGCCGGCCTTGGCGACCGTGGCGATGGACCCCGGCAGGGCGGCGCGCGCCTCCTCCTTGCGGTCCGGCGGGATCGAGTCCTCCACATCGAGGATCACCACGTCGGCGCCGCGCTCCCCGGCCTTGGCGACGAAACGCTCGGCATTGGCCGGGACATACAGCAGCGAGCGCCAGAGCGGGGCGGGGCGGGCAGATTGGGCGGTCATCAGATCAGTCCTTTCGCCCGCAGGGTCTCGGTGTCGTGGCCGAGGGCGGGCCAGATTTCCTCGTTGTGCTGCCCCAGTTCCGGGGCCGGCGTGCGAAGCTGCGCCGGGCTGCCGGACATGCGCGGGATAACGTTGTGCATGGCGATCCGGCCGACATCGGCATCGGGCATGGAGACGATGGCCTCGCGGTCGAGCGGATACGGGTGCACGGCCAGCTCGCCCACATCCGGCACCGCGCCGACGGTCACGCCGGCCTTCTCGAAGATCTCCAGATTCTCCGCCTGAGTCCGCTCGGCCATGAAGGCGCCGACGATGGGGTCGAGCTCGTGGCGGTTGGCGACCCGGTCGGTATTGGTGCGGAACTTCGGGTCATCCACCAGATCCTCGCGGCCGATGGTGCGCAGCAGCCGCTCGGCCATGGCCTGCATGGAGGCGCTCAGCGCCACGTATTTGCCGTCCTTGCACTGGTAGACGTTGCGCGGCGCGGACTGGTTCGACAGGGAACCGGTGCGCTCCGGCACGCTCTGGGTGAGGTCGTAATTGGCGATGATCGGGCCGAGGACCGAGTGGATCGGCTCGAACAGGGTGAGGTCGATCACCTGGCCCGGTCCCTTCTTCACCTCGATCTCGCGGATCGCCACCATGGCCGAGAAGGCGCCGTAGAGCCCGGCGATCATGTCGGCCAGCGCCAGCGGCGGCAGGACCGGCGGGCGGTCGGCGAAACCGTTCATGGCGGCGAACCCGCTCATCGCCTCCACGAGGGAGCCGAAGCCCGGCCGATGCGACCACATCCCGTCCTGTCCCCAGCCGGAGATCCGGATGATGATCAGGTTCGGGTTGCGCTCCAGCAGAACGTCCGGGCCGATGCCCATCTTCTCCAGGGTGCCGGGCTTGAAGTTCTCCACCAGCACCCGCGCCGAGGCGACCAGGTCGAGCATCAGGTCGATGGCGCCTTCCTGGCGGAAGTTCAGGGTGACGCTCTTTTTGTTGCGGCAGATGACCTTCCAGTGGGTCGTCACCCCCGCCGTGTTCCAGGCCCGCAGGTCGTCACCGGTGCCCGGCTTCTCGATCTTGATGACCTCGGCCCCGTGGTCGGCCAGCAGATGGGTCACCGCGTTGCCGGCGATCAGGCGCGACATGTCGAGGACACGAATTCCATCCAGGGCGCCGGGAACGTCGCCCACCCACTCCTTCTCGACGCCACTCATGCGTCCATTTCCTCCAGATACCGGATTATCGCAGCGGCGGAGAACCCGCCCGCCTCGTTTCTTGGTCTTATGTTTTTCATCCCTGGGCGCGGCGGTCCAGTGCATACCTTTCTACCGCGTCCGGATCGAAGCGGAAGCCCAGGCCCGGCACGTCGGGGATCAGCAGATCGCCGTCCACCAGCTCGACCTGCTCGCTGAACAGCGGCCGGAACCAGGGCATGTGTTCGGCGTAGTTGATGTTCGACACGGCACCGCAGATCTGCAGGCAGTGCTCGGTGAACAGGTGCGGGCTGACCGGCACGTCGTAGGCGGCGGCCATGTTGGCGACGCGGATCCACTCGGTGATGCCGCCGACCCGCTCCAGGTCGGGCATCAGCACGTCGGCCGACTTGCGCTCCAGCATGTCGCGGAAGCCGTAACGGCCGTATTCGGTCTCGCCGCTGGCGATCGGCGTGTCGATCTCGGCGGCCACCCGGGCCGAGCCCTCCAGGTCGTAGGCCTGCACCGGCTCCTCGAACCAGACCAGCTTGAACTCCTCCAGCCGCCGGCCGAGCCGGATGGCGTGAGATACCGTGAGGCCCTGGTTGGCATCGGCCATCAACTCCACATGCGGGCCGATGGCGTCGCGGACGGCGGCGACCCGCTCGATATCCTCGCCGATATCCGGCTTGCCAATGCGCATCTTCATGGCCTGGAAGCCCTGGTCGAGGAAGTCGCGGGCCTGGGCCTGAAGCTCGGGGATCGTCATCGACGCCCAGAGACCGCCGGAGGCATAGGTCCGCACCCGGTCGCGCCGGCGCCCCAGCAGGCGGGAGACCGAGGCGCCGAGCGACTGGCCGAGGATGTCCCAGCAGGCCCAGTCGATGGCGGCGATGCCGAACAGCGACACGCCCTTATGGCCGAGGAAGTTGATCTCGCCCCACATCTCGTCGAAGCGGGCGGTGGTGTCGCGCGGGTCCCGGCCGATCATCCGCTCGCCCAGCATCCGGGTGATGGCGTCCAGCACAGGGAGCCGGTGTTTGCCGATGGCCCAGAGGTAGCTCTCGCCGGTGATGCCCTCGTCGGTGTCGAGCCAGACCAGCAGGCCGGCGACACCCTCGATCCGGTGGATGGCGGTGCCGATGGGCATGTCGAACGGGATCTCGATGGCGCGGGTTCGCAGGCCGGTGATCTTCATGGGCGTTTCCTCAGACGTTCTGGCTGGACGGCAGGACCATGATCCGCGGGACCAGCACCGAAGCGGGCTGCTCCACCGCGAAGACCACGGCCCGGGCCACGTCCGCGGGGGTGAGCGGCTGCGGCACGCCCTGGCTGACCTCCGGCCGAACCTCGTAGTCCCGGTGCAGGTCGGTGCGCACCAACCCCGGCTCGACCACCGCCACGCGCACGCCGGTGCCCGCCAACTCCATCCGCAGGGATTCCGCCAGGGCCTCGATGGCGTATTTCGTCGCCGCGTAGGCGCCGGCATTCGGCCGCGTCTTGGTGCCCAGCACCGAGCCGGTGAACAGCATGTCGCCGCCGCCCGCCTTCTTCATGTGGCGCAGCGCGGTGTAGGCGAAGCGGAAGGTGGCGTCGATATTGACCCGCAGCATGTCCGACATGGCGTCCAGGTCGATGTCGTCGACCGGCCCGCTGGCGATCAGCCCGGCATTGGCGAAGGCGATGTCCATCCGCCCGAAGCGCTTCATCGCCAGCTCGACCAGGGCGTCGGGGGTGGCGGGATCGGCGATGTCGCCGGCCAGCACCTCGCAGTTCGGGAGCCGGGCGGCATGGGCCTGCAGGATCTCGCCGCGGCGGCCGTGCAGCACCAGCTTCACCCCGCGCGCCGACAGCGCCTCGGCCGTGGCGAGACCGATTCCGCTGGTCGCACCGGTGATGACGGCGACCTTGCCTTCAAGACCGCTCATGGTCCCTCCCTGCTTTTCGTCTGTTCTTTGAGCGGTGCCAGAATGGCCGAGATCAAGGGCTCGTGCCAACGCATGAACTGCGCGGTCTCCGCATCGATCTCGACCCGGCCGGTCCGGCGGAAGGCGTCGGCGACCGGATCGAGGCGGTCGGCAAGCGCTTCGGCGTCCGCCGATCCCTCGCGACGCAGAGCGGTGATCAGCATCCGCAGCCGCGCCAGCTCCCGGAAACCGGCGAGGTGACCCGCCGCACCGGCGACCATCGCCGGCGTCCACGGCCCCCACTCGGCCCGCATCCGCGCGCTGACGACGGGGCCGGCCCCGAAGCAGTCATAGGCCCGGCATATGGGGTAGCCGGCCGCCTCCAGCCGCTCGAAGACGGCGCAGCGGAACTCGGCGGTCAGATGGCAGCAGACGGAGTCCGGCGCCTTGACGGCCGGAAACCCGGCCGCCGGCTGATGGGCAAGCGCGATGCAGCACAGACCGAAACACTGGGCGCAGTCGGTCGGCCACCCGCCGTCCTCGGCACCTCTCCCCATACGGCAACACTAGGCCGCATGGGCGGCGGGCGGAAGTCCCGCTGGGCCTCAGCCCATATGCTGCTTGAAGAACTGCAGGGTGCGCTCGCGGGCGATCTCGGCACTCTTCGGCTCGTAGCTGCCGCGGGCGTCGCAGTTGAAGCCGTGGCCGGCCGGATAGACATGCACCGGCAGGTCCGGATGAGCCTTGCGAAGCTTCTCCACCTCGTCCATCGGGATGGCGTGGTCCTGCTCGCCGAAATGGAAGATCACCGGGCATTTCGGCTGCAGATCGACCAGACCGCCGATTCCGCCGCCGTAATAGCTGGAGGCGACGGAGAAGCCGTCGAGCTTGGTCGCCGCGAGCCAGGTCAGGGTGCCGCCCCAGCAGTAACCGACCACGCCGACCCGGCCGGCCGAACGCACGGCGTCGGCGGCCGCCGCGATGTCCAGCAGCGGGTCGTCATTGCCGACCTTGGCGCGAATCTCGCGTCCCTCGGTCACGTCATCCTCGTCATAGCCGAGCTCGATGCCCGGCTTGTAGCGGTCGTACAGCGCCGGGCAGATCGCCAGGTAACCGTCCTCGGCATAGGCGTCGGCCACGCTCTTCATGTGGCTGTTCACGCCGAAGATCTCCTGGATCACCACCAGACCGCCGCGCGGCTTGCCGGACGGCTGGGCGAGATAGGCGTCGAAGGCGTGACCGTCGGAAGCCTTCAGCTTGAGCGTGTCGGCCATGGTGTTTCCCCCGGTTTTCAGTGATCAGACGTTGAAGCGGAAATGGAAGACGTCGCCATCCTGCACCACGTATTCGGAGCCTTCCACCCGCATCTTGCCGGCGTCCTTGGCCCCCTGCTCGCCGCCGGTGGCGACGTAGTCGGCGTAGGAGATGGTCTCGGCCCGGATGAAGCCGCGCTGGAAATCGGTGTGGATCTCGCCGGCGGCTTCGGGCGCCTTCGCCCCGCGGCGCACGGTCCAGGCCCGCGCCTCCTTCGGTCCGACGGTGAAGAAGGTCAGCAGGTTGAGCAGCTTGTAGCCGGCGCGGATCAGCTTGGTCAGGCCGGGCTCGTCCAGCTCCAGGCTGTCCAGGAACTCCTGCTTCTCCGCCGGATCGGAGAGCTGGGCGATCTCGGCCTCGATGGCGGCGGAGATCACGACGGCTTCGGTGCCCTCGGCGGCGGCCTTCTCGGCGACCTTGGCCGACAGCGCGTTGCCGGTCCCGGCATTCTCCTCCTCCACGTTGCACACGTAGAGCACCGGCTTGGCGGTCAGAAGCTGCATCTGGGCGAACAGCCGGGTCTCCTCGGCGTCCAGGTCGGCCAGCATCACCCGGGCGGGCTTGCCGTCGCGCAGCACCTCGGCGACCCGCTGCATCAGCGGCATCAGCGCCTTGGCTTCCTTGTCCTGGCCGCGCACCCGCTTCTCCAGCGCCGGGATACGCTTCTCCACGCTCTCCAGATCGGCCAGCATCAGCTCGGTCTCGACGGTCTCGGCGTCGCGGATCGGGTCGACCGAGCCGTCCACATGGGTGACCTCGCCCTCGAAGCAGCGCAGCACGTGGATGATGGCGTGGGTCTCGCGGATATTGGCAAGGAACTGGTTGCCCAGCCCTTCGCCCTTGCTCGCTCCCTTCACCAGGCCGGCGATGTCCACGAACTCGATCTGGGTCGGCAGGATCTTGGCCGACTTGGCGATCTTCGCCAGCTCGTCCAGGCGCTGATCCGGCACCGCGACCCGGCCGGTATTCGGCTCGATCGTGCAGAACGGGTAGTTCGCCGCCTCGGCCGCCGCGGTGGCGGTCAGCGCGTTGAAAAGCGTCGACTTGCCGACATTCGGCAGGCCGACGATGCCGCAGTTGAAGCCCATGGGCTCACGCTCCGTCGCTGGCTGGAGAGTTTTTCGGTGTGTCGCTCGTCTTGTCCGGCGCGGGTTTAGCCGGTTTCGGCGGCGGGGGGAACACGGCATGGGCCACCAGGCTCATGAACCGCGCCTCGTCGCCGCGCACCAGTTCGCCCACCTCCCGGGCCACCGCGTCGAGCAGGGTCTCCAGCCACGCGCCCTTCTCCGCCTTGGCGAAGTCGGAGAGCACGTAGCTGTGGACCTTGTTCTTGTCGCCCGGATGGCCGATGCCGAGCCGGACCCGGCGGTAGTTGGTGTCGATATGGCGGTCGATGTCGCGGATGCCGTTATGGCCGCCGGAGCCGCCGCCGCGCTTCAGCCGCATCTTGCCGGGCGCGAGGTCGAGTTCGTCGTAGAACACGGAGACCGCGTCCACCGGCAGCTTGAAGAACCGCACCGCCTCGCCGACCGCCCGGCCGCTCTCGTTCATGAAGGTCATCGGCTTCAGCACCATGACCTTCTCGCCGGCGATCACGCCCTCGCTGGCCAGGCCCTGAAAGCGGGCGCGCCAGGGGCCGAAGCTGTAGCGGCGGGCGATCTCCTCCACGGCCATGAAGCCGATATTGTGGCGGTTGCCCTCGTATTTCGGTCCGGGATTGCCGAGGCCGACGAACAGCAGCATGGGGATCCTCGCGCGTCGTAAAGATCGGGCTCAAAATGCCAGCGCCCGCGATCCGGGGTCTGGATCGCGGGCGCCGAGGCTCGTGCGGATGAGGCGGGGAGATCAGTTCTCCTCGCTCTCCTCCTCGCCCTCGTCCTCTTCGGCGTCCTCGGCCTCGGCCTTGGCTTCCTCGGCGGCGGCGGTCTCTTCGGCGTCGGCCTCGGCGACGACGGTCGGCGACGCGATGGTGGCGACGGTGAAGTCGCGGTCATCGATCACCGGGGTCGCACCGGCCGGCAGCGTGATCGCGGAGATGTGCACGGAATCGCCGATTGCGAGACCGGTCAGGTCGACGACCAGCTTCTCCGGGATGTTGTCGGCGCGGCAGTTCATCTCGACGGTGTGGCGCACGACGTTCAGCACGCCGCCACGCTTCAGGCCCGGGGCCTTGTCTTCGTTGATGAACTCGACCGGGACATCGACGGTCAGCTCGCTGGTGGCCGACACGCGCAGGAAGTCGACATGCCAGGCAAAGTCGTTCACCGGGTGCTGCTGCAGGTCGCGCGGCAGGACACGGTGGCTCTCCGACCCGACCTTGAGGTCGACCAGGTGGGAGAAGAATCCCGGCTTTTTCAGCAGCTTGTCGAGTTCACGCTTCTCGATCTGAATCGGCAGCGGATCTTTCTTGTCGCCGTAGATAACGGCGGGGACGAACCCCTCGCGACGCGCAGCCCGGGCGGACCCCTTACCGACCCGATCGCGCACGCTGGCGTTCAACGTGGCAACGTCAGCCATGCTACTCTCCTATGAAAGGCCCGGCCTCCAGGGGTGCCGGGCGGACAAGGCGGGGCGTATAGCGCGAAACCTCGTTCCGCGCCACCCCAAACGGCGGTTATCCGCCGAATTTCGACTCAGGCGACCAAGGTGGTCAGTTGAACAGGCTGGAGACCGAGCGCTCTTCGCTGATCCGCTGGATCGCCTCGCCCAGAAGCGGGGCGACGGTCAGCTTGCGGATGTTGTGGGCCACCCGCACCGCCTCGGTCGCCTGGATCGAGTCCGTGGTGACCAGCGAGGTCAGCGGCGAGGAGGTCACGCGTGCCACGGCACCGCCGGACAGCACGCCGTGGGTGATGTAGGCGTCGGCGGAGATCGCCCCGGCCTGGATCAGAGCCTCGGCGGCGTTGCAGAGCGTGCCGCCGCTGTCGACGATGTCGTCCACCAGCACGCAGCGCCGGCCGTCCACGTCGCCGATGATGTTCATCACCTCCGACACGCCGGCGCGCTCGCGCCGCTTGTCGATGATGGCGAGGTCGGCATGGATGCGGCTGGCCACCGCGCGGGCGCGGACCACGCCACCCACGTCGGGAGAGACCACGACCAGCTTCTCGTCGCCGTAGCGCGCCTTGATGTCGTCGATGAACACCGGGGCGGCGAACAGGTTGTCGGTCGGAATGTCGAAGAAGCCCTGGATCTGACCGGCGTGCAGGTCGATCGTCAGAACGCGGTCGGCGCCGGCCTTGGTGATCAGGTTGGCGACCAGCTTGGCGGAGATCGGCGTGCGCGGGCCGGACTTACGGTCCTGGCGGGCATAGCCGTAATACGGGATCACTGCCGTGATGCGCCTTGCCGAGCTGCGGCGCAGGGCGTCCAGCGTGACCAGCAGCTCCATCAGGTTGTCGTTGGCCGGATAGCTCGTGGACTGCACCACGAACACGTCCTCGCCACGGATGTTCTCCTGGATCTCCACGAAGACCTCCATGTCGGAGAACCGTCGGATATCCGCCTTGGTCAGCGGCAGGTTCAGATAGGCGGAAATGGCCTCGGCCAGGGGCCTGTTGGAATTGCAGGCCAGGATCTTCGGGGCGCGTGTCGACATGGACCTACCGACGAGATAACGGGCGGGGCGGATAGGCACCCGGGAGAAGCGGCGCGACCTTACCCAGCGTCATCCCGGCCCGCAAGTTAGAAGTCGGTTCGGTTACACCGGCTCCTGGGCCTCGGCCGGGGCGTTAACCACCCTTGCCCCCGGGATGAAGGTATTTGCCATCTCTTCGGCCCGGGCGAGATAACCATCCAGCGCCTTCATGGTGGCGGCCATGTCCGGGCTGTCGTCGCCGTGCCAGACCCGCAGAGTCGCCAGCCACACCAGTGCCAACCCCTTCACCTTCAGCGGACCGAAGGGCGGTGCGGTGCGGTCACCCACCGCGTCCAGGGTGCGCGCCATGGACCGGCCCAGACTCGGCAGGCTGGCCAGGGCCGTGCCCGGATCGCGCGGCAGACCGTCGAGAATCGACACGAAGGCCGCCCGGTTCGCGGCCACGAAGTCCAGCCGCGCCATCAACGCCTCGAACAGCCGGTCGCGCACCGGGATCGCCGGATCGGTCGCATCCTCGTCCAGGGCGGCCACCATGGCGGCATCGACCCGGGAAGAGATCGCCGCCAGCAGTCCGGCCTTGCAGCGCAGGGTGCGCCGGGCGGTGAGCGGATCGATGCCCGCCCGCGCCGCTGCGCCGGCCAGGGTCACCGACCGCCAACCCTCGGTGCCGGCGATCTCCAGCGCGGCGTCGGCCAGCAGATCGGAAGCCGTCGCGGGCTGGCCCGCCATGTCGGTTGCGTCGGTCATAGGATGGATATGTCCCCTCGCAGCCCGGCATCAAGACACGTGTCTCAAGAAGCCGGCGGGTGGGAGTCAGCCCGCCAGTTCCTTGGAGCGGGCGGTGGCGGCGGCGATCGCGGCGTCGAAGATCGGCTGGATGCCGGTCCCCTCGGCCATCAGCACCTTCAGCGCCTCGGCCGTCGTGCCGCCCGGGCTGGTGACATTGATGCGGAGCTGCGAGGCCTCCTCCGACGACTGGCGCGCCAGCTCGCCGGAGCCGGACACCGTCACCCGGGCCAGGCGCATGGCCATGTCCTCGGGCAGGCCCGCCTTCACCCCGGCCGCCGCCAGGGTCTCGATCAGCAGGAACACATAGGCCGGTCCGCCGCCCGACAGCGCGGTCACCGCGTCGATCTGGTCCTCGGTCTCGGCTTCCACGGCCTCGCCCACCGCCTCCAGCAGCCGGTGCGCCTGGGCCTTCTGGTCGGCGGAGACATGGTCGTTGGCGACATAGGCGGTGATGCCCCGACCGACAGCCGCCGGGGTGTTCGGCATCGCCCGCACGATCGGCGCCGACGCCCCCAGCTTCTTCTCGAAATAGCCGATGGTCTTGCCGGCGGCGATCGACAGGAAATAGGCGCCGGAGCCGGCCAGCGTCGCCAGCGGCACCAGGGCCTCGTCCATCATCTGCGGCTTCACCGCGAGGATCACCACACTCGGCTTGAGATCGCCCGGCAGGGCGTCGGCGCTGTCGTAGACCGTCACGCCCTTGCGCTTGGCCAGATCGCCCATCGCCTGGGCATGGGGTTCCACGACATGGACGCCGCCGGCCGCTTCTCCGCTTTCCAGCCAGCCGGCCAGCATCGCTCCGCCCATCTTGCCGCAGCCGATGAGCACCAGGGGTTTGGACATTTCCTCAGCCTTTTCTTGTCAGCAGTCGCGCTGGAAAGGCTGTCAGGCTTCTCCGGCGACGTCGAGCATGGAAGCGGCCACCGCCTCCTCCGCCGTCTTACCGCCCCAGATCACGAACTGGAAGGCCGGGAAGAACCGCTCCGCCTCGCTCAGGGCGACTTCCACGAGATCCTCCATCTGCTCCACCGAGACGCCGCCGGTGCCGCGCACCAGCAGGGTGTGGCGGTACAGCGGCACCCCGTCGTCGGAGCCGAGATCGAAATGACCGAGCCAGAGCTTCTCGTTCAGCAGGGTGAGCAGCACGCTGACCTCCCGCCGCTTCTCCACCGGAACCTTGCTCTCCAGCAGGCAGGAGAAATGCAGCGCGCCCAGGTCCTCCTGCCACAGGAAGTACAGTCGGTAGTCGCACCAGCGACCGGAGATCTCCACGGCCATTTCATCGGAACCGGCGCGATCGAAGGCCCATTCGTTGGCCCCGACCAGCTCCTCGAGCAGATCCAGCGGGTTCTGATGGACGACGGTGGAGTCGACATAGGTGACCGACATGTCGGGATGGTCCCCCTTTGGCGCGCGAACCGGCGCGTCGGGGCGGCCCGGGGTCGGAAAAGAGCGGACGACACTCTGCTCAGGTCGGCCACATCTTGTGGTGTGGGCCGCCGAATCACCACGATGAATAGCCTCACAAACTGGAGTCGCCCATTCAACACAAGATTTTGCGTACGCGAGAGGCTTCACACGCGATATTCAGCGCGTGCCGGAAGGCATTGATTTCGGGGGATTACCCGCGCCGTGGGCAATGACACGGTTCGGTCACACGGCTCCCGCAGGTGCGAGAGCCGGGCCGAAAACCCGACGAATCACTCGTCTTTGGTCGGCGTTTCGTCGGCCTTGGTCTTGCGCGTGGCGGCCCGGCGGGTGGCCGTGGTGGAGGCCCGGCGGCGGTCGCCGCTGGCGGCCTTGCGCTTCGGCGCGGTCTTCTTCGCCTCGCCCAGCTTGGCCTCCAGCTCGGCGATGCGCGTCTCCAGGGCGGCCTGCTCGCGGCGCGCCTTGGCGGCCATGGCTTCCACCGCCTCGAACTCCTCGCGGGTGACCAGGTCGCGGTCGGCCAGGAAGCGCTCGAACTGCTGGTGGACGAGCTGCTCGATCTCGGCGCGCACACCGGCCGCCGCACTCAGCGCCCCGTTGGCGACACGGGCGAGATCGTCGAACAAACGGCTGCGGGTCTGCATGGCTCACCTCCTGGACCATGTGGATATGTCACCGGTGGCACGCGGGATCAAGGATGGGGTTGTCCGAGCGCGCTTTCGCCCTTTCTCCGGGCGACGGAGGCTTGGTCCTGACTTGCGTCAGGACTACGGCAAAGTCTTAGTCTCCCCCCTCCCCGTCATCCTGATGCAAATCAGGATCAAGTTCCCTGCGGCCATCGCCGGGTCCCGGCCCGAGCCCGGATCAATCCCGGATTAAATCCGGGACGGTCTCGTCCGGGATGGCGACTGAAACTCGGCGCAAACCGTTGGGCCTCGCGAGGCGTTCGTGTAGCGTGTCGGCGAATGCAGATCCGTCCGTCCAGGAGCCTATCCCAGCCATGATCATCGTCACCGGCGGCGCCGGTTTCATCGGGTCCAACCTCGTCGCCGGGCTGGAAGAGGCCGTCGGTGGAGACATCGTCGTGGTCGACCGGCTGGGCACCGACGACAAGTGGCGCAACATCGCCAAGCGCGACCTCGCCGCCATCGTCCCGCCGGAGGACATCTTCGAGTTCCTGAACGACCACCGGGGCGACGTGGACACGATCTTCCACATGGGCGCGATCTCGGCGACGACCGAGCGCGATGCCGACCTGATCGTGCGCGAGAACATCACCCTGCCGAAGCGGCTCTGGCACTGGTGTGCCGAGACCCGCACCCGGATGATCTACGCCTCCTCGGCCGCCACCTACGGCAACGGCGAGGCCGGGTTCGACGATGACGACAGCGCCGACGGTCTCGCCACCCTGCGGCCGATGAACGCCTATGGCTGGTCCAAGCACGCCTTCGACCGCCAGGCGGTGAAGATGGCGGCGGCCGGCGTGCATCCGCCGCAATGGGTCGGCCTGAAGTTCTTCAACGTCTACGGACCCAACGAGTACCACAAGGACACGATGAAGAGCGTGATCGCCCAGATCACCCCGAAGATCGCCGCCGGCGAACCGGCCAAGCTCTTCACCTCGCATCATCCGGACTATCCCGATGGCGGCCAGCTCCGCGACTTCGTCTATGTGGACGACTGCGTGCGGGTGATGCTGTGGCTGCTGGAGACGCCGAAGGTGAACGGCATCTTCAACCTGGGCACCGGGGCGGCGCGCAGCTTCGCCGATCTCGCCCGCGCCGTGTTCTCCGCCCTGGGCCAGGAGGAGCGGATCGAGTTCATCGAGATGCCCGAGGCGATCCGCGACCGCTACCAGTACTTCACCCAGGCCCGCATGGACCGGCTGCGCGAGGCGGGATACCCGGACCAGTTCACCAGCCTGGAGGAAGGGGTCCGGCGGTATGTGAAGGGCTTCCTGACCTCCGACGACCCCTACCGCTGAGCGGCGAGGAGCGGGCGGATGCGGCTGCTGGCGATCTCCGACCTGCACCTGGCGGGCGCGGTCAACCGCGAGGCGCTGGACGCGCTGCCGCCACATCCCGACGACTGGCTGATCGTCGCCGGGGACGTGGCCGAGCGGATCGACATGGTGGCCGACGCGCTCGCCCTGCTCGCCGACCGGTTCGCCAAGGTGATCTGGGTGCCCGGCAACCATGAACTCTGGTCGCGACCGAGCGCCGACGAGCCGGTGGGGGTCGCCCGCTACGAGGCGCTGGTCGCCCGGGCGCGGGCGGTCGGCGTCGTCACGCCGGAGGATCCCTTCCCGCTTTGGCCCGGACCGGTGCCGCACGGGGTCGGGCAACTGGCCATCGCGCCGATGTTCCTGCTCTACGACTACAGCTTCCGGCCCGACGACGTGCCGCTCGACTCGGTGGTCGAATGGGCGGAGGAAACCCACAACGTCTGCAGCGACGAGATCCTGCTCTCGCCGGCCCCTCACGAGACCCGCATCGCCTGGTGCCACGCCCGGCTGGCGCAGACCGAGAAGCGCCTGCACGCGGAGATCCCCGCCGGCGCCCGCACCGTCCTGGTGAACCACTGGCCGCTGCGCCGGGACCTGGTGCGCATTCCCCGCGTGCCGCGCTTCACCCCCTGGTGCGGCACAGTGCGCACCGAGGACTGGCACAGCCGCTTCAACGCCTATGCGGTGGTGACCGGCCACCTGCACACCCGGCGCACCGACATGCGCGGCGACACCCGCTTCGAGGAGGTGTCGCTCGGCTATCCCCGGCAATGGGACCACGGGCGCGGCATCGCGGAGTATCTGCGGGTGATCGTGGCGTGACCGCGGGCCTGCGCCACCGACTGGCCCTGGGTGGGATCGTCGTCGCGATCTTCCTGGTGCTCGCCCCGCTCACCCTGTCGATGCCGGGAGACGGGCTCGACCCGTCCTGGGGGCTGGTGATGGAGCAGGCCTTCCTGCGCGGCTGGCAGTGGGGCCGGGACATCGTCTTCACCTTCGGTCCCTTCGGCTATCACTTCCAGCGAATCTTCCATCCGGACCTGGCCGCCGGCCTGCTGGCCGCCTCGGCGGTCCGGGCGCTGCTCATCGGCCTCGGCGTCGCCCTGCTGCTGGAGCACGCGCGGACCTGGCAGATCGGGGCCGTGCTGGTGGCCGTCGCCCTCGCCCTCCCCTTTTCCACGGACAGCGCCTACTTCCTGCTGCCCGTGCTGGCGGTGCTGGTGCATGCCCGCGGCGCCGAGCGGTCCGCCCTGTGGTACCTGCTGGCGGTCGCCGCCTATTGCGGGTTCGCCGCCCTGATCAAGACGACCTTCGCGGTGCTGGCGCTGGTCCTGCTGGAGATCGTCGATATCGACCGGATGACCCAGCGCCGCCCGCCGGTGCTCACCCCCTTTCTGGTGGCCGGCGCCCTGCTGGCCTATACCGCCGCGGGACAGCCCATCGCCGCCCTGCCGGATTTCGTCGCCCTCAGCCTGGACGTCGCCTCCGGCTTCAGCCGGGCGATGGCGGTGTTCAGCGCCCTGCGGGCGATCGAGCTTGCCGCCTTCCTCGCCGCCAGCGTCGCCATCCTGGGTCTCCTGATCGTCCAGGCGGTGCGGGAGCAGGCGCTGCAAGACCGGTCGGTGCGGCTGATGCTGCTGGCGCTGGCGGTGTTCTGGTTCGTCACCTACAAGGCCGGCTTCACCCGCCACGACCTGCATAGCCTGACCGCCTGGAGCTGCCTGGGGATCGCCGGCGTCCTGGTGGCGGCGATCCTGCGGGACGGCTGGCTCTCCCGGCTGCTGATGGCGGTGGCCCTGTGCGTCGCCCTGCTCACCCCGATACGGTTGTCGATCGCGCCGGGCTTCAGTCTCGGCGGGCTGGTGCGGCAGGCCTTGGTGGACAACCCGATCGGCACGCTCGTGACCGGCGCCCGCCTGATCGCCGACCCGTCCGGCTGGGCCGCCGAGCGACAGGCCCAGCGCAACGCCGTCCTCGACAGGATCCGCATGCGCAACGCCTTGCCCGAGGGCCTCGGCCGGGTCGACACCGTGCCGTCCATCCAGGGCGCGCTGATCGCCGCCGACCTCGCCGGTACCGCGACCTACGCGCCGCGGCCGGTGTTCCAGGAGTATTCGACCTACACGGCCGCCCTGATCGAGGCCAACCGCCGGTTCCTGGAAGGCGACGACGCCCCGCAGACGATGCTCCTGGCGCCCGGCTCGATCGACAACCGCTATCCCAGCCTGGCCGGTGGGCCGCTCTGGCCGGTGCTGATGCGCCGCTACGAGGCCGTCCGCCGGATCGGGCCGGTGCAGCACCTGGACGGCAAGATCGACGTGCTGGTGCTGCGTCGCCGGGCCGAGGACGCGCCGGACGGGGTCGGGCCGGGCGAGACCCTGCCGACGCGACCGGGGCAGCGTGTCGAGCTGCCGGCGCTGGACGGTCCGATCCTGGCGACCATCGACCTGCGGCTGTCGGCGGCCGGCCGTCTTCTCACCCTGCTGCACCAGATGCCGACGGTGGAGATCGCGGTCACCCTGGCCGACGGGTCGGAGCGCCGGCACCGGCTGATCCCCGGGATCGCCCGGGCCGGCTTCATCCTGTCGCCCTACATGGCCGATGCGGCGGATGCCCGGGCGCTGTTCGAGGAGTTCGACGGCAAGGAGGATCCGCACCGGGTCACCTCCGTGCAGGTCGACGTCCCGGACCTCGCCGACTGGGCCTTCGCCGACCAGTTCGCGCTGACCCTGCATCCGCTGCGCTGAACCCGCGGCTCCGACCGCGGCCGATTTCGATGGCTGGCGGGGCTCCGTGCGGCGCGATAGGCTCGTGGCCAATCCATCAAACCCAATCCATCAAACATAGACGTCGTCCACGACGCCCGGAGGAAAATTCAGATGAAGATGCGTGCCTGCGTCCTGCGCGAGATCGGGGCCGAGATGCCCTATGTCAAAAGCACCCCCCTGGCCATCGAAGAGGTGGAGCTGGATCCGCCGGGCCCGGGCGAGCTGCTGGTCAAGATCGTCGGCGCCGGCCTGTGCCACTCCGACCTGTCGGTGATCAACGGCTCGCGCCCCCGCCCGCTGCCGGTCGTGCTCGGCCATGAGGGCGCCGGCGAGGTCGTGGAGGTCGGCCCCGGCATCCGCGACATCAAGGCGGGCGATCCGGTCGTCTTCCAGTTCTCCGCCTCCTGCGGCCGGTGCGCGCGCTGCCAGGAGGGTCGGCCGCAGATCTGCGAGGCCCATGCGGTGGCCCGCGCCAAGGGCGACCTGATGGGCGGCGGCAAGCGCCTGAAGGATGCCAAGGGCAACCCGATCAACCACCAGACCGGCGTGTCCTGCTTCGCCGAATACGCCGTGGTCGACCGCGGCTCGGTGGTGAAGATCGACGGCGACATCCCGCTGGAGACCGCCGCCATCTTCGGCTGCGCGGTGATGACCGGCGTGGGGGCGGCCCTGAACGCCGCCCGTGTGGCGCCGGGCGACAAGGTCGCCGTGATCGGCCTCGGCGGCGTCGGCTTCTCGGCCATGCTCGGCGCCATTCTCGGCGGGGCGGCCCAGGTGATCGCCGTCGACATCAACCCGGCCAAGCTCGGCCTCGCCCGCCAGCTCGGCGCCCATCACACGGTCGACGCCCGCGAGCCGGACCATGTCCAGCAGATCAAGGACCTGACCGGCGGCGGCGTGGACGTCTCGCTGGAGGGCGCGGGCGTGATCCCGGCGCTGAAGACCGGCTACGACGTGCTGAAGACCGGCGGCCAGCTCGTCACGGTCGGCCTGTCGCCCCAGGGCGAGGACTTCCCGATCCCGGCGGCCGATCTGGTCAGCCGCGAGATCGCCGTGCGCGGCAGCTACATGGGCTCCTGCGTGCCGGTGCGCGACATCCCGAAATATCTGGAGGCGTTCCGCCAGGGCCGCCTGCCCGTCGACCAGCTGATCGGCGAGCATGTGGGCTTCGACGGGGTGAACAGGGGCTTCGACAAGCTGGTGTCCGGCGAGGCGGTGCGCCAGATCCTGACGCCGCACGCCTGATAGAGCACGATCGGTTCAGATCGACGCGATCTGAACCGTGAATCGTCCTCTAAGCGATTGGCTTTAGAAGACAGGAAAGGGGCGAGCCGGGCCCACCTACCCGGCTCGCCGCCTCTCCCTAGCGCTGCAGGCTCGGCACGTTGCCGACCAGCAGCCGGGTGACGTCACCCTGCTCGTTCACGAAGGGCAGGATCAGCCGCTCCCACTGGGCATGGAACTGGGCAAGCCGGGAGCGGTGGAAGGTGTAGAGCGGTTCCCGCCGGATGCAGACCGCCCGATAGGACGCCGCGAAATACGCCGCGACCAGCGGCGAGGGCACATCCCAGACCCGCTTGCCGGTCATCTCGGTCTTCGAATAGTCGACGATCCGCGAGCCGTAGACCCGGTAGAGGAAGTCGCTGCCGCCCTCCAGGGGCTCCATCAGCATGATGTAGCCGAGGGCGGGGACCAGATCCAAGGCGTCGATCTCGCGCGACAGGGGCAGCTCGGCGCCGCGCCGGCGCTCGGCCCAGTAGTGCCGCAGGAAGGCAAGGATGTCGCAGGAGAGGTCACCCGAGGCCGGCGACCAGACCAGCTCGGGGGCGCTGCTGTCCATGCTCTCGAACAGCCGGTCGAGCTCGGTGCGGTCACCCTGCACCAGCCCGGCCGCCACCCGATCCGCCTCCTGGCGCATGTCGCGCACCGGCTCCTTCACCAGGAAGGCCCCGGGCCAGCTTTCACGAAGCGCCAGAATTGCGTTGTTCTCTCGGATGGACACCGGCCTTACCTGCCTCGGACACTGCACCGGAGCGGAGCGCTGTCGCCGACTCAGTCCGGCGATGAAGCGTGACCTCGCGTAACGGTGCGTGATCGTTCATGTGAACGATTGGTTCTATGTGGAGGTTAAAGCCTATTTATGAAGAAAGGATTAGCTGCGATCCGGCAGCAAGGCCGGCGACGTCCGCACGCCGCCGGCCCTCCGCCTCACCAGCGCAGGCGCAGTCCGGCATAGACCGCGCGACCCACTCCCGGCTCATACAGCGCAGAGCTCGTGGTCGCCGTCGCGGCCACGCTGGTGGTCGCGATGTACTCCTCGTCGGTCAGGTTGCGCGCGTCGACGAAGAACGACAGGTGCTCCGAATACTCGTAGCCGGCCTTGAAGCCGAGCAGGGCATAGGCCTCGGTGTCCTGGGTGTTCTCGTTGTCGACATAGTAGGCCTCGGGCACCCACTCCACGTTCGGCCCGGCGTAGAAGCCATGCGGGCTCTTGTAGAGCAGCTCGGCCCGCAGGAAATGCCGCGGCGCGCCCGGCAGGTCGTTGTCGCCATAGGTCGGGTCGTCGTCGAAGCGGAAGTCGCTGAAGGTATAGGCGGTATTGATCCACAGCCGGTCCGGGTTCGGTCCATCGGTGAACAGCCCCTTGACCGGTGCCCAGCCGACCGCCGCCTCGATGCCCTGGTGGATCGTCTCGTCGGCGTTCACCACACGGTAGTTGCCGCCGCCGAGATCGAAATACTGGTACTCGTTCTCCAGGTGCGCCCGGTAGACCGCCAGATCCCAGGTGAAGTCTTCCCGTCTGCCGCGGGTGCCGATCTCGAAGGTCGTGGCGTATTGCGGCTTGATGTCCAGCAGGGTCGTGCCGGAGGCGAAGCTGACCTCGCTGAACGTTGGCGCCTCGCCGCTGCGCGAGACGTTGGTGAACACCTGCCAGTCCGGATCGACCTGCCACAGCAGGCCGATCTTCGGGTTGATGAAGTTGTAGTCGGCCTCGCCGGACGTGTCGTTGGCGTCGTCCACCTCGTCGACCCGCTCGCGGTTGGCGTGGACGAGTTGGACGCCGGTCACAAGGGTCAGGTCGGGGGTGAGGTCGAACCCATTCTCCGCATAGCCGGTCACGTTCAGCGACCGGTCCTCGGAACCGGAGAGCAGCGCGCCCTTGCTGCCGCCGTTGTTCACGTACTGACGGTTGTCGAGCCAGCCGCCGAACACGTTCACCCCGAAGGTCAGCGTATTGCCGTGGCCGAACAGGCTGTGCTCGTTGGTCGCCCGGGCGAAGGCGCCGACATCGTTATAGGTGTAGTCGAGATACTGGAAGATCGGGTGGATCAGGTTCTTGTTGATCGCGTACCCGCCGAACTCCGCCACCGTGTTGTCGATCTCGACGGTGGTTTTGTTGGCGAACCGCACCGATTCCATGTTCCGCTGATAGTCGAGACGCAGGTTCCCCGCCGCCGCCGTCTTCGGATCGGTCAGTGCCGCCTGCTTGGTCACCGATCCCGGGATGTCCTGCTGGATGTCGGTGACGTTCAGGTAGAAGCGCGTCTCGGCATTGTCGCTCAGCCGCCAGCCCACATTGCCCGACGCCCGCTTCGACTCGCCGCCGCTATGGTCACGGTAGCCGTCCAGGGTCAGGAACGAGCCGGTGACATAGCCGTCCACGTCGCCCTCGGCAGCGCCGCTGCTGAGCTGCATCCGGCGGAAGCCGAAGCTGCCCACGTCCAGGCGCCCCTCTGCCGGGCCGGCGTCATGCCCGCTCGGCGTGACGAAATTGATCGCCCCACCCAGGGCATTGGCGCCGTAGCGCAGGGCGTTGCCGCCCTTGTAGACCTCCACATAGCGATAGGCGGTCGGGTCCAGCTCCTGGAAGTCGGCGCCGCCGTCGGCGGCGTTCATCGGGATTCCATCCTGGTACAGGTGGATACCGCGCATGTGGAAGTTGCGCGACAGGCCGGAGCCGCGGATCGACAGGCGGGAATCCTCGCCCCATTTCGGCTGGATCAGGACGCCAGGGGTGTAGTCCAGCATGTCCTTCATGGTGGTGGCGGCGGTGTCGCGCCAGACGGTGTCGGGCACCACCTCCACCGCCCCCGGGGTCTGTTCGATCCGGCGGGTGGCCTCCTCGGTGGACGGGACCGTCAGCGACGGCTCCGCCGTGCCGGTGACGGTGATCTTCAGCATTTCAACCGGCTGGCTGGACTGCGCGAAGACGGGAACGGCGACGGTGCACAGCAAGGCCGCGCACATCGCCGACCGCATGCCCTGGCGGGCAACGGAATACGACATGAAAGTCTCCGATATGGCTCGGTGCCTGGCGGCACGGCGACGCGTCGCCGTACCCTCCGCTCAGGCAATAGGAACAATGACCGTCCTGTTGGACCGGACGGGATGTGGCTTCAGAGAGCCGATACCGGAGGGGCGCGGAGGCCGAGCGGCGGCCCCGTCAGCGAGGACCGCAGCAGCGAGGTGGACGTGGTTCCGCCGCCCGGCAGGGCCGCCGGGCTCCAGCGCAGTGGCGCGCCGATCTGGTCGGGAACGATCAGCGCCTTGGCGATGACCGTCTGGAACGGACACTCGGGCGCGCTGAGTTCGTCGGTGGGCGCCTTCTCGGCGCCGCCCGGGCCGGATCTGTCCGGGGTGACCGTGATCGTCTTCAGCCCGGCGGGGGTACAGACCACGATCTCGAAACGGCCGTCCTGCAGGGCGGCCGGGTCGGGCATGTAGCCGACCGGGATAACGGCCCGCAGGGCGAACAGCACAAGCAGCAGATGGGTCAACCACCCGCCTGCTCCCAGCCAACCCGTTGAGTCGGCGGACTGATTATGCCTGCGCCCCCGCGTCATGGGACGATCTACACCACGTAGGCGCGCCCGTGTCCAGGGTCAGGAACGTCGCGGGGAAGCCTTTTGGCGGAACGTCGGTCGGGTCAGGCGAGGCCGCTACGCATCAGCCCGTGCTTGATCGGCGGGACGCGCGACAGGACGCCGAGACCGACCTGTCGGGCCAGCCGTCCGCGCAGGGAGGTATCGGTCGCCACCCCGGCCAGCATTCCGACCGCCGCGAGCCGGCCGGGCAGCTCGAAGCGGCGCCGGCGGATATAGCGGGCGAGCACCGCGTTGCCGCCGATATCGCCGCCGGCACGCACGGCACCTGCCAGCACCTCCTGCAGGGCGAGGAGATCGCGCACCGCCAGGTTCCAGCCCTGGGCCCCGATCGGCGGCACGGTATGCGCCGCCTCGCCGACCGCGACGACCCGGCGGCGGGCGGGGGTCGGCGCCCAGCCGAGGGAGACGGGAAAGACGACCGGCGATGCGGTGAGCCGGATCGCGCCATAGGCCGGCTGGCGCCGCGCCGCGGAGGCTTCGATCGCCGGCAGACCCGCCGCCAGCAGCCGGTCGACATCGGCACTCGGGGCGATGGAGATCAGCGATCCCGCCCGGCTCCCGACGGGGATGACGGTGATCGAGCCGGTGTCGTCGTAGCGCTCGATGCAGAGGCCCTCATGGGGGGTGTCCAGTTCGACTGGCGCGCACAGCGCGCTCAGGCCGAGTGGCTGGCGCCACAGGCGGATGCGGGCTGCCTCGCGGGTCGGCGACTTCACGCCGTCGGCGGCGACCGCCAGCCGGGCGGTGATCTCAGCACCGCCCTCGGTGATCGCGGTCACGTCGCCGGCGCCGTGGCGCAGGGCGACGACCTTGTCCTCCACCCGGTTCTCGGCCGGCATGAGGCCGACCAGATCGCCGATCGGCAGGTTGAGAGCGAGATATTCGGCGCCGACCTCGGCGGCCGAGAACCGTTCCGCAGTGGTGCCGAACGGGCCCAGGGATTCGATGATCATGGTCGGCAGCGGCGTCGCCTTGGGCCGGACATCGATCCCGAGACCGTCAAGCCCCTCGACGCTGGACGGCAGCAGGGCGGTGGTCCGTGGGTCCGCCCCATGGGTATTGGCCGGCGCGACGATGACCGTGTCCAGCCCCAGCCCGCTCAGAACCCTGTAGGCGAGACGGCCGGTGGGACCGTCTCCAACGATGACTGCGTCGACCTGCATCCGACCGCTCGCTTCCCGGCGTTTCCTCGGCACGGAATATGGTCGCGGATTGTGCGGGTGCAAAGCCCCGGCGGCCCCGCCGGCCTATCGTTCGGCTGCCCAGCGGACCCGGTGGATTGATCATTCCGAGAGGATACGTGCGGACGGGCGAGCACCGTGCGCCCATAAAAAAACTGCCGGGAACCGCAGTTCCCGGCAAGTTGAACAGGGAGGCTTCACGTCTGGGAGACGTATCCAACCAACTCACATCAACCCATGCGACGTAACGCTAGGGCATCAATTCTCTAGACATTCTGCGGAATTTGCCGAATATGGTATCACATTGGGTAACGCGAATTAACGCCGAAGCACGTGCATTTCCGTTACCCCAGAGTTACCCCTGAGGGTCTACGTCATGCCATCACCGCTCACCGCCAAGGCCGTCGAAAAGGCCAAGCCTGATCCAGAAAATCCAAAGCGAAGGGAGATTCCGGACGGCGGATCCGGTCTTTACCTGGTGGTCCAGCCGAGCGGCGCGAAGTCATGGGCCGCCCGGTATCGCAACGCCGCTGGGAAACCCGTCAAGCTGACCTTGGGCAAATACCACGAAGAGGCCTTCCCCCTCTCCCTCGCGCGGCAACGGCTCCGTGAGACACTGGACGCAGTGGACCGGGGGATAGATCCGGCCGCAGCAAAGAGAGCAGCGAAAGCCGCTGCAGACTTGGTCACGCTTCCGACTACGATGGGCGATCTCGCCGACGTGTATGTGAAACGCTACCTGAAGAAGCGGGTGAGACGCTGGGAGGCCGCACAAGGGGAGATCGACAACCATATCCGCCCTCGCCTGGGCTCCGTCTCTCTTGTCGATCTGTCTCGAGCTCATGGTCGACAGATGGTGCAGGAGATCGCCGAGACTTATCCCGTCGCCGCCAACCGTGCCCTCGCTCGCCTGAACGCGATACTGAACTGGGCTGTCGGCGAAGACCTGATCGAAGCCAACCCTATGGTCGGCATCAAGAGGGCCTCAGCCGAGGCTCCGCGCGAGCGTGTGCTAAGCGATGCTGAGTTGCGCGAAGTGTGGCAAGCGTCAGACACGCTGGGCTATCCGGCTGGCGAAATCGTCAAGATGTTGATCCTCACTGGCCAGCGCCGGGACGAGGTGCGGTCTGCGCCTTGGTCCGAGTTCAACCTGGAGGAGCGGACCTGGATCATTCCGACGGCGCGCTTCAAAGGCGGTCGGCCCCATATGGTGCCGCTGAGCGATGCCGTACTCGAACGACTGGCGTCCATGCCGTTCAAGGACCGAGCGGAGCACGTGTTCATAGGTCGAATCAAAGGGAAGCCATTCCACAACCTCGAAAAGCCGAAGGCGGCATTGGACAAAGCGATCGCCGAGGCGCGAGGCGAGGATTCCGAGGCCATGCAGCCGTGGACTCTACATGATCTGAGGCGAACTTGCCGGACGGGCATGTCGCGCCTGGGCATCGCCCGAGACGTCGCCGAGCGGGTAATCGGCCATGCCGTCGGTGGAAAGCTCGGAGCGACCTATGACGTCTACGAGTATCGGGATGAAAAGGCTCGAGCTCTGAGCGCATGGGGGGACCATGTGCTTGCCGTGGTCGAAGGGAAACAATCTGACAACGTGGTTCCCATGAGGGCAGGCAAATGAAACATGTCGATCAGGCCCGCGAGGCCGCGGCCATGTCCTACGCGCTCGCCACTATCGACAGGATGACTGTTGAAGAAGTCGAATTGTTCGGAATTTCCGCGGTTTGGCTGAACAAAGCGCACAACCGTCAGTTTGCCGTTGAGATGGTAAAGCGGATCGCGGTGAGCCGGCCTGAGGCATTGATGGACGTGGTCGACTTGGCGAGAGATGGAGTGTCGGTCGCCGATGAGGCGCTTCGCGAGCTCATGCTCGAATACTCGAACCGCGGCGAGGTCATGCCGACCTATCTTTCTGCCTATAACATGGAGTTGTTGGCCGGCAGACCCCCAGGACGGCCGGGACGAAAGAAGGCGGATTTCTTTCTACGCGACATAGCGATTTTCCTGGCGGTTCTGTTGGTCAGTGAAAGGTTCGGCCTGACACCAACCGGCAGAAATCTGAGCGCTTGTTCGATTGTCGCCAACGCATTTAACGGGAGCGATGCAGTTGGGGACTATGGCAGCATTTCTTACAAGGACATCGAAGGAATTTGGAGTAGATACAAGAAGATAGCTGCACCCGACTGGATTCCAAAACAACCAGGCGCGCCGTTTGTAAAACCAAGAACCTTCGAAGGTTAGCCAACGGTCGCGGCACGATCCTAGCGTCCTAAAATATCTCCCGCGAACATCCAGGACCACCTGACACGTCCCTCGGTATACATGGTGCTCCGGTACATCACACCGGAGTACGGCAAATGACCAATACTCGGTTTATTCGGTTCGCAGATCTGGTGGAACGAGGCATCGTTTCCAATCGCCAGACGCTCGGCCGGTGGATACGTCACCACGGCTTCCCGAGGGGCGTACGGCTTGGTCCAAACACCACAGCCTGGGTCGAGTCGGACGTTGATGACTGGCTGGAAGGACGTACGGCGTCCCACAGCGACACAGCCGCAGCGTGAACCATGCCTCCCCCGAAAGCACGAAACCCCGCCGTCCGAGTGGATCGCGGGGCCTCGAAGTTCGTCCAGCTGGCCAGCCAGGACAGTTCAGAACGTAGCCCAAACCCCGCAGACGCACAAGGCGCGCGCCGCTCTCGTTCAACGGGGCGCCGATGACCGACTTTGACAAAGATCTTGCATCTCGACCGACCGACCCGAGAGAGCAGGCGGGCGCCCGCGCCCGGTTCCGCCGCCTGCTTATCGGTGAAACGTCGATCGGTGGGCTTGCCGTCCGCGCCGGCATCGCCATTGAGACCGCCTACCTAAACAGCAGCACGGGGTTGGCCTGGCCATCGCTCGCAACGCTCGCCGAGGATATCGGCTGCAAACGAAGGGCCGCGATCTCCGCGATCGACGAACTGGTCAGATCCGGTCTCATCTTGAAGCGAGCCGGCGGCGGCAACGCTGCGAACACCTACACCCTGCCATGGCGACGGCTGGTGCATGACGGCGCACCGGTGCACGAGGATGCACCGGTGTCGAATGATGCACCGGTGTCCGACGATGCACCGGAGGGGTGCACAACGGTGCACGGGGGTGGTGTCGAACCGTGCACCGGGGTGGTGTCGAACGGTGCACCCGAACTCTTAGAAAGAACCGGTAGAACTGAACCGGTAGATGAACCGGTAGAGTGCGCGCGCCCGATCGCGCCGCTTTCAGCGAACGACGACGGCGGCAAGTCGGCCAGGTCACCGAAGGCCACCCGGATCGATCCATCCTGGCAGCCCAGCGAGGACGACCGGGCCTTCGCCAGACAGCAGGGATTGAGCGACAGGGAGACCGACCGCGAGGCGGACCAATTCCGAGACTACTGGATCGCCAAGGCAGGCAAGGATGCCGCCAAGCTCGATTGGCCCGCGACCTGGCGGAGCTGGGTTAGGATCGCCATCGACCGTCACCAACGAGTCAACGTTGGTTCGAAAGATCAGCGGCCTAGCGGAGTGGCGGCCACCAAGGAGGTGTTCGACCAGATCCGATTGGGATTTGAGGATGGTGGCCGATGAGTCGTCTACCTGCCGTTCTCCGAAAAGACCACCGGCCGAGTTCCATCACCCCGAAACTCGACTCGAGTGAATTTCGATGGCTTGCCTACACGAAGCCAGACCAACACAGCGTCC
Organism: Thalassobaculum sp.; assembly: GCF_965223715.1. Lineage (GTDB taxonomy): Bacteria > Pseudomonadota > Alphaproteobacteria > Thalassobaculales > Thalassobaculaceae > Thalassobaculum. The sequence continues at coordinate 4,947,006 of NZ_OZ245012.1, read as the reverse complement.
TTCCGTCGCGCGAAGAAGAGCACGAGCTCCGCGGCGAGCTCGAGGCGGCGAACGAGGCGATCGAAATCAACGCCCTGGAACGGGCGCTGGCAAAGATGGTCGGCGCTTACCCCCAGCGCCCGCAAGGAGACCAGCGCCCATACATCCTCGCATTGGCTGAAAACATTGCCGAGTATCCGGAGGATGTTGTTCGCGACGCCTGCCGACAGATCGTCCGCACAAGCAAGTGGCTCCCCACCGTCGCCGAACTGGTCGAGATCTGTGAGGAACTCGCCGACCGGCGCCGAAAGGCTCTTCGGCACCTGAATGCATGCAGCGAGGTGCGCCGCCAGCACGCCGACCGACAGGCGAAGGCTGAGGTCCGCCGCGAAGTCCAAGACGCGGAAAATCGGCGCCGCCGTGCTGCCAATGCAGCGGTCCTCGCCGGCCTACGGGAGCTAGTTCCGAATTTCATCCCGTTGGACGATCGCTGCCTGGGCCTCCCCGTACGTTGGTGGGCCAAGCTGAGCATCGCTGCGCAAGCCAGTGAGGATGTCATCGCGCTACGAGCCGCAATGGACGACCAAAAGCTAAGCCCGGCGAGCGATTGGCACACCGAAGTTGCTGCCGCCGCGCACGAAGACGATGCCGCCACGGTTCTTCGAGATGCGTTGGCTGAGTTCGCGGAGTGGCATAAGGCCCATGAGGGGACAATCGCTCCGGAGCCAGGGCGTGCCAAGGATGAGGCCGCCAAATGACCGGGCAACGACCAAGCGCCGACTGTGAGCGCCGACGAAAGAACGCCGAGCGCCAGCGCCGCAAGCGACAACTCGACCGGGAAGGCATCATCGTGCTGCGCGTTGCTGTGCCCGAGGTCGAGGCGAGCGACATCCTGGTCCGGCTGGGATACCTCGCGCCGACCGCCGCGGATGACCGCGCCGCGATCGAGCGCGCCGCGGCCGAGCTGCTGACCAACGTGCACCTCCCTGAAAGCGTCACGCGTGACAATGCCGCATCCGGGAACATGCGAGATTCGCGATATCAAATTCGGAGACCGTCGCGATGAGCCTGAAACCCGGCATCGTTCCAAACCGAACCACGCCACCAGCCGACCATTTCGTCGCCACCTGTCGCGCCGCCGCCGCCGCACGGCTTGACGGTCGCGGAGCGGATCCGGAAGACCGATTGACGTCGGATGACCTGGTCGGGCGCTTCCTGCTGAACCGCGAGCACGTCAAGACGGACGGGCGAGCGGCTGTCGACCCGGGCAGCTCCAGCGCGGCCGGCTGGGCTGCCGAAGTAGCCCGCCAGGCCTGGGCCGACTACCTGGTCAGCCTCGCGCCTTACAACGCCTCCGCCCGGCTGATCGCGCAAGCCGTGGCTGCTCGTGCCAGTGGAGAATACTCCATCCACCACCCGGTGCGCACCAGCGGCCCAGAAGCCCCCGCATGGGTGGCTGAAAACAATGCGATCCCAGTGGCGGCCCCGACCTTCGAGGATGTGGAAGTTGGCCCGGCCCGCAAGTTGGCCCACATGGTCGTCTGGTCGTATGAACTGCAGCGACGCAGCGATGCAGCCGCAATCTTCGACACAATGCTCCGCGAAGATGTATCGGCGGGGCTCGACGCGGCTTTCCTGTCGACGACGGCCGCCAGTTCCTCCGCCCATGCCGGACTCCTGAACGGTCTGACCCCTGTCACGGGCTTTGCCGGCGGCGACCTGACTGCAATCGAAACCGACCTCGTCGCCCTGATAGACGCCACGGCTGCCGGAGGGTCTGGCGAGCTGATGTTTATCGCCAACGCCAAGCAGATCGGACGGCTGCGGATCAAAGCACCTCGACTGGCTGCGGGTCTCGACCTGGTCGTCAGCGCTTCCGTCCCGGACGGGCGGGTGATCGCGGCCGACGGTCGATCGCTGGTGGTGTCGATCGACCCGGCGCCGCTGATCGATGCGAGCACCCACGCGGCGCTGCACATGAGCAACACGCCGACGGCGATCGTATCAAGTTCTGGCCCGACCACGGCAGCTCCGGTCCGGTCACTGTGGCAGACGGCGAGTGTCGCCGCCCGGGTAATCCATGAGATCGCGTTCGCCAAGCGGCGAACCAATGCGGTCGCATTCGTTGAGGGCGCGACATGGTGACCGAACCAGGTCCCAGCCTCGACGCCCTAAAGGACGTCCTGGCTCGGGCAAATGCCAATCCGACTGGCCCGGCCTCGCTCGTCGACGTCGAGGACGCCTTGAACGATGTCGCCGCGGTATTCGGCCAGGCCCTGAAGGAGGTTCGCTCTGCCAATGCCGAGTTGGCAGCCAGAGTGGAGACGCTCGAGGCAGTGCTGGAAGAGGCACGGCGCAACAAGCCTCGGATCCCCGTCCGAGCTGCGATCGGCAAACGACCTGCGCCGGAGGACGGACCGGAAGCCATGGCCACGGAGGCGCTGCAATGACGATTTCCGTCCCCCTGACCGAGGCCGAAGTTTCCGTGTACGCCGCGATGGTGTCGGCACACTGGACCCGAACCGCCCGCAACCCGACCGACGCCGAATGTCAGATCATGGCCGAGGCCGCACGCGAGTTCGTTCAGTTGGGGGCGAAGTTCCAGTGACCGACGATCTTCAAAAAACATCCAGGAAAAGTGTCAGCGAACAGCCGGTTGGCCGGTGGCGCGAGATCGACGCCAAGCGCGGCACTGCCGCTCAGCGAGGCTACAACCCGCGATGGCAACGGATGCGCCGGCGTTTCCTCTCCCGCCCTGAAAATGTGCTGTGCCGGATGTGCCAGGCCGAGGGACTTACCACCGAAGCGACGGTGGCCGACCACATCGTGCCGCACCGAGGTGACCCGTCCCTCATGTGGGACGAGACCAATCTGCAGCCGCTCTGCGCGTCGCACCATGGGCGTGAGAAGCAGCAGATGGAATCCAGCGGTCGGCTGAAGGGCGCGGACCTATCCGGCCGGCCGATCGACCCGGGACACCCCTGGAACCAAGGGAGCGACCAGTGAGTGATGCGACAGCCCAGGTGCGGGCGATCATCGAAGGCGCGATCTCCGACTTGATCCGCCTTGGCATGGAACGGGAAAACGCCGCCAGCCTCCTGGCGATCCAGGGACTGATCCGCATGCCGTCCGACGAGGCGCGGAAGGATCTGCTCTACCTGGTTGACCCGGAGCACCACGCCAGCCCCGAAGAACTCGCCGCTTGCGGCGAAGAGGCCGACGATGAAGACGGCGATGAGGTTACCGGTTGATGCCAACCCGCCCGCCAGTCCACCGCGCCCCTCGATCGGCCTCCCGCCAGCAGCAGCGCCGCAGAACCGACGCGCGCCGGTATGAGCGCAATCAGGAGCAGCGCCGGTGGTACCTCCGTGCAGCGTGGCGCAACCGAGTCCGGCCGGACCATCTCGCATCGGAGCCGCTTTGCCGGGTTTGCAGCGTGGTTTTCGGCCGGATCGAGCTGGCTACTGACGTACACCATACGGAGCCGCCGACCGATTGGGCCAAGTTCCTGGCTGGGCCTTTCGCGTCCCTCTGCGCCGCCCATCACCGCGAGATCACGGCAGCGATCACCCACGGCCGGCGGCCCTTCCACCTCATGCGGAACGCTGACGGACAGCCCGTCGCGCCGCTCCACGACGCCCTGTGGCGCGAACTGGGAGCGCCGACACCATGAGGAGGGGGGCGGGCTCGAAAACCCCTTACGGGGACCGGTCGCATGCCGCGTCGGTGGTCAAATTTCTGCGCGTGCGAATTAAAATTTGCGTGCAGTTGAAATTTGCAGATCAGGTCATGGAGGCCTTGTGATCAATGGCAACGGCGACTGAGCAGCTTCTGATCCAACTCGACGCCACGACGGAACGGCTGCGCCGCGAGCTGAAGCGGGCGGACGACACAGTCGGCGACTTCTCCCGCCGGACCGACCGCCACATGCGCAGCGTCGACAGCGCCATGGATCGCGTGAACAAGGCAGGAAGCCTGCTAACCCGCGGCCTTGCTGGAGTCGGTGTGGCCCTCAGCGTCCGCGAGATTGGGCGGTACGCTGATGCCTGGCGGCAGGTGCAGAACTCCCTGACAGTGGCTACCGGCTCGACACAGCAAGCGGCCCGGGTGACGGACCAGCTTCTTTCAATCGCCCAGCGCACCCGGACCGACCTGTCCGCGAATGCTCAATTGTACGCCCGGCTCTCGGTCGCCGCGAAGGAGTTGGGCGCCGATCAGGAGCAGCTACTCCAGTTCACCGAGGGCGTGGGCAAGGCGCTGGCGGTGTCCGGCGGTTCGGCCGCGACCGCGTCGGGCGCTCTGTTGCAGCTGTCGCAGGCGATCGGGGGCGGGATCGTCCGGGCCGAGGAGTTCAACTCGATCCTCGAAGGTGCGCCCCGCATTGCCCAGGCTGTGGCCGACGGGCTGGATCGCGCCGGCGGCAGCGTTTCGCGGCTCCGGACGCTGGTGAATGACGGCAGCGTCTCATCCGAGGCGTTCTTCAGCGCCTTCCTGACCCAACTCCCGGCCATCGATGCGCAGTTTCAGCAGACCGAGAGCACGATCGGACAAGCTTTCACGGTCCTCGAAAACGGCTTTGTCAGCTTCATCGGCCGAGCCGACGAGGTGTCCGGCGCGTCGTCGGTGATGGCGGACGCCGTCATCGGTTTGGGCAAAGCCTTCGATTGGATGGGCACGCGGCTGCAAGAGAATTTCGGCCCGGCTTCCGCGCAGTCCATGGAGATCCTGGAAAATCGCGCAGCAAGCCTACGGCAGCAAGTTGCGGTGCTGGAAAAGACGAACCCCGACAATTGGTTCGGCACGCTCTCCAAAGCGCGGGCGGATCTGGCAGAGGTCGAGGCCGCGATCACACGCATCCAGACGGGCGGCATCGCTCCGACCGCAGGCGATGGCGGGGTGGCGAACAAGATCCTGCCGCCAGCCGCCGCGAAGCACGTCACCGACAACCTGACCGATATCCGCCAACAGCTCTTTGCGGCGAGCGGAGCCATGGAGGCCTTCGGCATGGGTGGCCGGGATGCCCTGGCTGCTTTCGAGACGCATACCGATCTGCTGGGCCGGGCGGAGAGCATGGCCAGCGCGTTCAACAAGACGAACAAGGAAGCCATCGAAAGTGGGCAGGTGATGGCCCGCACCGGCGAGACTTACCTGCCGGTGCTCGAAGAACTAACCGCGCTGGAGCAACGCCGGGCGAACGCTCTCAAAATCGATGACATCGTCGCGGACCTGGGAGCGCAGGAGCGATTTGCCCGCACTCGCCTGGAGCTCGGCGAAGCAGAGGCGAGAATCCAGCAGGTCATCAATGGATACCGCGCCGATGGCCTGGAGATCAGCGACGACTTGGAAGCGAAGATCCGGGGCAGTGTCGCGGAAACCGAACGCCTGAACACGGTCTGGGAAAAGAACCGGGAGCGGATTCGGGAGGCCGATAAGGCCGCTGCCGACCTAGCGGCCAACCGCAGCATGTTCCCCGACGACTTCACCGAGTTCGACCAACTAATCATGGAGGCGCTGTCGTGTCCGTCCTGAATATCCTCTACACCGCCGACCGCATCGAGCTTCTGAGCGATACGCTCCAATATGCGAAGGGCGAGCCGGTAGGGCTTACCGTCCAAAAGGTGCACACCGCCGACCGGTTCGCCTGGTGTACCCGCGGGCGGTGCTGGATCGGCGACACGTTTGACCCGGTCGCAGCCCGCTGCGTTGATCTTGATGAAGCGGAGATCGCCGCCGCGTCCTGGATCGACAGCATTGCCGAGGACGATCTGATAGGCCATAGCGGCATCGAGGTCACCGTCGCCGGCTTTAGCGGTCGATCCGGCGGACTTGCCGTAATGCAGTTCTCTCGAGAACACGCGAAGCCGGTAGAGGCCAAGGTCTTCGAACCGGGTGTCTACCTGCTGCCTTCGCGGGAGGGGATCCCGGCCCTTCCGGCGACCGTGACTATGCAGCAGTTCTATCGGCTCGCACTCGCGCAGCACGCGGCCGAAAAGATCGGCACCGGGCGAGGTATGGACGGCATGTGCATCGGCGGGGTGATGCACCTGACCACCGTCACGTCGGCCGGGGCGGATCAGCGCATCGTCGGGCTCTATCCGGACTATGACCAGCACGCCAAGGCCTTCGGCGATCCGAACGCCGAGGAAGTCGCGGCGTTCCTGGCACAGCAGGCCGCGGCATGATCAACCGCGCAACCTTGGGCGCCGTCGCCCGTGGCGTGGCCAAGCGCTTCGCACCGGAGCGCGCGGCACTGCTGGCCGATCTGACCGAGGCCCGATCGTCCGGCGCCTTCGACCCCGCCGCCTTTGCCGAGCGCATGGAAGACGTCGCCGACCGGCATGCCGACGCGGTCGTCCAAGCCGTCCGTCCGCTCCTGGCCCGGGTGCGGTTGACGCCGGCCGGCCGGGATGTGGTCGACACCGCCCTGGCCCAGATCCGCACCGAAACCCGCAATCGCCTGCTGCCGGACGGCATGAGCGCCGCTGAGGTGCGCGCCACCATGGCCGACGCTGAGGCGAAGGACGGGGAGATCGTCGACCTGTTCGCCGCTGCCCTGGAGGACGACACATGACCGCTGAGACCATGGAAGACCTGCGCAACGCCCGCCGAGGAGAAATCATCGAGCGCCTGCTGGCCACGCAGGAGGAACTGGCCCGCCACCTGGGCCCGGAGACACCGCGGCAGACCTGGCGGACCATGGCCAGCCGGATCGCCGGCGAACTGTCGGCCCTGTATCTGCACATGGCCGGCGAGGAACTGGCGTTCGATCCGCCGAACCTGCGCAGCGTGATCACGGCTCGGCGCAAGCTGAAGGACGCCGGGATCGCGGAACCGACCTTCATGGCGCAGATGGTCCGCTCTGCGGAGGCTGCCGCCGGCGCCGCCGTCGACCGAGGAGAGGCCTGGCCCAAGGAGCGCGACCGCTGGCGGTTCGCCCTGCTGGTGGGCATGCACGTCGACTACGCCGCCGCTCTTTCCCAGCTTTGGGAGGATCCGGCCGCCCATGCCAGCACCGTCGAACTTGGTCACCGCGTCCAAGAGATCGCCGCCGCCCTGGCCCGCGAGCTCGACGCCAGCCATAGCCCTGCCAACGACATCACCGAAAAGGATCCGACCCATGAGCCAGCCTAACGCCGTACAGACCGCCGAAGCCGCTTCCGAGAAGCCGTCCGCCCCCGCGGCCAGCGAGAGTTTCGCACTGACCCTAGCCGGCGAGGCCGTGGCTCTGAAGCCAACCGCGGACGGATTGATCCGTATGTCCCGGGCGTTTGGTGGGCTGCTGCCGGCCATCGATCGGGTCAAGGCGGTCGACCTGGACGCCCTCGGCATAGTCGTCCACATCGGCCTCGGACGGCCGGACGGGAACACCCTGCAGAAGACCATCACGGCGGTCGCGAAGTCGGACTTGGCCGAAGTCACCGGCGCCTGCCTCGGCTACGTCACGCGGTGTCTGAACGGGCCAGCCAAAACGCACGAGACTGCAACCTGACCTGTGCCGCGCCGGCCGTCGTCGCGTAACTATCGGAGATGACCGGAAGGGAGCGAAACGCCCAGAATCCCGCCGCGGAGGGCCCGCCGGAGCAGGTGCCGTAATGTGTTACACAACTGCCGAAAAGTGTTACCGGATTTCTGTGTAACGGGGGGACGAGGTAACGAAGGCGCGCGAGATAGCAGGACAAAGATCGGCGAGCGCACATTCCAATTTATATGGCGTATCGATCGTAATCCCCTCATAGTTGCGGCTGTGAGGGAGGCGGGAGCATGAAGCGCATTCTCGTATTTGGCGGCTTTCTGGGCGTCGTCTTGATACTTGGATACAACTTCCTGACCGTATTCGTGGTGCAGCCCATCGGCGCAGTGCCCACTGGCCGTACCGTCATCATCTCTCGAATGAATAAGACGAACTTCATTGATAGCGCCGACGCCATGTGCGCTAGAGAGCTGGGAGGCGTGACTCTCATCTGTCGAGGGATGATGAACGCCGCGATAGCTACGAAGGCGACAATTTTCCTTCGTCTTCCATTCAGCCAGACCCTCTATGACATCTCGACAGACGGCAAGCGCTACGATCGATAATCCGGAGGATCCCCGAGATGGCTTTGATCAGTTGCGAGGAATGCGGGCGCGAGGTTTCGGACAAGGCCGTCGCGTGCCCGGGATGCGGTGCCCCAATTGCCCGCCCACAGACAGCGCCCACCGTGGCGCCTGGCATTGTGAAGTACGATCGGGCGGCGGACACATTCACTGGCGGGATGGCCGGTGTTGTCAAACTCGCCATGCGCGCTGTTCAGGCCTTGGACTGGAAACTCACCGACGCGAACGAATCCCTGGGCTTGGTGACATTCGAAACCGGAATGAGCTGGGGCTCCTGGAGCGGAGTATCTTGTTCGCTCAACATTGAGGAGACTTCACCAAATATCTTCAAGGTGAGCGGGACTGGAAAACAGAATGTGCGGGGCGGTCAGATAGCCGCATTTAATATCGGCAATGAAGCTCAGAAGAAGGCGCTGAAGGCGATTGAAAAAATGAAAGAGTTGTCACGCTGAAGAAGCCTCTAAGCGGGCGTGACGCCCCAAGATCTATAGCGAATCTAGTTATCCTTCCTCAATCGCACCCCGGCACCTCCGCCATTTTCCGGGATGAACTCGACGCCGGCCGCCTCCAGGGCTCGACGGATGGCGTCAACCGTGGATGGATGCGCCGCCAAGGGACCAGGTTTTGTCTCCAACCTTTTGATAGATGGTAGCGAGACTCCTGATGCATCCGCTAGGTGACGTTGCTCCCATCGGAGCAGTCCTCGGGCGGCTCGAATCTGCTCGCTCGATATCTGAGAGGTTCGCAATTTTAATACCTCAGAAACTATATGATACCTGAGGTATTGACTTTCCTCAGTGCCGAAATGATACTCGAGGTATCGATTAACTGCAACACGGGAGGCACTCATGATTAATCGTACACCGCACACCATGACCCGCCGGCATTTGGCCGCTGCTGCCCTTGTGACGCCCTTCCTGCCGTCTGCGGCCTCTACCGCCATGGGGGAAGATCCTGACGCGGCCCTGAGCGTCCTCTGCGCCGAGTACGACCGACTGCAAAAGATCATCCGCGCGACGCCTGATCTGGATGATGACCGCTGGGATGCCTTGTTTGCCGAGCAGACTTCCGTCGTCGACCAGATCGAGGCAATCACGCCCTGCACATCGGCCGGCCTCGCGCATAAGATCCGGATCATCGCAGACAACGACGGCGGTGGAGATGAGAACGTCATGCGCCGCTTGGTGGCCGACGCTGCGGCCGTGGCAGGTGTGGGATGACTGGCCGCAGTTCGGAGATCCGTGACCTTTGCATCACGTCTCTCGATGCGCTCTCCGTAGTCGAAGACGGAGTGAAGGCCATCCAGGTAATGGCCCTGTCCCTGTCCGAGAACGCCGAGCGGGCTGCCCTGACATATGTGGCAGACAAACTGGCCGGTGACGTTGCCGAGATGTTAGTGTCCCTGAACTCGGCACACGAAGGGAAAGATCCGGAAGGCGGTGCGACATGACGGATCTCAGCCCAGCGGAAACCACCCGCCTGGCGGATTTGCGCGAGGGCCGCCTGCTGCCAGTTAAGGGCGACGGCATGGAGCCCACGTTGAGCGAGCACGGCTTCGCAGTCGTGGCGCCGTGCGAGCGCATCGCATCGGATGGGGTCTACGTCCTGCTCTACCAGGGGGACCCGATCATCCGGCGGTGCCAGCTGCTCGCCGGGAAGCGTGTCCGGCTGCTACTCGACAGCCCGCTCTATGCGGGGACCGACAACATCCTGCCGAAGGCGGACGCCGACGACATGGTAATCGGCCGCGTGGTCGGGGCCTGCAACCCGATCTAATTTTGCACGCGGCTGGTGCAAATTGAGGGGCGTCGGCTCGCTGGCGCCCTTCCTCTTTTCAGCATCGGCATTTGCCAGAGTGCGTCCAATCCCTCACCATTGAGTACAAGTCGCATAAAATTGCGCGCATGCGATAGGTCGAGGGAGCATGGTGGGCCGTGCCTATCTGAGATCATCAAGGCTCAATGACACCACCATTGAAATGGTTGTGACCGGTCATCCTACAGCCGATGACCTGATTTCCTTCATGAACAGCACCTTTCCAAACACTCCATTCCGAGATGTGCTTTGGGATCTGACCCAGGCCTCGCTTGCGATGTTGGACATCAGCGAGTTCCAAACCATTGAGGATGTCGCAAGCCAATATTCTGCCGCGCGTGGTCCTGATTTGAAAACAGCGATCCTGTTGTCCAGCGCCACGGATCTCCTCTTAGTGCGGGCCTACACTGCCATGACGCTTGATCTGCGGCCCTCTGCAATTAGGGCCTCGACCAATCGCCAGGAGCTGCTGGATTGGTTGGCGGCGTGAGGTCACTTCGAACATCGCACCCGGCGAGTGCGATGGTTGGCGCACGCCGCGGGTGCACCAACGGCACGCCGCCAGTGCGGTTCGCATGACGGCTCCCGACCATTGTCCCAGCCGAGGACAATGATCGGATCACTGCACGCGGCCGGTGCGGTGATGCAGGGGTTTGTACTCACCGCGTACAAACTGGGGCGGAGCATTGCGCTCGCCGCGTGAATTGGTCAGTCGTGGGATTTTGGCGCGCAGCACGCCAAATTCCGGCCGCCGACGTTGCCCCGCTCCGTGCCAACATCGTACCGCTCCCCGATTACGGGTACCGGGCGGCCCGTGAAAGTTCCCTCTTTGTTCTCGTTTCTCGCAAGGGTATTGCTGACACAGCGACACCTGTCCCGGGCGAGCCGATGACCGACGAAGAGATCCTAGCGAAGTACGGTGGGGAAGACTGGAAGACGGCCGTGACCTATGACGAACAGGTCGCGTGCAAGCGCTTGGTTAAGGCGGGGCGGCTCGAGGAGCTGAAACAGCGTCGGAAAGGATTCGCGTCGCTGTTCAGGGCACCTCAGCAGCGCAAGCCGGCGCGCTAACAGGCGAGCGCAATAACCCCAAGGATCACGCCAACCAGAAACGCCAGATATCCGAGGATGGCAGAGACCATCGCGACCGAACGCCAGGCACCTCCGGACCTCCCTTTCGGCTTTTCTATAAGGGACATCTGGGACATGTAGGATGCTCCAGCGATCACCCCGCCCAAGAACGCCCCTACTCCAAACGTAATGATGGCCCACGGCATGGCCCAATGGTCAATTACGTCAGGCCGATTCGAGACGAAGTTCAGCGCGCCCAGCGCTGCAGCGCCATTGAGGAGCGGAACCACCTTCATGGTCGCGCCCGCGTAAGCGGCAAGCATATTCACATGCTCAGGATCTGGTTTCCCTGGTTGCGTCATGCCGCCCGCCCTGCGTTGTTGAACGCATGGTGCGCCTATCGCCGCCGGTTGAAAAGCCAGGATCCGTGTTACCCTTGGCGTTACCCCAGAAGCCGTGCGCCCATAAAAAAACTGCCGGGAACCGCAGTTCCCGGCAAGTTGAACAGGGAGGCTTCACGTCTGGGAGACGTGGGATCCCGAAGGACCCCGCTCCGAGCGGGGGGCTCGGAGGCGATGCTGCAACGCAACATCGCGATGACCATGAAATAGGCATTCGCCGCCTCGGCGACCACATCAAAATGGTCACTTCCGCTATGCGGTTTTTGCATGGCTTGGCTTGCGAATTTTTCAGAATTGCGACTTGGCGACTTCCTGGATGAGGAAATCGCGCAGCACCATGATGCGCTTGGAGTGCCGCAGTTCCTCAGGATACACGAAATACGTCGGCACCTGCGGCCCTTCGAGGTCAGGGATCACGCGGATAAGCCCCACATCCTCGCGGGCCATGTAATCGGGCAATGCTGCAATGCCGAGACCGGTTTGCACCGCACGGTACATTGCAAAATAATTGTTCAATCGGACCACATTCACATGCCGTCCGCGATGGCCGACGGCGGTGTCCAGCAGCCAGTTGACGTTCGGGAACGGCGGGTGGGAGGTCTCGCCGTAGATCACCAGCCGGTGGGCGGCCAGATCGGCCGGCGTCTTGGGCAGCCCGTGCTTCGTCAGGTAATCCGGCGAGGCGTAGAGGTGGAACTTGATGGTCTTCAGGTGGCGCTGGATCAGGTCGGGCTGGCGCGGCGGGGTCAGGCGGATCGCCACGTCGGCCTGGCGCATGGACAGGTCGAGTTCGCTGTCGTTCAGGATCACCGTCAGGCCGATCTCCGGATACAGCTCCAGAAACCCGGCCAGGCGCGGTGCGAGCCAGTTGGAGCCGAGCGCCACCGTGGTGGTCAGGCGCAGCGGTCCCTTGGGACTGTCCTTGCCCTCCGACAGCAGGGCCTCGGTGGTGGCCAGCTTGGCGAAGACATCGCGGGCGGTCTGGTACAGCACCTCACCCTGCTCGGTCAGGATCAGACCTCGGGCGTGGCGGTGGAACAGCGGCAGCTTGAGGCTCTCCTCCAGCGCGCTGATCTGGCGGCTGACCGCCGACTGGCTGAGATTCAGGGTTTCGCCAGCGTGGGTGAAACTCCCCGCTTCGGCGACGGCATGAAAAACCCTGAGCTTGTCCCAGTCCATCGCCCGACCGCAGTTCGACCTGATCCTTGTTCCTGTCTACACGATCCGGCGCGAAGAAGGAACGCGAAGGGGCCTACTCGGCGGCCGCCGCATGGGCCGCATCTTCAAGTGCCGCCACGTATTTCTCGGATTCCAGGGCCGCCATGCAGCCCATGCCGGCCGCGGTGACCGCCTGGCGGTAGACCTTGTCGACGCAGTCGCCGGCGGCGAAAACCCCGGGAATCGACGTCCGGGTCGAGCCGGGCTCGGTGATCAGATAGCCCTCCTCGTCCAGCGGCAGCTCGCCCTGGAACGGCTTGGTCGCCGGATCGTGGCCGATGGCGACGAACAGGCCATGGGCGGCGATGTCCGTGGTCACGCCAGTCTTCACGTTCTTGATGCGGATCGCTTCCACCCCGTCCATCGGACCGGAGCCGCCGAGCACCTCGTCCACCACGCTGTCCCAGACCACCGTGACCTTCGGATGGCGGAACAGGCGGTCCTGCATGATCTTTTCGGCCCGCAGGCTGTCTCGGCGGTGCACCAGGGTGACCGAGCCGCAGATATTGGCGAGGTACAGCGCCTCCTCCACGGCGGTGTTGCCGCCGCCGACCACCACCACGTCCTTGTCGCGGTAGAAGAAGCCGTCGCATGTGGCGCAGGCGGACACGCCGCGGCCGTTGAAATGCTGCTCGCTCGGCAGGCCGAGCCAGCGCGCCTGGGCGCCGGTGGCGATGATCACGCTGTCGGCGAGGTAGGTGTCGCCCTGGTCGGTCAGGCAGCGCAGCGGGCGGGTGGAGAAATCGACCGAGGTGACGATGTCGTAGACGATCTCGGTGCCGACATGCTCGGCCTGCTTCTGCATCTGCTCCATCAGCCAGGGGCCCTGGATCACATCGGCGAAGCCCGGATAGTTCTCCACCTCCGAGGTGATGGTCATCTGGCCGCCCGGCTGCAGCCCGGCGAGCAGCACCGGCGACAGGTTCGCGCGCGCGGTATAGATGCCAGCGGTCAGACCCGCGGCACCCGCGCCAACGATCAGAACCTTCACCCGGTGCTCGGCCATAAGAACCTCCATGTCTCGATCCAGCCAAGATAGGCGGGCGGGGCCCCGGCCTCAACCGGCGGGACGGTCAATTCTGTGGAGCCGAGCCGTGACCGACGGTTCGGGCCGGAAACGCCAAGGGACAGGGCCCGGCCGGCATTGCTGATCGGCGCGCGACTCCGGCAGACCGGCTCAGAACCCGAACATGTGGTCGAGGGAGAAGGACACCCCGTCGCGGATCAGGCCGTGGTAGCCGAACAGGCGGCAGGTGGTGTCGCGGATCAGCACGTAGCCGCCGTCGCCCGCCGCCTTCAGGTCCGCCGCGGAGAACATCTCGCTCGCCCGCCACAGGCGCGAGCCGCCGCAGGGGATCGCCAGCGTGGTGCGGGCGATCTCCGCCCCGTCGGCGCCGGTCAGCACCAGCACGGTGTCGGAGGCCGGATGCCAGGGGTTGGATGCGGCGTAGATCAGGTGGCACATCGAGTCCACCCCACCGCCAGTGTTGCCCTGGGGCATGCCGTTGCCGAGGCGCAGGAACAGCCGGGTCGACAGGCCCGGCGGCGGGCCGCCGTAGCTCTGTGGCTCGCCCTTGTAGGTCATCACGGTGTTGAAGACATGGGCGCCGAAGCTGGTGTCGGCGGCGTGCCCGCTCTCGGTGTCCTCGTAGCGGAACAGGCCGTGCAGCCAGCCGTCGGCCGCGTCCTCCCCGCCTTGCGAGAAATCGTAGATGAACTCCAGGTGGCCGTAGCCGGACGGAAGGCGCGTGCCGTTCATCAGCTCGGCCGCCTCGATCGCCACGCTGTCGGAGCGCTTCAGCACGCCGAGCGGGCGGCGGGCGACCTCGGTGCCGTCGGCGTCGATCAGCAGGGCGGCGATCGGCTGCTTCTGCTGGCCGCGGGTCATCGGCGTCGGCAGGGCATAGGTGCGGTAGCGGTCCACCGGCAGGACCGGTGCCGGCAGGATGTACGCCTTGCCCAGATGCTTCATGGCGGCGGGGATGTTCGGGTCCCCCTGCAGGTCCGTGCGCTCCACGTTCACATGGGCGATCCGGTTGCGCCGGTTGCCGGAGACGATCTCGTAGCGCGGCCGCACCACATGCTTGCCGGCCCACAGCTCGAACTGGGCCGGCCAGACGGCGTCCGGGAACAGCTCGGCCGGATCGACGGAGATGGTGCCGAAGCCGGGCACCGGCCGGTCGATCGGGCGGATGTCGTCGCTGCCCATCAGGTTCAGGGCCATGGACCCGGCGGGGGCCGCGTTCGGGTGGGCGTTCTGCAGCCACAGCACGATCCGCTCGCCCGGATTGGCCGCCGGCAGCCCTGCGTAGTAGTCGGCCGGCCAGGCATTGGCGTCATGGGTGCAGGACAGCTCCTCCGGCGCATCGCCATAGGTGTCGACCGCGTATTTCACCACGTCGTGGCCGCGGGCGCCGAGCGCGTGGATGAACAGGGTGCCGGCGAACTCGCCCAGGCCGAAGCGGGCGCGGATCTCCGCACTGTCCAGGATGATGCCGGCCGGACCGTCGGGCAGGTCCTGCTCCCAGGTGGCCAGCACCCGGCCCTCGGCGTCGAACAGGCGCAGCCACAGCCGCATGCCCTTTGCCCCGTAGCCGCTCCAGTAGTTCGCGGTGACCAGCCGGGTGTGCTTTCCGCCGCCGTCGCGCAGGAAGCCGTGGTTGGTGGCGAAGTTCAGCGGGTCGAGATATTTGCGCGGGTTCGACAGCATGGCGTCGGGCAGCCGGGCGTCGTCCAGGGTGACGACCCGCATGCCCTGCGGCAACATGTGGCGGATGTGATCGACCAGCCGGGCGGTGTCGAAGGCCGGGATCAGCAGGACCGGCGCGGTACAGGCGCCGATCTCGGCGATCGGCTTCGGCGTATGGCCCAGAATCTTGCCGTCGAGCCGCTCGATCGCTTGCACATAGACCGTGTCGATCGTCAGGCCGGCGATGTCGTGCAGTTCGGCGAAGGTTTCCAGGTGGCCGAGCGGATCGTAGAGGGCGACCGCCCCGCCTTGGATGTCCGCGAGCAGGGCCGCGATCTTCTCCGCGGTGAGCGGATGGCCGACCGCCTTGAAGAAGCTGAAACCGCCGACCTGGTTGGAGAAGGTATCGATCTTGAGCGCCATGGCTCCACGCCGTCGCTGTTTGCAGGGTGCCCCGTGTGCCTGAGGACATAGCCGAACCACCCAGGCGGAGCAATGCGCCGCACGCTATCGGTGCGATCGCCCCGGCCGATCGTCCAGCCGTTCCTGCAGGCGCTCCGCCAGGATAGCACCGACCCGGGCGGTTTCGCGCAGCGGGGCATAGGACCAGCTTTCCAGCCGCCCCTCGAAGGGTCTCGTGTATCCCTCGGCGCGCAGCCGGGCGTGGAACGCGGCGAGACGGCCTGTCTCCTGCTCGAGGGTGGCGATATGCACGGGCTTGCCGGTGGCGCAGGCCTCCGAGGCCATGTTGACCGAGTCGGAGGTCACCACCAGGGCGTCGCAGAGATGCAGGAAGGCCAGGTACGGGTTCTCGCCCTCCCCCGTCCAGACCACCCCCGGCACGTCGGCCAGCCCTTTCGCCAGGGCCTTGCGCGTGGCGTCGTCCGTGCGCCGGGAACAGGCGACCAGCAGGGAGCCGCCGCTGCTCGCCGACAGGCGCCTCAGCTCCTCGACGAACCGGGCGACGGCATCGGCGGAGAATTCGTAGCGCTTGTTGGAGCCGCCGATATTCACCGCGATCAGCGGGCGCGGCAGGTCGGCGGTCTCGGCCAGCCAGGGCTTCGCCGCCTCGGCCAGCTTCTCCGGCGCCTGGGGATTGAGCGCGCCCAGCGTGGTGACCACGTTCGGCCCGCGCGCCGGGTCATGCTCCGGCACGATCAGCATGTCGAAGTGCCTGGGATCGATCCGCGGGTCCTGGATATGGGCCAGGAATGGCTTCCCGCCGGCCAGGCGCCGCACCGCCAGGGCCGCGCCCGCCGTGCGCCGACCGCAGGAGATCACCACGTCGGGCCAGGGCTCAGCGATCGGGTCGCCGCCGGCGGTCGCCGGTATGCCGGGCAGGGTTCCGGCCACCGGCAGCGCGCGCAGCAGCCAGCTCGGATGGATCCGCTTGATCACCGGCGTCAGGCCGGCCGCGTCGGCGAGGCCCAGGCACTGTATGCGCATACCGACGGTGCCGTCCGTCAGGATCCAGCACAAGGTCTGCGTGTCCGAGGGAATGCTCATGCCGTCAGATATCGAAAGAAAAGTTCACGATTACGCAATGATCTTGCTGGCGGGGTTGGAATCGGATATAGGCTCGCCATCGTTTCTACGCTGACCGTCAGACATTTCAATCGTTCCCCGGAGCCCACATGCGACGTGTGAAACTGGATCGCATCGACCGCCGTATTCTGCGCGACCTTCAGGACAATGGTCGGATGACCAATGTCGAACTGGCCAACCGGGCCGGCATCTCGGCGCCGCCCTGTCTGCGACGGGTGCGGGCGCTGGAGGAAGCGGGTTTCATCCGGGGATACCATGCCGAGGTGGCGCCTGAACACCTCGGTTTCACGGTGACGATCTACGCCCATGTGGGCCTGACCAGCCAGGCCGAGGCGGATCTCGCCCGGTTCGAGCAGATGGTCGGCCAGTGGCCCGAGGTGCGCGAGTGCCACATGCTGATGGGCGAGGCGGATTTCCTGCTGAAGATCGTCGCCAAGGACTGGGACGCCTTCCAGCGCTTCCTGACCTCCAAGCTGACCCCGGCCCCGCTGGTCTCCAACGTGAAGACCGCCCTCGTCATCCGCACCCGCAAGCGCCTGCCCGGCGTGCCGATCGACGAGACGCCGGAGGACGACGAGGACGAGGGCGAGGAAGGGTAAGCCGGCCGCCGCTGCCCTCTCCCGTCGCCCCGGACTTGATCCGGGACCAAACCGCCGGCGCCGGTGCACCGCAGATCCCGATTTGCATCGGGATGACGGGTTGGGGTGGATGATATTCGGAAGTTCGCCCCTTCCCCATTGACCTCGCCCGGAGCAGCCCGCAGGGCGTGCCGAAGCGCCAGCACCCCCGCGCCTGCGCCTCACCCCGTCATCCTGAACTTGATTCAGGATCTGCGGTGCACCGGCGCCGGATGCTTGGTCCCGGATCAAGTCCGGGACGACGGGTATTTGATCGCTCAAACGCAAGATGCCCCGGGCAGGGCCCGGGGCATCGCGTCTGGCCTGGACGGCCGAAACTTACTGAATCGCGCCCGTCACTGGATCGCAATCGACAGGATCTCGAAGCTCTTCGAGCCCTTCGGCGTCGTCACCTCGACCGAATCCCCCACCCGCTTGCCGATCAGGGCGCGGGCGATCGGGGAGGACGTCGAGATGAACCCGCGCGAGATGTCGGCCTCGTACGGGCCGACGATCGTGTAGGCGGTCTCCTCGTCGGTCTCCTCGTCCGCCACCTCGACGGTGACGCCGAAGGTCACGGTCTCGCCCTTGAGCTTCTTGGGGTCGATCACCTCGCAGCGGCTGATCACATCCTCCAGCTCGGCGACCCGGCCCTCTATGAAGCTCTGACGCTCGCGCGCGGCATGGTACTCGGCGTTCTCGGAGAGATCGCCATGTTCCCGCGCCTCGGCAATCGCCTTGATCACCGCCGGACGCTCCACGGACTTCAAGTTCTTCAGTTCATCCGTCAGACGGGCATGCCCCTCTGCGGTCATCGGCACCTTTTCCATGGGCTCGTCGCCTGCTCAAACCTATCCTATCACCCGTTCCGGACGCCACGCGGGGCTCAGTCTGGACGGAAACCACAACCGGTCGCCAGACCCGCCCCCCGTGGGCCGTCAGAACGATCCGGTGAGGTAGGTCTGAAGCGGGGTCACTTCAAGGTGTCCATCGCGCATTGCTGCGATTGCCCGGACAGCGGCACGTGCCCCCTCCACAGTCGTATAATAGGGAATGTTGTGCGTTAGGGCGGTGTGACGCAAGCTGAAACTGTCCCGAATGGCCTGCGCACCCTCGGTGGTATTTATCACCAAGTCCACATGCCCCGAGAGCATGTTGTCGACGATATGCGGCCGTCCCTCGAGCACTTTCTTGACCCGGTGACTGTCGATTCCGGCGTCTTTCAGTGTGTCCGCCGTGCCCGTGGTCGCCATGATACTGAAGCCGAGATCGTTCAGCGCCTTGGAGATCTGGACGATCGCCGCCTTGTCCGCGTCCTTGACCGAGACGAACACCGTGCCGCCCGACGGCAGGGTCGTGCCGCTGGCGAGCTGCGACTTGGCGAAGGCGCGGGCGAAGCCCTTGTCGATGCCCATGACCTCGCCGGTGGACTTCATCTCCGGGCCGAGGATGATGTCGGTGCCGGGGAAGCGGGCGAAGGGGAACACCGCCTCCTTCACCGCCACGTGCTCGGGGTCCTTGGTCGGCAGGGTGAAGGCGCTCAGCTTCTCGCCGGCCATCACCCGGCTGGCGATCTTGGCGATCGGCACGCCGGTCGCCTTGGCGACGAAGGGCACGGTCCGCGAGGCGCGCGGGTTGACCTCCAGAATGAACACCTCGCCCTCGCGCACGGCGAACTGGATGTTCATCAGGCCGACCACGTTCAGCCCCTTGGCCAGCATCACCGCCTGGCGCTTGACCTCGTCGATCACCGCCTTGTCGAGCGAGACCGGCGGCAGCGAGCAGGCGCTGTCGCCCGAATGGATGCCCGCCTCCTCGATATGCTCCATCACGCCGGCGATGAAGACGTCAGTGCCGTCGGCGACCGCGTCCACGTCGATCTCGGTGGCGTTGCGCAGGAAGCTGTCGATCAGCACCGGGTTCTTGCCCGAGACCACCACGGCGTTGCGCATGTAGCGGCGCAGGCCTTCCGGCTCGTGCACGATCTCCATGGCCCGGCCGCCCAGCACGTAGGACGGGCGGATCACCACCGGGTAGCCGATCTGGTCGGCGATCTTCTCCGCCTGCTCGGTCGAGGTGGCGGTGCCGTTGGCCGGTTGCTTCAGCTCCAGGCGCTGCAGCAGCTTCTGGAACCGGTCGCGGTCCTCGGCCAGGTCGATCGCGTCCGGCGAGGTGCCGAGGATCGGGATCTGCGCCTTCTCGAGCGCCGCGGCAAGCTTCAGCGGGGTCTGGCCGCCGAACTGCACGATGCAGCCCATGACCTGGCCGTTGGCCTGCTCGCCATTGACCAGCTCGATCACGTCCTCGGCGGTCAGCGGCTCGAAATACAGCCGGTCGGAGGTGTCGTAGTCGGTGGAGACGGTCTCCGGGTTGCAGTTGACCATGATGGTCTCGAACCCGGCCTCCGACAGGGCGTAGGCCGCGTGGACGCAGCAATAGTCGAACTCGATGCCCTGACCGATCCGGTTCGGACCGCCGCCCAGGATGATGATCTTCTTCGCGTCGGTCGGCTCCGCCTCGTTCTCGGGCGCGCCGCCGCCGATGCCGATCTCGTATGTGGAGTACATGTACGGCGTGGAGGACGGGATCTCGGCCGCGCAGGTGTCGATCCGCTTGAACACCGGGCGCACGCCGAGGCCGCGGCGCCGGGCGGCGACCACCTCCTCCTCATGGCCTGAGATCTGACCGAGGCGGGCGTCGGAGAAGCCCATGGACTTGATCTTCTGCCAGCCGGCGGCGTCGGACGGCAGGCCGTTGGCCTCCAGCGCCTTCTCGGCGGCGATGATCTCGGCCATGCGCGACAGGAACCACGGGTCGATGTGGCAGGCGCGGTGCACCTCCTCCACCGACAGGCCGACGCGCAGCGCCTGGGCCACCTTCAGCAGCCGGTCCGAGGTCGGCTCCGACAGCTCGGCGATGATCGCCTGGCGGTCGACGTCGCCGTCGGCAATGCCCTTCAGCTCCACCGGGTCGAGGCCGGACAGGCCGGTCTCCAGCCCGCGCAGGGCCTTCTGCAGGCTCTCGTGGAAGGTCCGGCCGATGGCCATGACCTCGCCCACCGACTTCATCGAGGTGGTCAGGCGGGCGTCCGCCCCCGGGAACTTCTCGAAGGTGAAGCGCGGGATCTTGGTGACCACGTAGTCGATGGTCGGCTCGAAGCTCGCCGGGGTGTTGCCGGTGATGTCGTTGTCCAGCTCGTCCAGGGTGTAGCCGACGGCGAGCTTGGCGGCGATCTTGGCGATCGGGAAGCCGGTGGCCTTCGACGCCAGGGCCGAGGAGCGCGACACGCGCGGGTTCATCTCGATGACGATCTGCCGGCCGGTCGCCGGGTCGATGGCGAACTGCACGTTGGAGCCGCCGGTCTCCACCCCGATCTCGCGCAGCACCGCGATGGAGGCGTTGCGCATGCGCTGATATTCCTTGTCGGTCAGCGTCAGCGCCGGGGCGACGGTGATGCTGTCGCCCGTATGCACGCCCATCGGGTCGACGTTCTCGATGGAGCAGATGATGATGCAGTTGTCCGCCTTGTCGCGGACCACCTCCATCTCGAACTCCTTCCAGCCCAGCACGCTTTCCTCGATCAGCACCTCATTGGAGGGCGAGAGGCGGATGCCGTTGCGGACGATCTGCTCGAATTCCTCGCGGTTATAGGCGATGCCGCCGCCCTGGCCGCCGAGCGTGTAGGACGGGCGGATGATCGCCGGCAGTCCCACATGGTCGAGGGCCTCAGCCGCATCGGCGAAATCGTTGATCAGGCGCGAGCGCGGGGTGTCCAGGCCGATGGCGGTCATCGCCTCGCGGAACTGCTGGCGGTCCTCCGCCTTCTCGATGGCGGCCAGGTCGGCGCCGATCAGCTCGACCCCGAACTTCTCCAGGGTGCCGTTGCGCGACAGGGAGCGGGCGGTGTTCAGCGCGGTCTGGCCGCCCATGGTCGGCAGCAGGGCGTCGGGACGCTCGCGCTCGATGACCTTGGCGACCATCTCCGGCGTGATCGGCTCGATATAGGTGGCATCGGCCGTGCCTGGATCGGTCATGATCGTGGCCGGGTTCGAGTTCACCAGGATGACCCGGTAGCCCTCGTCCTTCAGCGCCTTGCACGCCTGGGTGCCGGAGTAATCGAACTCGCAGGCCTGACCGATGACGATCGGCCCGGCGCCGATGATGAGGATGGAGGAGATGTCAGAGCGTTTGGGCATTTGCCACCAAGATTACAAGTACGTTCAGCACATTATCGGCCAACCGACCTAACGCCGTATCAGCCGCCTTTCGAACAACTTCCTTAATAGTTTCAATCAATATTTTTTCCACTAAATATAAATCAATCTTCGGCCCAGCCAGCAATTTTCGGCCCAATTCAATTCTAGCGATTTCGATTTCTACATCTTCTGGATGCTGAAATCTGTACTCATTATCTTTTTTTAGATCTTCGACAAGAGCATCAACCATGTTGATGGTCGCATCGTCAGCAGGTCCTTCTGCCATTTTTACAATAGCAGAATCAATCTGACTTTCTGAATCCGCACCTTGATCAGGATCGTCCTTATCGAAAAATGTAATTTTATCTGAACCCGCGACTAAATGAGTTATTTTAGGCTTCGATTTAAATATACTTTGAGCCTCATTCACCCCCTGAGAATTTAGAGTCAACTTTTCGAAATCTAAATACGGGTTGTCTTTATATTCATCAGTATTGCTCGACCCAAAAAAATTATGGGTCGTTTTTACTCTTTTCTCTCTAAATTTACTTTCGATATAGCCCGTCTCCCAAAGCCATTTGATCGCAATTTTTGCAATAGCTAAAGGCATACGCCTGTGGCTTTCCTCCATAAGCACTGACAGAGAAAACACTTCCCGATCTGCCAACACTCCCTGGGCGAACATATGGGCTAATATCCAATCTCTGGCATCTTCAACCAAGAATATCGGAGCCATAAGCCTACCCCTCCATCGCTTCCCGGAACCGGGCGAAGAGGTAATGGCTGTCCATCGGGCCCGGCGAGGCTTCCGGATGGTACTGCACGCTGAAGATCGGCTTGCCGTCGACCTTGATGCCTTCCACCGAGCCGTCGAACAGCGAGCGGTGGGTGACGGTCACGCCGTCGGGCAGGCTGGCCTCCATGACGACGAAGCCGTGATTCTGGCTGGTGATCTCCACCTTGCCGGTCTCCAGATCCTTGACCGGGTGGTTCGCACCCCGGTGGCCCATATGCATCTTCTCGGTCTTGGCACCGAGGGCCAGGGCCAGCATCTGGTGGCCCAGGCAGATGCCGAAGATCGGCTTGCCGCTGTCGATCAGCTTCTTCAGTTCCGGTACCGCGTAGATTCCGGTGGCGGCCGGATCGCCCGGGCCGTTGGCGAGGAAGATGCCGTCCGGGCCATGGCCGAGGATCTCGTCCGCCGTCGCACTGGCCGGCACCACCGTGACCTTGCAGCCCTGGGCCGCCAGGTTGCGCAGGATGTTGCGCTTCGCACCGTAATCGACGGCGACCACGTGTTTGGTCGGTTCCGCCATCTTGCCGTAGCCGTCGCTGCGGCCGTCATCGGCGAAGCCCCAGAGGGTGGTGTCCCAAGTGTAGGTCTGGGTGCAGGACACCTCCTTGGCGAGGTCCATGCCTTCCAGGCCGGGCCAGTCGGCGGCGAGCTTCTTCAGGGCGTCCAGATCGAATTTGCCGTCCGGCGAGACGCAGAGCGCGCCGTGCGGGGCGCCGATGTCGCGGATCCGCCGGGTCAGCCGCCGCGTGTCGACCCCGGCGATGCCGGGCAGGTCGTGCGACTTCAGCCAGTCGTCGAGGCCGCGCTCGGCGCGGTAGTTCGACGGGTCCGTGATATCGGCGCGCAGCACGCAGCCGAGCGCAACCGGCGAGCCGGTCTCGTGGTCATTGACGTTGGCGCCGACATTTCCCACATGGGGGAACGTGAAAGTGATGATCTGGCCGGCGTAAGACGGATCGGTCAGGATCTCCTGGTACCCGGTCATCGAGGTGTTGAAGACCACCTCGCCGACCTTGGTGACAGCGGCGCCGAAGCCGCGACCGAAGATCGCCGTCCCGTCCGCCAGAACCAGAACCGCCGTTGCGTCTTGGGGGATGGCGGCAGGATCGGTCATGCGGTGTCTCCGGGTCAGGCGGTTACCGAGGGGCGGTCGTCATCCGTCGCGCCGAGGGAGTGTACCCCAATCGGCGGGCATGGAGAGGCGGCCAAGCGGTAAATTGGCCGGGTGATACGCGAGGAACGGCGGAACGTCAAGCCGTAACATACGGAAAAATCCGTTGTTTTTCAGGTAGTTAGAAAATCATCTCGGCATTGCAACATGAAACCGGATCGTATATTGTCGCCGCTTCCGTACAGATCGGCCAGCGGGACCTGGCCGTCTAGAGTGCGGGGAACGGGCGACGACGGCCGGCACGGCCCCCGCCAGATTCAGGGCCAAAGTGCCGGACTCACTCGGTTTCTGGGGAGAAACTGAATGTTGCGCGAACAGCTTAAGAGTGCGTTGAAGGATGCCATGCTGGCCAAGGACCAGCGTGCCGTGGCCACCGTGCGCCTGATCATCGCGGCCCTGAAGGACCGCGACATCGCCGCGCGCGAGAAGGGCAACCTCGACGGAATCGACGACACCGAGATCCTCGCGATGCTGGGCACCATGGTGAAGCAGCGTCAGGAATCGATCCGGCTCTACGAGGAAGGCGGGCGCTGCGAGCTCGCCACCCAGGAGCAGGAGGAAATCGACGTCATCCGCCGCTTCATGCCGTCCCAGTTGGAAGGCAAGGAGCTGGAGACGACGATCGACAGCACCATAAAGGAGATCGGTGCGGCGGACCTGAAGGACATGGGCCGGATCATGTCCACGCTGAAGCAGCGCTATCCGGGCCGCATGGACTTCTCCAAGGCCTCCGGCATCGTCCGCCAGCAGCTCGTCTGAGCCGGCCGACCGCGTGATCGGCGGCGGGGCGCTGGTTCCGCCGCCTTCTTCCCGTCATCCTGATGCAAATCAGGATCAAGCGACCGGTGCCTGTGCACCGCAGATCCTGATTTGCATCAGGATGACGGTGGGGGGTGAACAGATCATCTCCCTCTCGACCTCGCCAACAGACAAGGACATGGGCCGGATCATGTCGATGCTGAAGCAGCGCTATCCGGGCCGGATGGATTTCTCCAATGCCTCCGGAATCGTCCGCCAGCAGCTCGTCTGAGCCGGCATCTGGTCCAAGCGACAGCGGGGCCAAGGGTTCCGCCGCGTTCCTCCCGTCGTCCTGACGCAAGTCAGGACCATGCTGCTGGCGCCTGTGCACCGCAGATCCTGATTTGCATTAGGATGACGGTGGGGGGTGGGTGGCCCAATTCCCTTTTGACCTCGCCGAGCAGCCCCGGATGAAGTCCGGGGCATGTCGAAGGGCCTCCCCTCGCTTCCGTCCACGGTCCCGGCCCGCCCCCGGATCAATCCCGGATTAAATCCGGGACGGGGGCGTCCGGGATGACGAATGAAGGGTGATTCTGGAGGCCGTCATCCCGGCGACCTCCGGGCTTGACCCGGAGATCGGCCGGGACCCAGCCGGCGTGTGCATCACAACGAAGACCGCGAGGTCACCCCTGCCCGAGGCTGAACCCATAGGGCAGCAGACGCTCCAGGTCGAACACATCGCCCAGGGCCCCCTCGCCGCCCCCGTCGACGATCACCAGGGTCTCGGGCTCGCGGCTCCCGAACTCGTGGATCACCTGGCGGCAGATGCCGCAGGGCGAGCGGTCGGCGACGGCTGCCTCCAGCGTCGCCACGCAGCTCACCACCAGCAGCTCCAGCTTCCGGAACCCGAGCGACGCCGCCTGGGTCAGGGCCGTGCGCTCGGCGCAGATCGTGCCGCCGTAGCTGGCGTTTTCGACATTGGCGCCGGCGATCACCCGGCGCTGCGGGTCGTCGGCCATGATCAGCGCGGCACCCACATGGAAGCGGGAATACGGCGCATGGGCGCGGGCCGCCACGGCGCGGGCGGCGTCGCGCAGCCGGGCGATCTCGTCCGGGTCGACCGACACGGTCTTTTCCGGAATAGCCTGACCGGGCACCGTCAGCCGGCCGAGCGGGGTCGGCGTGGTCGCGTCGGGCCGGTCCACCGCCGGCAGCACGAGCTCGACACGTTCCGCCATCACACCGGCCCCCACCCTCAATGCTCCCCGTAGACCGCGTGTGGGTCGTAGGTCTTCTCGCCGACGACCTCCAGGGCCACGCCGTCGCCGGCCTTCACGACCCGGCGGTAGAAGCAGCTCTCGTAACCCACGTGACAGGCCCCCGGCCCGACCTGTTCCACGAGCAGCAGGACGGTGTCCTGGTCGCAGTCGAGCCGGATCTCCTTCACCCGCTGCACATGGCCGCTGCTCTCGCCCTTGCGCCACATGGCCTTGCGCGAGCGCGAGTAGTAATGCGCCTCGCCGGTCTCGATGGTGGCGGACAGCGCCGTGGCATCCATCCAGGCCATCATCAGCACCGAGCCGGTGGCGGCGTCGGCGGTGACGGCCGGGATCAGCCCGTCCGCCCCGAATTTCGGGGCGAGCGCGCTGCCTTCCTCGATCGCGTGGCTGTCGCCGCGCGCGGAAAACTCGACCGTCATGTCAGCCCTTCCAGCAGCCGGACCCACATCTTCGCCCGCGGCACGAGCGAGGAGATATAGACCTGTTCGTTCAGAGTATGCGCGCCCTCGCCGTCGGCGCCCAGGCCGTCGAGGGTCGGCACGCCCAGGGCGGAGGTGAAGTTGCCGTCGGAGCCGCCGCCGGTCAGCGCCGTGCTTTCCAGCACCAGGCCGGTCTCGGCGACGACTTCCTTGGCCAGCTCGAACAGGCCCCAGTTGGCGTCGTTCAACTCGTAGGGCGGGCGGTTCATGCCGCCGGTGATCTCGATGGTGACGTCGGGATCGCGCGGCTTGCGGTCGAGGATCCTGGCGGTGATCTCCTCGCCGTCGGCGGCGTTGACCACCCGCAGGTCGATCTCGGCGGTCGCGACACGCGGGACGACGTTCACCCCGGTGCCGGCCTTGACCAGGCCCACATTGGTGGTCACACCACGCGCGTAGTCGGTGAGGCCCTCGATCTCCAGGATGTGGTGGGCGAGTTCCTTCACGGCACTGCGGCCGTCCTCATGCTTGGCGCCGGAATGGGCCGGGACGCCGGTGATCGTCATCTCGAAGCGGCCCACCCCCTTGCGGGCGGTGACCAGCTTGCCGCCGTCGCGGGCCGGCTCGGTGACCAGCACGTATTTCGCCTTCCTGGCCTCGGCCTCGATGACGGCGCGGCTGGTCGGGCTGCCGACCTCCTCCTCGGCGACCAACAGGAAGCTGACCGGCATGCCGGTGCCCGCCCCCATGCGGCGCAGGTGGCGGTAGGCGTAGTACGGCAGATAGGCACCGGCCTTCATGTCGTAGATGCCCGGGCCGTAGAGGCTGTCGCCCTCGCGGCGGATCCGGTTGCTGTCGTCCTTGGTGCCGACCGGATGGACGGTATCCATGTGGCTCAGCACCAGGATGCTCGGCGCGTCCTCGGTCCAGTCCGGGGTGCGCACGATCAGGTGGTCGCCGAAGCCGTCGGTGCCCGCGACCCGCTCGACAGAGCAGCCCGTACCTTCCCACTGGGTCTGGATCCTGTCGGCCAGTTTGTTGACCCGCTCGGCGTCGTAGGTCGGCGTCTCCATCTCCACCCACTCGAGGATGCCGTCGATGATCTCCTCCTGGTCGATGGCGGGGACGTTGTCGCGGGGGGAAGCGGTATCCATGGAAACTCCGAGGGGCAGGTGTATGAGAGGCGGTCAGTTCTGCCGGAGCGATACGCCATAGGCAATGCGCAAACGGCCGCGCCGCACGCGAGCCGATTGAGGCGACCCGGCGATTCAGGATCTTGCCGCCGGCGCCGACTTCCCGCTGAATTTCCGGAGGCGGCGGCAGACCGGGCGGAACACCGATGACCGGAACCCTGCGCTCAGTGCTGCAGAAGGACGGATAGCCATGCGCGCGGACATCGCCATTCTGGGCGGCGGGATCATCGGCTCCAGCATCGCCTGGCACCTTGCCGACAGCGGCAAGGCGGGGCGCGTCGTCGTGATCGAGCGCGACCCGACCTACGAATTCGCCGCCACGCCCCGGGCCAACGGGGGCATCCGGCTGCTGTTCAGCCTGCCCGAGAACATTGCCATGGCACGGTACGGCCGCGACTTCTACGCCGGCTTCGCCGAGCGGATGGCGGTCGACGGCACGCCGGCCGACATCGCCTTCCGGCGCCAGGGCTACCTGTTCCTGTCGGACAATGGCGGGGCACGGCAGATGGAGGCGAACCACCGCTTCCAGGTCGCCCAGGGCGTGGAGGCGGAGCTGCTCGACCCGGCCGGCGTGCAGGCCCTCTTCCCGTCCATCGCCGTCGACGACGTGGACCTCGCCGTCTATTCGCCGAACGATGCCTGGATCGATCCCTATGCCGCGCTGATGGGCTTCCGGCGCAAGGCCCGCGCCCTCGGCGTGGAGTACGTGAAGGGCGATATCACCGGGTGGCAGGCCGGGACGGCGACAGCCGGCGCGGTCGCGCTGTCCGACGGAACGACCGTGGAGGCTGAGACCTACGTGCTCGCCTGCGGGGCCTGGTCGCGCGACGTCGCAGCACTGATCGGCCTGGACCTGCCGGTGGAGCCGATGTCGCGGGAGAGCTACGTCTTCAAGGCCGAGGCGGAGATCGAGCCGCTGCCCTTCCTGAAGAGCGAGAGCGACCTCGCCATCCGGCCGGAGGGGGACGGCTATGTCGGCGGCATCCCCGACTGGTCGGAGCCGGCGTGCTGGAACTTCGAGCCCGACCCCGCGCGGTTCGAGAGCGTGGTCTGGCCGGCGCTGGCCCGCCGGGTGCCGAAGATGGAGCGCCTCAAGCTGGTGCGCTCCTGGCGCGGCCATTACGCGCGCAGCATCCTCGACTACTCGCCCATCATCGGGCCGTGGTCCGACGGCCTCGCCAACGTGGTGATCGCCACCGGATTCTCCGGTCACGGCATCATGCACGCCCCGGCCACCGGCCGCGCGGTGAGCGAACTGATCCTGGGGGGACGCTTCGAGAGCCTGGATCTCGCCTGTTTCGGCTGGGCCCGCATCCCGGCGAACGCACCGTATCGCGAGAAGGGCATCGTCTGAACGAAGAAGGGCGGCCCGAAGGCCGCCCCCTTATCCCGCGATCCGGGTCGGATCAGAGATGCTTCAGCACGTTCTCGGCGCTGGAGACGTCATAGGCGCCCGCCTCCTCGACGAAGAGCTGGGAGACCGTGCCGTCGTCCACCACCATCGCATAGCGCTGGGAGCGCACGCCAAGGCCACGCTCGGTCAGGTCGAGCTCCAGGCCGATCGCCTTGGTGAACTTGGCGGAGCCGTCGGCCAGCATCATGACCTTGCCCTCGGACGCCTGGTCCTTGCCCCACACGCCCATGACGAACGGGTCGTTCACGGCGACGCAGGCGACCGTGTCCACGCCCTTGGCCTTCAGCGCGTCGATGTTCTGCACGAAGCTCGGCACGTGCTTGGCGGAGCAGGTCGGGGTGAAGGCGCCCGGCACGGCGAACAGCACCACCTTCTTACCGGCGAACAGGGCCGCATTGTCCAGCGTGTCGATCCCGTCGGCCGTCTTGTGCTGCAGCCCGACGTCCGGAAGCTTGTCGCCAACCTTGATGGTCATCACCGTCTCTCCCTGTGAGGAATGGGACCGGTCGCGGCCGGCCCCTTAGGAACTGATGGCTCCCTAAATAGGCCGGATCTACTGCGAGTCCAAGCCGGCGGTTTGTGCCGCCCCGCCCGCCTGCTCGATCGCATCGCGCACCGCCGCCGCCGACAGCAGTTCCGGCAGGGCGATCCCGTCCGGCGCGGCGGGGCCATACACCGCGTTGAACGGGATGCCGTAGCGCCCGAACGAGGCGAGGTAGTCGGAGATCGCCGGGTCCGGATTGGTCCAGTCGGCCTGCATCGCGGTCACGCTCCCGCCGGACAGCAGGCTCGCCGTCGGGTCGGTCTCCAGGACGAGTTGCTTGTTCACCTTGCAGGTGATGCACCAGTCGGCGGTGACGTCGACGAAGACCACCGCGCCCTCGGCGACCATGCGGTCGATCTCGGCCCGGTCGAAGGTCTTCCAGTCGATCGCCGCCCCGGCCTGCGCGGTTGCCAGGCGGTTCGCCCCCGGCTCGCGGGTTCCGGGGAGCAGCGCGGCCACGGCGAGGACGGCGACCAGCAGGGCGATTCCGGTCAGCCCGGCGCCGCCGCGACCCGCCCGGTGCAGCAGGGCCAGGACCCCGGCGCCGACCGCGAACAGCCCGCCCATCACCAGCGCCCCGGTCTGCCCGATCTGCGCCGCCAGCACGGTCAGCAGCCACACGCCGGTGGCCAGGAGCGCCAGCGCCAGGATGCGCCGGAAGGTGATCATCCAGCGGCCCGGTCGCGGCAGGGCGCGGGCGATCGACGGAAAGGCCGCCACCGCCAGATAGGGCAGCGCCAGGCCGATCCCCATGACGGCGAAAACGGTCAGGATCTCCGCCGGGCCGCGCGCCAGGGCGAAGCCGACGGCCGTGCCGAGGAACGGGGCGGAACAGGGGGTCGCCAGCAACGCGGCGAAAGCGCCGGTGAGGAAATGGCCGACCAGCCCCTTGCCCTGGCCGCCTTCGGCCGGCAGCCGCCCGCCCAGATCGGCCAGGGCGCGCGGCAGGGCGACCTCGAACCAGCCCAAGAGATTGGCGGCGAACAGCAGGACGATCGTCGCCATGGCGGCGAGGAACAGCGGCTGCTGGAACTGGATGCCCCAACCGACGGCCACCCCGGCCGATTTCAGCCCGGCGAGCAGCCCGGCCAGCAGCAGGAAGGAGGCGACGATCCCCGCCGCCGAGGCCAGGAATCCGCGCCGGATCGCCCCGCGCTCGGCCCCGCCATAGTTCAGGACGGAGACCAGCTTCAGGGACAGGACCGGCAGGACGCAGGGCATCAGGTTCAGGATCAGCCCGCCGAGCAGGGCGAGGCCGAGGACCAGCCAAAGGTCGGCGGCGGCGGGCGGCGGTGCTGCGGCGGCGACCGTCACCGGCCGCTCCACGAACCGCTCGCCCTCCACCAGGGTCAGGCGCAGGTCGGCACCGTCCAGCCGAGCCTCGCCCCGCGTGCCGACCGGCACCCGCACCGTCGCCGCCCGGGCGCTGTCGGACAGGGTGATCTCCGGCTTGCCGTAGGACAGCCCCTCGGGTCCTTCCGGGAACACGTCCAGGGCCGCCATCGGCTCGGCCGAGGTGACCGTCAGCACCAGGGTCGGGCTCTGCGGATCGCCGGAGGCCCGGGCCGAGACCACGTCCAGGCCCAGCCCCGGCAGGTCACGCGGCACCTGGGCGGTCCAGCGGTTCACCAGCTGGGTGAAGGCGGTCGGCTCCGCCGGTCCCGCCGGCAGGTCGATGCCGAGGGTCGCCTCCAGCGGCACGCAGATCTCGCTGCAGGCGAGCGCATTGACCTGCGCCGTCGCGGACAGCGGATCGCCGGACCGGGCCAGCCGGGCAATGATCGGATAGACCACCGCGTCCTTGTAGCCGAAGGTCTCCAGCCCGAAGAGCGAGAAGCGGTGCGGCACCGGATAGAGCGTCTCGGTGCCGGCGAGATTGTCGGAGCCGTCCCAGGTGACCTGCGGCGGATAGCCGGCATCCCCGGCCGACCGCCAGTAGACCTTCCAGCCCTCCGCCAGCCGGAACTCCAGCCCGAGCGGGATCTCGTCGCGTCCTTCCGTCCCGGCCACCGCGGAGATCAGCCGGATATCGGCGAACTCCGTACTCACCCAGGGCGAGGCCGGCTGGGCCGTCGCCCGGCCAGGGGTCAGCAGTCCCCAGGCGGTCGCCACAAGGGCGAGCAGGATGAGCAACTGGCTGGCACGAAATTTCATCACAGGCCCGTCCGGCTCACTTTGAAGTCACAGCGTGACCCCAATATAGTAGGGGACGGCCACGGGGAACGTCACAACCGCGGGACCAATGGTCGCGCGGGCGGTGGAGGAATAGGAATGAACCCGGACGATCTCACCCCCTCGGACAGCGAGAAGAACGAGGCCGAGGGCTACCTGACCGGTCAGCTTCTGATCGCCATGCCGTCCATGCGCGACCCGCGATTCACGCGCACGGTGATCTACATGTGCGTCCATAACGACCAGGGCGCGATGGGTCTGGTGATCAACCGTCTGGTCGGCTCCATCAAGTTCTCCGACCTGCTGGAGGAGCTGGAGCTGAAGAGCCCGCCGGTCGGCTCGGCCCGCTACCCGACCATCCATTTCGGCGGTCCGGTGGAGACCGGGCGCGGCTTCGTGCTGCACAGCGACGACTACCTGCGCGACGACAGCATGCCGCTGGAGGACGGGCTCGCCCTGACCGCCACGGTCGACATCCTGCGCGACATCGCCCTCGGCTCCGGGCCGAACAAGGCGATGCTGGCGCTGGGCTATGCCGGATGGGGGCCGGGCCAGCTCGACGGCGAGCTGCAGGAGAATTCCTGGCTGTCGGTCGAGGCCGACCCGGAGCTGCTGTTCGACGCCGCCCTGGACGACAAATGGGAGAAGGCACTGGCCAAGATCGGCATCAGCGCCTCCCTGCTCTCCACCGACGCCGGCCACGCCTAATACTGGGCACGCCTAATACCGGCCACGCCTAATACTCGTCGCGCCGCCGCAGCCAGCGCATCCCCTCGCCGCCCTCGTCCCGGCCCTTCGGCGTCAGGTCGAGCAGGTGATAGGCGCCGTTGATCGCCTCCACGCCCCGGCCATAGGTCGAATAGGCATGGGCGATGCCGCCATCCTCCAGCCGGGCGAAGACGCTGATTCCCGGCATCTCGTCGTTCGGCACGGCGTCGGTGTAGTTGTAGCCGCCGGCCGACCCCGGCCTCATCTCCGGGAAGGTCACGCCAAAATCCTGGCTGAACGCCCCGTCCACCGCCGACACCCAGTCGAAGCGCCAGCCCATCCGCGCGCGATAGGCCAGCAGCCGGTCGAGCGGCGCGTTGGAGATGCACAGGAACCGCGTGTCCCGGGCGGCGAGGTGGACGTCGATGCCGTCGAACGTGTCGGCCCAGAACGAGCAGCTCTTGCAGCCCTGCTCCCAGTCCGCGCCGAACATGAAATGGTAGACCGCGAGCTGTCCCTTGCCGGCGAACAGGTCGGCCAGGGTTTCGCGGCCATGCACGGTGTCGAACAGATACTCCCGCTCGACCCGCACCCAGGCCAGCGCGCGCCGCTTCTCCGCCAGCGCGTCGCCGGCCCGCATATGGGCCTTCTCCTCGGCCAGCAGCACGCGGCGCTCGGACAGCCATTGGGCGCGGTCGACGATGCGGTGCAGGGTCATGGGACTGCCTCCTTCTCAAGCAGGGCGTGGATCGAGCCGAAGCTCGCCGACCAGCCGGAGCCGACACCCTTGCGGGCGTCCTCCTTGCGGATGGCCGCATGGGTCAGGCGCACGAAGGTGCCCTCCTCGGCCGGCTCGAAGGTGACGGTCACCTCGGATTCGGGCGTGACCTCGACCCGGCCGTCGGCGAATTCCCGCTCGTGGCACCAGGTGAAGACCAGCCTGCGGTCGCGCTCCACCGTCACATAGGTGCCGCGCAGGGCGTCGCGGGATACCTCGGTCGGCGGCAGGGTGAAGCGCCAGGCCCCGCCCTCCCGCACGTCGGCCTCGATCGCGGCCATGCTGTGCGGCGCCTGGCCGAACCAGGCCTTCAACTCCGCCGGGTCGGTCCAGGCCCGGAACAGCCGCGCCGGCGGCGCCCGGAAGGTGCTCTCCACGACGACCGGATCGCTGCCATGGGGCGATTTCAGGAAGGGCAGGCTCATGGGTTCTCCTCCAGGTATTGGGCAAGGGCGTCGAACTGGCCTGCCCAGAATTTCTGGTAGGTCTCCAGCCATTCGGCCGCCTGTTTCATCGGCGCCGCCTCCAGGCGGCAGTAGCGGGTGCGCCCGCGCTTGCTGACCCGGACCAGGCCGGCGTCGGACAGCACGCGCACGTGTTTCGACACCGCCGTCTGCGACATCTCGAAGGGTTCGGCGATCTCCGACAGGGCGGCCTCGCCTTTGGACAGGCGGGCGAGGATCGCGCGCCGCGTGCCGTCGCCAAGGGCGGCGAAGGTCTGGTCGAGCAGGCTCATAGGGTCGGGCCTCAATAGTCAACTTATTGGTTGACTATGCCGATCGATCCGTAATAGTCAACCAATAAGTTTACTTTTCCATGGAGGCTTCCGATGAAGCTGTACTCGCATCCGATGGCGCCCAACGCTGTGCGTACCCTGGTGTTCCTGGCCGAGAAGGGAATCGAGGTTCCGATCGAGCCGGTCGACCTGATGGCGGCGGAAACCCGCAGCCCGGCCTTCCTGAAGAAGAACTCGCTCGGCGAGATCCCGGTCCTGGAACTGGACGACGGCACCCTGATCACCGAGAGCGTGGCCATCTGCCGATATTTCGAGGAAGCGCATCCGGAACCCTCCCTGATGGGGGCGACCCCCGTGGAAGCCGCCCAGGTGGAGATGTGGAGCCGGCGCATGGAGCAGCAGATCCTGGGACCCATCGCCCAGGTCGGGCTGCACACCCACGAGTTCTTCGCCGACAAGGTCGAGCAGCTTCCGGCCTATGCCGAGACCCAGGTCCGGCTGATGGCGAAGAAATGGGCCTGGCTCGACGCCGAACTGTCCGACGGCCGCACCTTCGTGTGCAACGACCGGTTCTGCATCGCCGACATCACCGGTATGGCCGCTCTGCATATCTGCGACTTCTTCGGCCATCCGGTGCCCGGGGACCTGCCGAACGTGAAGCGCTGGGAGACCGCCATGCGCGCCCGGCCGAGCTGGAAGCGCTGAGCCATGGCCGTCGATCCCGACCTGGACGGCAGGCTCCGTGCCGCGCTCGACGGCATCCTGTGCATTTCCGAAAAGCCGATGATGGGGGCGACCTGCTTCTTCCATCACGGCAACATGCTGGGCGGCGCCGACCGGTCCAGGACCGGGGAGCGCCGCTTCCTGTTCCGCGTCGGACCGCAGGGGGCCGCCGAAGCCCTGTCCCGCCCCGGCGCCCGGCCGGCAGCACTGGGCGCGCGGACCATGGGCGGCTTCGTCTTCGTCGACGCCGAGGCCTGCGACTCCCGGGCGCTGGAAGGCTGGATCGACCTCGCGATGGACTTCGTCTGGGCGCTTCCGGCCAAGGGATACTCGGCGAAGACCTAGCTGGCGAAGCCGGGGTCCTTGCGCTCCATCATCCGGACCAGGGCCGGCCATTCGATCGGATCGACCGTGCCGATATTGGCCGCCCCCGTCTCCCACTGCCGGGCCGTGTGCTCGGCCACATGGGCCGGCGGCCGAGCGGGCTTCATGCCCGAGGCCATGACGTCCATCTGCAGCCGGCAGGCCCGCTCCAGGTAGTAGATCCGCCGGAACGCCTCGGGCACCGTGCGGCCGCAGGTCAGCAGGCCGTGGTTGCGCAGGATCATCGCGTTGTGCGTGCCCAGGTCGCCGACCAGCCGCTCGCGCTCGTTCAGGTCCGTCGCCATGCCTTCGAGCTCGTGATAGGCGATCCGGTCGTGGAACTGCAGCGACTGCTGGTCCAGGGGGATCAGCCCCTCCTCGGTGGCCGCCACCGCGCAGCCGGCCCGGCTGTGGGTGTGGATGATGCAGCGCGCGTCCGGCCGCGCCCCGTGGATGGCGGAATGGATCACGTATCCCGGCCCGTTCACCGGGTAGTCGTCCTCGTCGAGCGGCGTGCCGTCGATATCCACCCGCAGCAGGTTGGAGGCGGTGATCTCCGTGTAATGCCGCCCGAAGCCGTTGATCAGGAACACCTCCTTGCCGTCGATCTTGTACGGCAGCTTGGCGGTGATGTGATTGAAGACCAGGTCGGCCATGCCGAAATGCTCGACCAGCCGGTAGCAGCAGGCGAGGTCCACCCGAAGCGTCCACTCCTCCTCGGAGACGGCGCCGCGGCGGCGGTCGGCTGAAAGAGATTCGGCGGACAGGGCGGTGACGGACATTGCGGGCCTCCCGGGTCGATTTTTTCGGTTTCCCGCAGTTTATCGGCGGGACTGAACGCCGTCGATCCGCCACGGCGGGACCCGCCAGATCTCGGCCAGGAAATCGATGAACACCCGGATCTTGGCCGAGACGTGCCGGCTCTGGTGATGCACCGCGTGGACCGCGATGTCCGGCGCGCGCCACCCGGTCAGCAGCGGCACCAGGGAGCCGTCGGCGAAATGCGGACCGAGAACGAAATCCGGCTGATGCACCACCCCCGCGCCGGCGATCGCCGCCTCGACCAAGACTTCGCCATTATTGGCCGACATCGGTCCGCGCGGGCGGATGCTCGCCTCCTCTCCCGCGGCGTTGCTGAACCGCCAGGACGGCCCCTCGGCCGAATAGGCGTAGGCGAGGCAGGCATGGTCGACCAGGTCCGAGGGATGGTCCGGCACCCCGCGCTGCGCCAGATACTCCGGGGCGGCGGCAAGGTGCAGCCCGACCGGCGCCACCCGCCGCGCCACCAGGGACGAGTCGGTCAGCCGGCCGATGCGCACGGCCACGTCGTAGCCCTCCTCCAACAGGTCGACGACCCGGTCGTTCACCGTCAGATCGACCGACAGGTCGGGATAGCGGCGCAGGAAGGGGGCGATGGCGGCGGCCAGATGGGTGCGGGAGAAGGAGACCGGCCCGTTGATCCGCAGCAGCCCGGCCGGGGCCAGCCGCTCCCCCCGCGCCTCGGTATCGGCCACCTCGAAATCGTGCAGCAGCCGCCGGGCGCGCTCCAGGTAGCGCCGGCCGGCATCGGTCAGCCGCACCCGCCGGGTCGTCCGCTCCAGAAGCTTCACCCCGAGCCGGTCCTCCAGCGCCTGCACATGCTTGCTGGCCATGGCGCGGGACAGGTCGAGCCGGTCCGCCGCCTCCGAGAAGCTCTCGGCCTCGGCGACGGCGATGAAGGTGGAGAGGAGGGCGAGCCGGTCCATTGTCAACTA
The DNA here is from genome assembly GCF_965223715.1 of Thalassobaculum sp. GTDB lineage: Bacteria > Pseudomonadota > Alphaproteobacteria > Thalassobaculales > Thalassobaculaceae > Thalassobaculum. The sequence continues at coordinate 4,910,592 of NZ_OZ245012.1, read as the reverse complement.
CAGTGAGACAATCATTTTCGAAACGCACCAATTATTTTCACGATTAACCATCGTATCTCTGTCGCATGAAACACGGCGGGGGCCCGACGCCCCAACGACCCCCACACCCGGGGCCACCACATCAGAGATGGAGAACACCATGTATGACACGATCGACGCCCGCACGGCGCCCTACGCCGCCCTGCTCCTGCGCGTCACCCTCGGCATCGCCTTCCTGGCCCATGCCGGCCTGAAGATCTTCGTCTTCACCATTCCGGGGACCGTCGGATACTTCGAGAGCATCGGCTATCCCGGCTTCTTCGCCTATCTGGTCATCCTGGCCGAGCTCGGCGGCGGTCTGGCCCTGATCGCCGGCGCCTATACCCGCCTGATCTCGCTCCTGCTGGTCCCGGTGATGATCGGCGCCCTGCTGCAGCACACCGCCAACGGCTGGGTGTTCAGCGCCCAGGGCGGCGGCTGGGAGTTCCCGGCCATGTGGACGGCGCTGCTCTTCGTCCAGGCCGGTCTCGGCAACGGCGCCTTCGCCCTGAAGCTGCCGGTCCCGTCCGCCTTCAAGACGACCGCCGCCTGACCCCACCCCTGACCGCGAACCCTGGAGGGGCTCGGCTGCTCGACGGCCGGGCCCCTTTTCTTTAGGAGGAGAGAACCATGTCACCGCTTCCCGCGATCTTCGTCAGCCACGGCTCCCCGACCCTCGTGCTGGACGACACGCCGGCCCGCGACTTCCTGCGCGGCCTCGGCGACGACCTGCCCCGCCCCCGCGCCATCGTCGTCGTCAGCGCCCATTACGAGGCCCGGGGCGTGCGGGTGAACACCGCCGCCCGCCCGCGGGTGATCCACGATTTCTACGGTTTCCCCAAGGCGCTGTACGAGATGGACTACGCCGCACCGGGCGACCCGTCCCTGGCCGCCGACATCCTGACCCGCCTGCGCGCGGCCGGGCTGGAGGCCGAGGGCGACGAGAGCTGGGGCTTCGACCACGGCACCTGGGTCCCGCTGTCGCTCATGTATCCGGACGCCGACATCCCGGTGGTGGCCGTGTCCGTCGATCCCGATGCCGGGCCGGAGCACCACCGACGGCTCGGCGCCGCGCTCGCCCCGCTGCGCGCGGACGGCGTGCTGATCCTGGGCTCCGGCGCCTTCACCCATAACCTGGGCGAACTGCGCCGCGGCGGCCGGGCCGGGCTGGACGCGCCCGACTGGGTGACGCGCTTCGTCGACTGGACGGCCTCGGCCATCGCCGAGGGACGCGGCGACGACCTCCTGCGCTACCGCGACCGCGCGCCCGACGCCGTGCGCAACCACCCGACCGAGGAGCATTTCCTGCCGCTCTTCGCGGCACTCGGTGCCGGTGGTACGGGTAAGGGCCGGCGTCTGCATGCCAGCACCGCCTTCTCCGTCCTCGCCATGGACGCCTACGCCTTCGGCTGACGAAAGGAACCGCCCCGATGACCGAGATCACCCGCCGCGTCCTGATCACCGGTGCCGCCTCCGGCATCGGGGCCGCCACCGCCCGGCGGCTGGCCGATCCCGGGACGGCGCTGCTGCTGCATACCCGCGGCAACGCCGACCGGCTCGAGGCCGTGGCGGCGGAGCTGCGGGACCGGGGATCGGCGGTGGAGACGATGCTGGGCGACCTGGCCGATGCCGAGCTGCCGGGCCGGCTGGTCCGGCAGGCGGCCGAGACCTTCGGCGGTCTCGACGCGCTCATCGCCAATGCCGGCTGGGCCCGCAACGTGCCGCTGCTGGAATCGACGATGGAGCATCTGGAAGCGCCGGTCGACGCCATCGCCCGCGGCTTCGCCCTGATGGCCCAGGCGGCGGCCCCGCATCTGAAGACCAGCGCCTGCGGCCGGGTGGTGGCGGTCTCCGCCTTCGGGCCGCATGTCTACCGGCCCGGCGTGATGACCTTCCCGGGTACCGCGGCGGCCAAGGCGGCGCTGGAGACCCATGTCCGCTCGCTCGCCTTCGAGCTGGCGGCGGACGGGGTGACGGTCAACGCGGTGGTGCCGGGCTTCATCCAGAAGGATCCCGGCACCAGCCGGGCGGTGACGGTCGACAAGACGGTCCAGGTGACCGCCCAGATCCCCATGGGCCGGCTCGGCTCGCCCGACGAGGTGGCGGCCGTGATCGTGTTCCTGATGTCGCGCGAGGCCGGCTACGTCACCGGCCAGTGCATCCACGTGAATGGCGGGCTGGTCTGAGCCCGCCTCAGTGGGTGGTGCCGAACAGCCGGTCGCCGGCGTCGCCCAGGCCCGGCACGATATAGGCCTTGTCGTTCAGCTTCTCGTCCAGCGCGGCCACGTAGATCGGCACGTCCGGATGGTCCTGGTGGAACCGGCGCACGCCCTCCGGGGCGGCGACCAGGGCCATGAAGCGGATGCGGCTGTCCGGCACCCCGTGCTTGTTCAGCACGTCGGCGGCGTGGCTCGCCGAGTTTCCGGTCGCCAGCATCGGGTCGACCAGCACGAAGACCCGCTCCTCGGCCGCCGGCAGCTTGACCAGATACTCCACCGGCTCGTGGGTCTCGGGGTCGCGGTACAGGCCCACATGGCCCTCATAGGCGGTCGGGATCAGCTCGCGCAGCCCGTCGACCATGCCCAGGCCGGCGCGCAGCACGCCCACCATCACCAGCCGCGGCTCGGCCAGGGTCGGCGCCTGCATGGTCGCCACCGGCGTCTCGATCTCGCGGGTCGTCGCCTCCAGGGTGCGGGTCACCTCGTAGCCCAGGAACAGCGCGATCTCCTTCAGCAGCACCCGGAACTTGGAGGTGGAGGTGTCCTTCTCGCGCATGATGGTGAGCTTGTGCTGCACCAGCGGATGATCGACGACGAACAGGTTCGGGAAGGCGGGATCGGTCTTCATGGCATCGGCTCTCGGCTCGGGCGGGCGTCGGTTCGGCGCATCGGGCGGCAGCATAACTTCCACGCCCGGTTTAGGCGACCGCACACGAAAACGCCCGCCTTTTCAGGCGGGCGCGGTATGCGGCGGGTTAGACCCGGAAGGATCAGGCGGCAGCCTTCGCCTCGGCGGCGAGGATGCGCTTCTTCAGGCGGCGCGCCTCCTGGGACAGCTCGGACGCCCGGGCGGTCTTCAGGAAGGCGTCCAGGCCACCGCGATGCTCGACGGTGCGCAGCGCACCGGTCGACAGGCGCAGGCGGACCATCTCGCCCAGCGCGTCGGACAGCAGCGAGGTGTCCTGAAGGTTCGGCAGAAAACGGCGACGGGTGCGGTTGTTCGCGTGGCTGACGTTGTTGCCGGTCAGCACACCCTTGCCAGTAAGATCGCAGCGACGGGCCATGACACGTTCCTCGACTTCTTTCCTGGCCCCGCCCCGGGATCGTTCCTGCGGCGATCGGCCCACGTAAAACAGCGGCGTCGCCGGATGAGGCGACGCGAGGCGCGGGATATACGTGAGGCCGGCGGGGGCGTCAAGCGCCGAGACGCCCTGCCGGCCGGGTTTCAGGCGGTTTCCTCATACGCCATCGGCGGCAGCATCGGTCCGGTCCGCACGCTGGGGCCGGCCAGCACCATCTTCGACTTCACCGGCGAGGACAGCACGATAGAGGTCGTGGTCTCGCCATAGGTCCGCAACTGGGCGATCACATGCTCCAGATGGGTCATCGAGGAGACGATGACCTTGATCATGTAGCTGTCCTGCCCGGTGATGTGGTGGCACTCCTGCACCTCGGACAGCGTATGCGCCACGGTGGCGATCCGGCCGTGATTCTCGCCGATGGTCTTCAGGTGCACGAAGGCGGTGGTCGGGTAGCCGAGCTTGGAGGGATCGACCATGGCGCGATAGCCGGTGATCACCCCGGTATCCTCCATCCGGCGCACGCGCTCGGCGATGGCGGGGGAGGACAGCCCGACCCGGCGGCCGAGCTCGCTATAGGACAGGCGCGCATCCTCCTGGAGAACCCGCAGGAGCTGCCATCCGACCTTGTCCAACTGGGCGTCCACGTCACCGGCCATCAGCGTTTCTCACTGTTCTGTTTCGTCTGTTCTGTCGACGGCGTTATCAAAAAATTCAGCAAGTTTTTGATGAATTTCAAGTTGTTGCGAAGGGTACGCGAATCTCCGGCAAGCGGCAAGCGCGGCGCTCCCCGCAAACCCTCCGAGTCTCGCCGGATTCCGCGGGAAACCCCCATGGCGGGTATTTCAAAATCCGTATTGCACCCACGGTGGCACCATGCAATCGTGTGCAACTTGCATGCGGTAGTGTGCTTTTTTGTATGCGCCGAAGCGAAGTTGCACCTAGTCATACGACCTGCGGGCCGCCTTCCCTGCCCGCTGGCATTTCCCGAGACCAGAAAGAGATAGCGGACGTGACGAAGGAGTTGAGCCGGAACCGGCAACGTAGAAACGTCACCCTCGGTTCCCGGCGGACAAGCGTCAGTCTGGAAGAGCAGGTGTGGGAGGGGCTCACCGACATCTGCCGGCGCGAAGAAATCGGGCTGGACGAGCTCTGCACGGCGGTGGAGATCCGCCGCGTCGATTCCTCCATGTCCTCGGCCCTGCGCGTGTTCCTGCTGACCTATTACCGTCACGCCGCCGAACTGCTGGAGGCGCCGCAGCGCAGCCAGCCCGGCTTGGCCCAGGGCCCCCAGGCGAGCTTCCCCGGCCTGCTCGACGCCGCGATGGACCGCTTCCACACCGAACAGAAGATCGCCGCCGGCAAGGCCTGACGCCGGCCCCTCCCTACCAGGTCAGGCGGGCGGCCACGTGGGTCGGCGTCGCCCCCGGCTCCGCCAGGAACGCCTCGAGGCCCGCGCGGTCCAGCTCGCCGTCGCGCAGAAGCTGCTCGTGGTGGATGCCGTCGGCCAGCAGCAGCGAGGCCATGCCCGCCGCCTGGGCCCCGGCGATGTCGGTGTTTCGGTTGTCGCCGACCATGATCAGCCGGCCGCCCGGCACGCCCAGCAGCTCGGCGGCGCGCAGGAACACCGGCGCGTGCGGCTTGCCGTGGTAGTGCACGCTCCCGCCGAGCGCCTCGTAGCGGGCGGCCATGGAGCCCGCATGCATCTTCAGCCGACCCTGGTCGAAGACCGCGAGGTCGGGATTGGCGCAGATCATCGGCAGGCCCAGGCCGGCCCCCTCGACCAGCAGCGCCTCGTACAGCTCCACCTGGTCGAAATCCCCGGCGGGCCCCGCGTTCAGGATCCAGTCGGCCTCGGCCAGCCGGTCGACGATGGTGAAGCGCAGGCCCGGCAGGATGTCGCCGAACCGCTCCGGCGCGAAGGTGTAGACCCGGTCGCCGAGCCCGGCATGAAACGCGTCCAGCCCCTCGACCAGATGGCGCCGCGCCTCCCCGCCCGAGGTGATCACCGCCCGGTAGAGGTCGCGGGGCACGCCGAGCCCGGTCAGCCGCTCCTCGACCACCGAGGTCTGGCGCGGGGAGTTCGACATGATCGCCACGGGCACGCCCCGCGCGCCCAGGTTCTCCAGCACGTCGCGCGCGCCCGGGAAGACCGCGCCGCCGTCGTAGATCGTGCCCCAGACATCGAAGATCCAGCCGTCGTACTTGTCGGCAATGACGGACACGCCGTCGGCCAGGATCTCGGCCGCGTTCTGGGTCATCGGAACTCTCTCTTGGCTGTGATCGCTTGGTTGGGTGCGCTATTGCTTGTCGACGAGGGGGCGGGGTTCGCCGAAGAGGTATCCCTGCCCGAAATCCACCTTCAGTTCCAGCAGATCGAGCAGCATGTCCTCGCTCTCGATCTTCTCGACGATCAGGTCCATGGCATAGCGGTCGAGCGCGCCCTTGAACGAGCGCATGTCGAGCACCGGATCGTCGCCGCGGGCCATCTCGTGCAGCAGATGGGCGTTCACCTTCACGTAGCGGAAGCCCTGGCGCGACAGCTCCTCCAGGTCGAGGTCCAGGTCGTGCACCTGGTCGAGGGAGAAGCGGTAGCCCACGCCGCGCAGCCGCTGCAGGTTCATCCGGGTGATGTAGTCGCCGGCGGCGATGCTGGCATAGTCGAACTCGAACACCAGGGTCTCGGCGAGCTGCCGGTTCTCCGCCATGAAGGCGATGAAGTCCTGGAAGAAATCGACATCGGTCAGCGAGGCATTGGAGATGTTGCAGAAGAAACCGACCTCCAGGTGGTCCCGCCGGGCGCGGCGGACGAGCTGGACGCAGCGCACCAGCAGCAGGTTGTCGATCGCCGCCACCAGCCCGGCCTGCTCGGCCACCGGGATATACTGCTCCGGGGTGATGACCGAGCCGTTCGGCAGGACGATGCGCGAGAAGCACTCGTAGAACCGCCGCTTGCGCTGGGGCAGGCTGACCACGGGCTGTAGGTACAGCTCGACCGCCTCGTCCCGCAGCGCCTGCTCGATCGCCGCCAGCAGCTCCCCGCTCTCCATCATGACGACCTGGCCGCCGCGTGCCCCGGTGGGAACGGCGACGACGGTATCCGCCTTGCCGTTGGCCGCGATCGCGCCGGCCGGCTGGTCCTTGCGTTCGGCGAGCTGCTTCAGCAGGCCCTGCAGCACCTTCAGCTCGCCGGAGAGGCGCTCGGCATCGGGCAGGTCGTCCAGCCGGTTGCGCAGGGTATCGACCTCGGCGCGCGCCAGTTCGGCCTCCTCCTGCAGCAGGGCGACCCGCCGCACCACCTCGCGCAGCCGGCGCTCGGCCCGTCCGGCGGCGAGCCGACCGGCGACCGCGATGTGCCAGGAGATGAAGATCCCGGCCAGCAGCACCAGGACCACCGGCCCCGACGCGAGCAGATAGGTCTCCGCGGCCCAGGCGGCGGCACCGGCGGCACCGAGATAGACCAGGGCGATCAGGATGTGACCGATGATGATCCGCTCCCTCGGCTAGCGATGCGCACGCGTTGTCCTCAGCCCTCGGCCAGATCGGCCGCGTCGACGCCGACGGCCTCGCCGATGGAGCTATGGCCGTCGGCCGCCATGCGGGCGGCGAGATCGTCCCGGATCCGCCGGAACAGTCCCGGTCCGTTATACACGAGAGCCGAGTAAAGCTGCACAAGCGAGGCGCCGGCCCGGATCTTGGCGTAGGCGGTCTCGCCGCTCTCCACCCCGCCGACGCCGACCAGAACCAGCCGGTCCCCGGCCAGCAGGCGCGCGCGGGCCAGCAGCTTGGTCGACGGGCCGAACAGCGGCCTGCCGGACAGCCCGCCGATCTCCCCCTTCGACGGCGAACGCAGCGACTCGGGCCGCGCGATGGTGGTGTTGGAGATGATCAGCCCCGCCACCCCGGCGCGCACGGCGGTCTCGACGATCGCCTCGAGCTGCCCCTCCGCCAGGTCCGGCGCGATCTTCAGCAGCACCGGGGGGCCGTCCGGGCCGCAGGCGGTCGCCCGGGCCTCCATCACCGTATCGAGCAGCCGGCCGAGCGCGCCCGCGCCCTGCAGGTCGCGCAGGCCCGGCGTGTTCGGCGAGGAGACGTTGATCGTCAGGTAGTCGGCCAGGGGGGCCAGCATCCGCACCCCGTAGTCGTAATCCTCGACCGGATCGGCCGTGTCCTTGTTGGCGCCGACATTGATGCCGACGATGCCGGCATGCCGGGCATGACGCGCCAGACGGGCGGCGGCGGCATCGAGCCCGTCATTGTTGAAGCCGTTGCGGTTGATCACCGCCACGTCCTCCGGCAGCCGGAACAGCCGGGGACGCGGATTGCCGGCCTGGGGGCGCGGGGTGATGGTGCCGACCTCCACCGCGCCCACCCCCAGGTTCAGCAGGGCGTGCCAGCATTCGGCACTCTTGTCGAAGCCGGCGGCGAGGCAGACCGGATGCCGGAAATCGAGCCCCATCAGGCGCTGGGAGAGGCCGGGCGGCGGGGCGGACCGGTCCACGGGGGCGATCCCGGCCGCCAACGCGCGCACGGTGGCCCGATGGGCGGTTTCCGGATCGAGACACCGCAGCAGCGGCAGGGCGAGATCGAACATCGACATGGCGCGAGACGGTAGTCGGTGCTCCCGCCCCTCACAAGCATTGGAATGGGAAACATCGACGGCGACGCTGGCGCGTTGGCAAGCCCCTGCCGGGCGGGCTAAGGTCGCCCCAATCAACACATCATCGACGGAGCATTCCGATGGCCACGCCTCCCAAGGCCTTTACCTACGTGGACCAGGACAAGAGCTGGCACGAGGGCAATCCCATGGTTCTCGGTCCGATGACCCAGTCCACCTGGCTCGGCTCGCTGATCTTCGACGGTGCGCGCTGGTTCGAGGGCACCATGCCGGACGTCGACCGGCACTGCGAGCGGGCCTGCCGCAGCGCCCGCAACATGCTCCTGGAGCCGAAGATCCGCCCCGAGGAGATGGTCGAGCTGATCAAGGACGGCGTCTCCAAGTTCGACGGCAGCACCGCGCTATACCTCAAGCCGATGTTCTGGGCCGATGGCGGCTGGATCTATCCGGATCCGGACACCACCCGCTTCATGCTGACGATCTACGAGAGCCCGCTGCCGGAGGATACCGGCTTCAGCGTGAACATCTCCGAGAAGGTCCGGCCGATGCCGACGGCGGCGCCGACCGACGCCAAGGCCGCCTGCCTCTACGCCAATGCCGGCCGCGCCCTGAAGCTTGCCCATGAGGCCGGATACGACAACTGCGTCGTGCTCGACCCGATCGGCAATGTCGCCGAGCTGGCGACGGCCAACCTGTTCTACGCCAAGGACGGCGAGGTCCACACACCGATCCCGAACGGCACCTTCCTGAACGGCATCACCCGCCAGCGCGTGATCAAGCTGCTGACCAAGGCCGGCTACAAGGTGCATGAGCGGGTGATCACCACCCGGGAGCTGATGGAAGCCGACGAGATCTTCTCCTGCGGCAACCACGGCAAGGTGATGTCGATCACCAAGATCGTCGACCGGTCGCTGCAGCCGGGGCCGATCACCGCCAAGGCGCGGGAACTGTACTGGGCCTATGCCCATGGCGACGCCTGAGCGTCCGATCAGGGAACCGCGATGACCTTCACCGTTGGCGGGCTCTGCCGCCGCACCGGGCAGTTCGGCACCGCCCTGTCCACCTCCTCCATCGGGGCCGGCGGGCGCTGTCCGCATGTCGCCCCGGGTCTCGGCCTCGTGGTCACCCAGGCGCGCACCGACCCGCGCCTGGGCCCGCTCGGCCTCGACCTGCTGCGCGGCGGCCGCAGCGCCGAGGAGACGGTGGCCGCCATCACCGCCTCCACCCCCCACAGCGCCTGGCGCCAGCTCGGCGTGCTGACCGCCGACGGCGATGCCGCCGTGTTCACCGGCGCGAGCTGTGCCCGGCCGGCCGACGGTCTGGTGCTCGGCGACGGCTTCGTCATCGGCAACTGGGTGAAGAGCGAGGCGGTGCTGGCCGGGATCGCCGCCGGGTTCGAAACCGACCCGATGGCCGAGCTGGCCGACCGGCTGATCCAGGGCCTGGAAGGCGGCGAGGCGGAGGGCGGCGAGCTCGACCCGCTGCAGTCGGCCGCCCTTGTCGTCTGCGATCCCGCCTATACCTTTCCGATCATAGACCTGCGGATCGACAACTCGCCGACCCCCATCGCCGACCTGCGCCGGGCCTGGACCCGCTGGTCGGAGATCATGGAGGGCTATCTCCTGCGCGCCGTCGATCCGGCCGCCGCCCCCGACACCCGCAGCCTGGAAGGCCACGCATGATCCGCCCCCTCATTCTCTCAGTTGCCCTCCTCGCGCTGACCGCCTGCGGTGGGCTGGACAAGGCTCGCCAGATGCCCCAGGAGGAGATCGCGGCGATGTCCGACGAGGATGTCTGCGGCTATCTCTCCACCTTCGCCTATAAGGGCCGCCTGCCCGAGGCCTGGCAGAACGAGGCAACCCGCCGCGGCCTGAACCGCTGCATCGACGAGGGGATCAAGAAGCGGGCGGTGGATACCAAGATCGACCGGGACAAGCCGATCCTGTGCCCGCAGGGCCAGAGCACGCAGGACTCGCGCTGCTGGTGAGGGGTGGGGCCGGCCCTTCGTCCGCGCCGGCCCTCCCCCGTCATCCTGACGCACGTCAGGATCAACGCTCCCGCGTCGGTGCACCGCAGATCCTGACATGCGTCAGGATGACGGAGGCGGCTGTTACGCCGCCATGTCCTCGCCCTTCAGCGCCTTGTCGAGCAGGGCCACCGTCTCCGCCACGCCGTAGAGGGCGATGAAGGAGCCGAAGCGCGGGCCCTGGGACTGGCCGAGCAGGATCTCGTACAGCGCCTTGAACCAGTCGCGCAGATTCTCGAACGGATGCCGCTTGCCGACCTCGTAGACCTCGGTCTGCAGGTCCTCCGCCGAGGCGCCCGCGTCCATGCCTTCCAGCACCGCCTTCAGGTCCTCCAACGCGGCCCGCTCGGCGTCACTCGGCGCCCGGTACTGCTTCTCCGGGCGCACGAAGTCCTGGTAGTAGCGCACCGCATAGCCGACCAGGGTGTCGAGCAGCGGGTTCGCCTCGGGCGAGGCGCCCGGCGCGTAGCGGCTGACATAGCCCCACACCACGCTCTTCTCCTCGGCGTGGCAGACGCTGGCCAGGTTCAGCAGCAGCGAGAAGGACAGGCCCGAACTCTCCGGCGCCGGCGGCTGGCCGTTATGGATGTGCCAGACCGGGTTCTCGATCCGCTTCTCGGTCTCCTCCTCCGGGAACTTGGAGAGGAAGGTGAGATAGTCGTCGACGTTCTTCGGGATCACGTCGAAATACAGGCGCTTCGCCCTTCGCGGCTGCTGGTACATGAACAGCGCCAGGCTCTCCGGCGGGCCGTAGGTCAGCCACTCCTCCACCGACAGGCCGTTGCCCTTGGACTTGGAGATCTTCTGGCCGTCCGCGTCGAGGAACAGCTCGTAGTTGAAGCCCTCGGGTGCGGGGCGGCCCAGGATCTTGGTGATCTGCGACGACAGCTTGACCGAGTCGATCAGGTCCTTGCCGGCCATCTCGTAGTCGACGCCCAGCGCGTACCAGCGCATCGCCCAGTCGCACTTCCACTGCAGCTTGCACTTGCCGCCGGTCACCGGGACGGTCATCCGCTCGCCGGTCTGCGGGTCGTCGTAGGAGACCGTGCCGGCCTCGACGTCGCGGTCGACGATCGGCACCTGCAGCACGTGGCCGGTGCGCGGGCACACGGGGAGGAACGGCGAGTAGGTCGCCCGCCGCTCCGGGCCCAGCGTCGGCAGCACGACATTGGTGACCTCGTCGTACTTGCGCAGCACCTGCAGCAGCGCCTCGTCGAACAGGCCGGAGGTGTAGCACTCGGTCGCCGAGTAGAACTCGTACTCGAAGCCGAAGCTGTCCAGGAAGCCCCGCAGACGGGCGTTGTTGTGGTGGCCGAAGCTCTCATGGGTCCCGAACGGATCGGGGACGCGGGTGAGCGGCTTGTGCAGGTGCTCGGCCATCGCCTCCTGGTTCGGGATGTTGGTCGGCACCTTGCGCAGCCCGTCCATGTCGTCGGAGAAGGCGACGAGCTTGGTCGGGATGTCGCTCATCATCTGGAAGGCGCGGCGCACCATGGTGGTGCGGGCGACCTCGCCGAAGGTGCCGATATGCGGCAGCCCGGACGGGCCGTAGCCGGTCTCCAGCAGCACATAGCCTTTTTTCGGCGGCGCGTCCTTGTACCGCTCGACCAGTTTGCGCGCCTCCTCGAACGGCCAGGCGCGGGCGTTCGTGGCGAGTGTGCGCATCGGGTCGGCGGACATCGGATCGGCTCCTTTTGGAGGATGGGAAAAAACGCGCGGAAGCTACGGCGCAGTGGGGCCGGGGTCAATGAAGAGCTGGGGCGCGCCGGTCAGGACAGCTTCGCCAGCATCTCCAGGAACTTCCGCCGGTCCTCGGCGTCGAGCGGCTCGAGCGTCCGCTCGGTCACCCGCATGCCCAGCGCCGTCACCTGGCGGACCAGCCCCTCGCCCTCCTCCGACAGGCGCAGCTTGGTGCGGCGCTTGTCGTCCGGGTCGGGTTCGCGGGTGATCAGGCCGCGCTCCTCCAGGCGGCGGATCACCCCCTGGATCGTGGCCGGGTCCATCGCCGTCATGCGGCCGAGCGCGTTCTGGCTGGCCGCCCCCTCCTCGGCCAGCATGGCGAGCGCGGCCCACTGGGTCGGGGTCAGCCCCGCCTCCTCGAAGACCTCGAGGAAGATCTGGGTGGCGCGCTGGTGGGCCCGGCGCAGCAGATGGCCGATCTGGTCCTGCAGGACGTAGGAACGACCGGCCACCGGAAGACTACCCGTCGGCCTTGGGCGCGGCCTTCGGCGGCAGGGCGAGCTTGATGTGCAGGTCGCGGAGCTGTTCCGGACGCACCTCGGACGGCGCGTTCATCATCAGGTCCTCGGCCCGCTGGTTCATCGGGAACAGGATGACCTCGCGCAGGTTCTGCTCGCCGGCCAGCATCATGACGATGCGGTCGATGCCCGGCGCGATGCCGCCATGGGGCGGGGCGCCGAACTTGAAGGCGTTGATCATGCCGGCGAACTTGTCGTCCACGACCTCCGGGCCGTAGCCGGCGATCTCGAACGCCTTGTACATGATCTCCGGGCGATGGTTCCGGATCGCGCCCGAGGACAGTTCCACGCCGTTGCAGACCACGTCGTACTGGAAGGCGAGGATGTCCAGCGGATCCATCGTTTCCAGCGCCTCCAGCCCGCCCTGGGGCATGGAGAACGGGTTGTGCGAGAAGTCGATGGCGCCGGTGGTCTCGTCGGCCTCGTACATCGGGAAATCGACGATCCAGCACAGCTTGAAGACGCCCTTCTCGATGATGTCGAGATCGGCACCCAGCTTCAGGCGGGCCTGGCCGGCGAGCTTGGCCGCCTCCAGCTCCTTGCCGCCGGCGAAGAAGATGGCGTCGCCATCGCCCATGCCGGTGATCGCCTTCAGCTCCTCGATCTTCTCGGCCGGCAGGCGGTTGGCGATCGGGCCGCGGGCCTCGCCCTCGCCGAAGATCATGTAGCCGAGACCCGGGGCACCCTGGCCCTGGGCCCACGAGTTCATGCGGTCGCAGATCGCCCGGCTGCCGCATTTCGGCCCCGGGATCGCGCGGATCACGCCGCCGCCATCCACCAGCTTGGCGAAGATCGCGAAGTCGGAGCCGCGGAACACCTCGCTGACATCGGCGATCTCGATCGGGATGCGCAGGTCCGGCTTGTCGGAGCCGTATTTCAGCATCGCTTCCCGGTAGGGGATGCGCGGGAACGGGTCTGGCACGGTCCAGTCGGAGAACTCCTTGAACACGCCCGCCAGCACCGGCTCGACGGCGGCGAACACGTCCTCCTGCTCGACGAAGCTCATCTCAAGGTCGAGCTGGTAGAACTCGCCCGGCGAGCGGTCGGCGCGGCTGTCTTCGTCGCGGAAGCATGGGGCGATCTGGAAGTACCGGTCGAAGCCGGAGACCATGATGAGCTGCTTGAACTGCTGCGGCGCCTGGGGCAGCGCGTAGAACTTGCCCGGATGCAGACGCGACGGCACCAGGAAGTCGCGGGCACCCTCCGGCGAGGACGCGGTCAGGATCGGCGTCTGGAACTCCATGAAGCCCTGCTCGACCATCCGGCGGCGGATGGAGGAGATCACCTTGGAGCGCAGGATGATGTTGTTGTGCACCCGCTCGCGGCGCAGGTCGAGATAGCGGTAGCGCAGGCGGGTTTCCTCGCCGGCATCCTCGTCGGAGTTGACCTGCAGCGGCACCTGGTCGGCGGCGGACAGCACCTCGAACGCGTCGATCCGGACCTCGATCTGGCCGGTCGGCAGCTTGGAATTGATCGTCTCGTCGCTGCGCTTCACCACGCGGCCGGTGATGCACACCACGCTCTCCAGCCGGTACTTCTCGACCTGCTGGAACGCCGGGTCCTCGACGTCGGTCACGCATTGGGTGATGCCGTAGTGGTCGCGCAGATCCAGGAACACCAGCTGGCCGTGGTCGCGGCGGCGGTGGATCCAGCCGGAGAGGCGGACGGTCTCGCCGACATGGGTGTCGCGCAGGTCGGAACAGGTGTGGGTGCGATAGCGGTGCATGGCGTCAACGGTGCGTAGCGGGAAACGGCCGCCACGTTGCACGCAGCGCCAACAACGTCAAGAGAAACGCCGCTGCCTGCCGCGCGATCGCGCGCCGGGCGGGCGGTCCGCAGCGGTCACCCGCCGGCCGGCATCAGCAGGTCGCCGGCAAGGCGGACGGCGAGCTGCCGGACCCCGCCCGGCCCCAGGGCGGCGGCCGGCGTCCAGCAGGCCGGATGATCCGACAGGGCGGCCCGGGCGGCGTCGAGCAGGCGCAGCGCGGCGAGCGGCGCCACGTCGGCGACGGCGTCGATCCCGTCGGCGTCCGACCGGCGGATTCCCCAGGGATCGATCCAGTCGACCTCCACCGCGAACAGCAGCACCGATCCGTCCAGCCGGCGGCAGATCAGGGTCTGGCCGGTGGCACCGTGAAACGCGAAGGCGGCCGCCATCACCGCCGCACAGGCGCGCGGAGAGAGCGTTCCCCTGCCCTGGCGGGCCAGCGCCCAGGTGGCGGCCCGCACCGCGTCGCGCACGGCCCCCAGGCTGCGGTCGACCAAGACCACGGCCGTCCCGCCCACCACCCGCAGACGCAGCCCGTCGCAGCCGGCCTCGGCCCGAAGCGCCGTCCAGTCCGCGGCGCCGACCGCCAGGGTCGCCAGCGCCGTCGCTTCCCGGCTCCATCGGCCTTGAAGGAGCGGCGGCGGAGCCCCCGCCGACCGCCACCGGGCGATGGCCCGGAACAGGCCGATATCGGCGGCGGGATAGATGGGCACGGTCCGCGACCGCCGCCCGCGCCGATCGATCCGATTCCCGTCCTCGGCCGCGTCCCACCGCGCGGGTCCCGCGCCCGACGGCAGCCGGCGCAGGAACAGGCGGGTCAGGACGACCGCCTCGGACAGATTGTCACCGCCCGGCCCCACGGTGGTTCTGGCGATCGGGGCCTGCAGGGCGGCCACACCGAAGCCGGCCGCCCGGTTTTGCTGCGGCGCACAGGCCGGAGGTGCGGCGGCGCCGTTGACCCCCGCCCGGGCCGCGGAGCCGGCGAGCAGGGCCGCGATCTCCCGCGCGGTGACCGCCACGGCCTCCGCCCCCGCCGCCGGCAGCGCCGCCAGACGGCAGAGCTGCTCCAGTTCGCGCTGCACCGCCGGTCCGCCGAAGCGCAGGGAGGCGCCCGACGGGACCGGACCCTGATCGTCCAGCGCGCGGTACAGGGCCGACAGGGCGTCGAGCGCCGGGGTGGCCGGCCAGGCCTGATCCGGCGCCTGGCCATCAGCCGACAGGCCGTAGCGGCCGGCGACCACCGTCAGGGCCAGACCGATGAAATCGACGGAGCCGCCCGGTCCAGACGGGGCGCCCGTCCGACCCAGCGCCCGGATCCGGCCCGCATCCATCAGCGCGTCGACCAACCGCCGCCGCGCCCGGGCCACGAGGCTTCCGGCCGCCGCCGCCTGGGGTGCCGGGCCATCGGGAGAGGCAGCGGCCGCACAGGCCCCGGGGCGATCGGCAAGGCGGGATATCCGGGGGGAGTCGGTCGCTGCGCGTGCTGCCATGCTAGCCTCCTGATTTTGGAGAATTCTATGATAAACACGCTTTGATAGTCAATATCGTATTTTTCCGAAAGACTATAGGAGAAACTCAGCGCATCCCGCGCTGCACAAACTTTGAGCAGCGCAACGGCGCCGGTAGCCGGGGATTCAATCAACGCGGGGATGCTTGTGAAACAAAGAGAGGCATGCCGGAGACGGGCAAACCAAAGCCTTCCGCGAGGCTTGCGGCCTACGCACCCGCAGCGTCGGGCGAGATCGGTGATTTCCGATCCAAATCCCAAATTCGCGCCATGGGTAAAAAGGTGAAAACCGCCACACCCGACCACTCAAACTCGTTGTCGCAACGTCTGTGGCATTCGTGTTAAGGAGCGTCTCAATAAGAAGTCACGAGGCCGGGGGACGCGGCTCGCGTGGACGTTGATCATGTCATGGCGCAGCGCACACTTGGGCTTTACCAAAAATTGCCGCTAGGTATGATCGCCCCCGGAAAGCTTAAGTGGGGCAACGCTTTCAATTGACGACCCGTCCCAGAAACGACCTTAAGCAGGGAGCAGACAACCATGAAACGTCGTGAATTTATCAAGAACGCAGGCTTTGCCGCGGTCGGCGGTGCTGCGGCATCGACCACCCTCGCAGCGCCCGCGATCGCCCAGCAGCGCATCGAGATGGTCATCGTCTCGACCTGGCCGCGGGACTTCCCGGGCCTCGGCACCGGCGCCCAGCGTCTGTCGCAGCGCATCATGGATGTGTCCGACGGCCGCATTCAGACCCAGTACTTCGCCGCCGGCGAGCGCGTCGGTGCGTTCGACGTGTTCGACGAAGTCGCCTCGGGCAACGCCCAGGCCTACCACGCTGCCGACTACTACTGGAAAGGCAAGCATCCGGGCTTCGCGTACTTCACCTCCGTTCCGTTCGGCCTGACCGAGAACGAGATGGGCGCCTGGATCAACTTCATGGGCGGCCAGGAGCTCTGGGACGAGCTGTCGGCCGAGTTCGGCCTGAAGGCCTATGCCGCCGGCAACACCGGCGTGCAGATGGGCGGCTGGTTCAACAAGGAGATCAACTCCGCCGAAGACTTCAAGGGCCTTAAGATCCGTATGCCGGGTCTGGGCGGCGACGTCATGGCGAAGCTCGGTGCCTCCCCGGTCTCGCTGCCGGGCGGCCAGATCTACGAGAACCTGGTCTCCGGCGCCATCGACGCCACCGAGTGGGTCGGTCCGTGGAACGACTACTTCCTGAAGTTCTACGAGGCCGCCAAGTACTACTACTGGCCGGGCATGCACGAGCCGGGCGGCTATGACGCCTTCGGCATGAACAAGACCTGGTTCGACAACCTGACCAAGACCGATCAGGCGCTGATCCAGGCGTGCTGCCTGATGGAAAACGACCTGATGATGTCGGAGTACAACGCCAACAACGGTCGTTACCTGTCCCGTCTGATCAACGAGCACGGCGTCGCCCTGCGCGAGTTCAACGACGACGTCTACGACGCGTTCGGTGAGGCCTCCGAAGAGGTGTTCGCCGAGGCGCGCGCCCACTCCGATCTGGCCAACCGGATCCACGAGAGCTTCGCCGCCGCGCGGGCCGATGTGGGTGGCTGGATGAAGCTGTCCGAAGGCGCTTACTACCGGCAGCGCAACCGGGTGCTCGGCCTCTAAGGTCGCGACACCGGACACTTCCGGAGCAGACGGAGCCACAGCTCCGTCTGCTTCCCTGTTTCAGCCGACAGGAATGGCCTGCGGCTTGATCGGACCGGTCCTTCTCAAGGGTTAAAGATGAGCACGGCAACTGACGGCGCCTACGCGGACGCCATGGGAGCAGACGTATACCGACCCGGAACCACGGCGATCCGTGCCCTGGGCTGGATATCCGTCGCGATGGCCTTCGCCTACGTCCTGAACAATTTCCTGTGCTTCTGGCTCGGATGGCCCGGCGTCTTCGCGCTGCTGTCCGACCCGATGCCGACCGGTACCGGTCTCGTCCTGGCGCTGGTGCAGACGGGGCTGTTCGTCCTGAGCATCCTGGTCTCCATCGTCGCCGCGACCCGCACCCGCTCGCGCACCCTGCGCGTCGACGCCATGGCCATGTCCGCCGTCGCCAACTACATCGTGCGCTTCGCCTTCTGGAGCGTGCTGCTGATCGGCCTGGTCGACGCGGTGATCTCGTTCCTGCGGGTCGAGGCGATGATCGATCAGATCTTCGGCCCTGAGCTCGGCACCGAACTCGGGCGCTCGCGCTTCCGCGGCCCCTATGTCCACGCCCCGATGCTGCTGATCGCCCTGGTGATCGCCGCCCGCACCCGCTCGCTCGGGTTCCACTGGCTGGCGCTGCTCGTCGTTCTCGCCGAGCTCGGCATCGTGCTGACCCGCTTCGTCTTCTCCTACGAGCAGGCCTTCCAGGGCGACCTGGTGCGCTTCTGGTACGGCGCCCTGTTCCTGTTCGCCAGCGCCTACACCCTGTTCGAGGACGGCCATGTCCGCGTGGACGTGCTCTATGCCGGCTTCAGCGACCGGACGAAGGGCCTGATCAACGCGGTCGGCGCGGTCCTGCTGGGGCTGCTGCTGTGCTGGACGATCATGATCCTCGGCATGTGGAACCAGTCGAGCATCATCAACAGCCCGCTGCTCGCCTACGAGGTCTCCCAGTCCGGCTTCGGCATGTATGTGAAGTACTGGATGGCCGGATTCCTCGCGATTTTCGCGGTGACCATGTGCGTCCAGTTCACGAGCTGCGCCCTGGAGAGCATCGCCAATTACCGTGAAGAGCCCGGTGCGCGTGAAATCACGCCGAGTTCCGCCGCCTAACCGGCCATCCCTTCAACCGAGAGGCCGCGGTCTCGGACCCGGACACAGCCAGCCCCGGACTCAGGAAAGCTAACGCGTCATGGAAGTCCTTTTCGTCGTCATTCTGGTGTTGCTCATGGCCGGGGCCCTCGCCTCCGGCTTCCCGGTCGCCTTCGCGCTGCCGGGCTCGGCCATCATCAGCATCCTGCTCGCGGCCGCCGCGGGCGTGATCGCGACCGGAAACCCGGACGCCTTCTTCGCCCAGGGCGGGCCGACCAACTGGCTCAGCGCCGGCGTCACCAACTTCCGAGGAATCTACTGGGAGGTTGAACGAGATACACTCATCGCGATCCCCTTGTTCGTTTTCATGGGGATCATGCTGCAGCGCTCGAAGATCGCCGAGGACCTGCTGGTCTCCATGGCGCAGCTCTTCGGCCCGATCCGCGGCGGTCTGGGCATCTCGGTGGTGTTCGTGGGCGCGCTGCTGGCGGCGACCACGGGCATCCTGGGCGCCACGGTCGTGGCCATGGGCCTGATCTCGCTGCCGGCAATGATGCGGAACAACTACGCCAACTGGCTGTCGACCGGCACGATCGCCGCGTCGGGCACGCTGGGGCAGATCATCCCGCCGTCCATCGTGCTGATCATCCTGGCCGACCAGCTCTCCAACGCGGTCGACCAGGCGAGCAGCCTGCGGACCAACCTGTACAAGGCGGCGACCGGCGAGTTCGCCATGCCGAGCGAGTTCGCGGTCTCCTCCACCAGCGCCGGCGACATGTTCATGGGCGCGCTGATCCCGGGCCTGGTCCTGGTCGGCCTGTACATGCTGTTCATCTTCGTGGTGGCCTTCATCCGCCGCGACATCGCCCCGCCGGTGCCGTTCGAGGGTGAGTTCGACCGCCGCTTCGCGGTGCGCGTCACCCTCGCCCTGGTGCCGCCGCTGACCCTGATCTTCGTGGTGCTGGGCTCGATCATCACCGGCATCGCGACGGTGAACCAGGCCGGCGCCATCGGCGCCATCGGCGCCACGGTCATGGCCGGCTACCGTCTCTACGAGGACAAGCCGCGCACCTACTGGCCGGCGATCCTGGCCGGTGGTGCGGTGGTCGCGATCCTGATCATCACCAGCGTGTGGCACGTCAACATCCGGGCGATCCACGGCCCGTCCGAGCAGCTCGGCGTCACCCTGGCCGTTATCGCCACCATCGTGTTCCTGATCGGCGTGGCCTGGAGCCTGAAGCGCACCTACACCACCCAGGAGACGCTCCAGGGCGTCATGATGGAGACCGCGAAGACGACCTCGCTGGTGTTCATCATCCTGCTCGGTGCGGCCATGCTGACCTCCGCCTTCCGCGGTTTCGGCGGCGAGGAACTGGTCAAGGAGTTCCTGCTGGGCATGCCGGGCGGCTTCTGGGCCCAGTTCATCATCGTCATGGCGGTGATCTTCGTCCTCGGCTTCTTCCTCGACTTCATCGAGATCGCCGTGGTCGTGGTGCCGATCGTCGCCCCGATCCTGCTGGCCGACCCCTCGGCCAACATCACCGCCGTCTGGCTCGGCGTCATGATCGGTCTGAACATCCAGACCTCGTTCCTGACCCCGCCCTTCGGCTTCGCCCTGTTCTACCTGCGCGGTGTCGCCCCGGCGGCCGTGCGCACCCTGGACATGTACAAGGGCGTGGTGCCGTTCATCACCCTGCAGCTCATCGCGCTGCTGATCGTCGGCGCCAACCCGCCGCTGGTGAACTACCTGCCGACGCGCCTGTCGCTGCTGGGCGAGACCGCCCCGCCGCCGCAGAACCCGCGCCTGCAGGCCTGCATCGAGGACTACGTCCACGAGGCCTTCCAGGACAACGGCGACCAGATCCGCTCCGCCATCCAGACGGCCAAGGGCTGGGATCTCTCCGGCGTGCCGAAGAACATCGCCGGCGAGGTGACCCGGGCAATCGCCGGGGCGGAGGGCGCGTTCAAGGCGCTCGACGATGCCCGGGCATCGACCGCGGCGATCGACGCAGTGGCAGACGAGTACGATCCGATCCGCACCGAGGTGCGCCGGATCGAGGCCGAGCTGCGCCGCAACGCCGAGGAGTTGGAGACGACCCAGCGTCGGGTCGGCCAGCTCGAGCGTCAGGCGCCCGACCAGGTCTCGACGATCGAGCGGCTGAAGAACCGGGTCGAGGAACTGCAGGCGGAAAAGGCCTCCCTCGAGGCCGAGATGCCGGCCGAGTGGGATCAGGCCCATGGCGACTTCAAGAAGCTGCTCTCGGAAGAGAAGCGGGCCTACCTGAACTACCGCCGGATCGTCGACAACGCCTATGAGCCGATCCAGACCTTCATGCGCGTCCTGCGGGGGGCCGACGCGCTCGCCGCCCTGGAGGACGAGATCAAGGGGCTGGAGCAGGTCATCCGCACCAGCGATCCGGAAGCCGCCATGGAGAAGATCCAGGATCTGGAAAGCCGGGTCGGCGACATCGCGGGCGCGGACGATGTCCGCTCCGCCCTGTCCAAGGCGCGGCGCGAGCTGCGGGCCACCAACACCCGCCAGCCCGACCCCGATCAGGCGCTGGCGGAGCATGCCGAGGCCGTCGCGGCCCTGGAGGCGGACATCGCCTGGCGGGTCGAGGCGTCCAACAGCCTGCTGCCCCAGGTGGAGGCCTATGAGGATGCGATCGACGACACGATCGGCCTGCGCCAGCAGGCGCGGCTGCCGCGCGAGGTCGCCCTCTTCGTCGCCTCGTGCAGCTCCGAGCACCGCAACATCTCGCTGAACTTCTAAGCGGGAGACGGAGCGGGTCTCCCGCTCCTCCGAGTCCGGCCCAACCGGTCCTGCAGATGCCCCGATCCCTCCGATCGGGGCATTTTGCTGTCTGCCGCCAGCGCTCTCGACGTCCCCTCCCCTTGGAGGCAGGATAGGCGCAAGAACACGCGATCAAGGGGAGGAATGATGGCATCGACGTTCGTCGAGGTGGATGGATGCGTCCTGCACGTCCGCGAGGACGGGCCCCGGGACGGACCGGCGCTGCTGTTCTCGAACTCGCTGGGCACCGACCTGCGGATCTGGGACGCGGTGGTCGACGCCCTGAGCGACCGCTGGCGCTGCATCCGCATGGACAAGCGCGGCCACGGCCTCTCGGCCCAGGGCGACGCGCCGATCACCATCGAGCGCTATGCCGCCGACGCGCTTGCCGTGCTGGACCGGCTCGGCGTGTCGAAAGCTGTGATGGTCGGCGTCTCCATCGGCGGGATGATCACCCAGGCGACCTATGCGGCCCGACCGGCCACCTTCGCCGGGCTGATGATGTGCGACACCGCCGCCAAGATCGGATCGGCCGACATGTGGCAGCAGCGCATCGACATGGTGCACCGCGACGGGCTGGCCGCCATGGCCGACACGGTTCTGCAGCGCTGGTTCGCGCCGGTCTTCCACCGCGACCGGGCCGTCGAGCTGAACGGCTACCGCCAGATGCTGGTGCGCACCCCGGCCGAGGGCTATGCCGCCGCCTGTGCCGCCCTGCGCGATGCCGACTACACGGCCAAGGCCTCCGCCGTGTCGGTGCCCTGCGTGGTGATCTGCGGCGCCGAGGACGGGGCGACCACGCCGGAGGTGGTCTCCGCCTTCGCCGGATCGCTGCCCCAGGCCCGCTATGTGGAACTGCCCGATGTCGGTCATCTGCCGAGCATCGAGGCGCCGGAGGCCGTCGTATCCGAGCTGAAGACCCTTCTGAAGGAGGTCAACCATGGCTGACTCTTCGCTTATCACGCCGCGGGACTGGACGGCTCATCCGCCGCTGATCCATCCCGAGTACAAGTCGACGGTGAAGCGCGGCCCGACCAAGCCGCTGGTCCCGATCCGGCAGTCCCTGTCGGAGCTGACCGGCCCTGTCTACGGCCATGACGCCCTCGCCCCGCTGGACAACGACCTGACGAAGAACGGCGCGAAGAACGGCGAGGCCCTGGGCGAGCGGATCGTCGTCACCGGCCGGGTGCTGGACGAGTTGGGCCGGCCACAGCCTAACGCGCTGATCGAGATCTGGCAGGCCAATGCCGCCGGCCGCTACGTCCACGCCAACGACCAGCACGACGCGCCGCTCGACCCGAACTTCTTCGGCGGCGGGCGCACGGTCACCGATGCCGAGGGCCGCTACCGGTTCTACACGATCAAGCCGGGCGCCTATCCCTGGCCGAACCACGCCAACGCCTGGCGGCCGAACCATATCCACCTGTCCCTGTTCGGCCCGAGCTTTGCCAGTCGGCTGGTGACCCAGATGTATTTCCCCGGCGACCCGCTGCTGGCGCTCGACCCGATCTTCCTCGGCACGCCGGAGGGTGCGCGCAATCGGCTGGTCAGCGACTTCTCCCTCGACGTGACCGAGGAGGGTTTCGCGCTGGGCTACGTGTTCGACATCGTGCTGCGCGGGCCGAAGGAAACGCCGATGGAGGCCGGCCGATGACCGACTGGAAGCAGACCCCGTCCCAGACGGTCGGGCCCTACTTCGCCTACGGCCTGACCGCGCGGCAGTACAACTACCCGCAGACCTCCATCGCGGAAGGGGCCATGGCCGGCGAGGATGTGGAAGGTGAGCGCATCCGGGTGGAGGGGCGCGTGCTCGACGGCGACGGGGTTCCGGTCCCCGACGCGATGATCGAGATCTGGCAGGCCGACGCCCAGGGCCGCTTCGCCCATCCGGCCGACACCCGCGGCTCCAACGCCGGTTTCACCGGCTTCGGGCGCACCGGCACGGGAACCGACCCGAAATGCCGCTTCATCTTCGACACGATCAAGCCGGGGGCCGCCGCCGATGGCGAGGCGCCGCACCTGAACGTCATCGTGTTCATGCGCGGGCTGCTGACCCATGTGTATACGCGGATCTACTTCGCCGACGAGGCAGCGGCGAATGCGGCGGACCCGGTGCTGAGCGCGGTGCCGGCCGACCGCCGCGACACCCTGATCGCGGCACGGGAGGGCAACACCTACCGGCTGGACATCCACATGCAGGGGCCGAAGGAGACGGTGTTCTTCGAGGTGTGACGCCGGACCACCCGTCCTACCCCCTCCTCCGTCGTCCTGACGCACGTCAGGACCAAGCGGCGGCCCGCACCTCTCCCCACACCCGTCATCCTGATGCAAATCAGGATCTGCGGTGCACCGGCGCCTGACGCATGGTCCTGATTTGCATCAGGACGACGGTGGCATGGTGGCGCGGGGGGCTTGATCCTGACGTACGTCAGGATGACGGTATTGAGTGGACGGGGGACCGAAGCTCGGTCCTGACCTGCGCCAGGATGCCGGAACGAGAGAAGCCCCGCCGGTTGCCCGGCGGGGCTTCGTACTTGAATGCCGAAAGCTCGGGAGAGCTTAGGCGGCCGACAGATTGCCGGCGAAGACCTTGTTGCGGCGCGGGTCGGACTGCAGCTCGTACGAGATCTTCTGGCCCTCGTTCAGGCTGTGCATGCCGGACTGCTCAACGGCGCTGATGTGCACGAACACGTCCGCACCGCCATCGTCCGGCTGAATGAACCCATAACCCTTGGTGGTGTTGAACCACTTCACCGTACCGGTGGCCATAACGTCGCTCCTTTCAATTTTGACGTTGACTGGTATTCCGTCCGCTGGCTCAGGCGCGCACAGGCGCCGGAGAGCGGAATCCCTTGTTCTTGCCGCTGCGGGGCGTGCCGCCGGCGATCCGCGCGACGCCGGCGTCCAGCGCCTCGCCGCTCGGGCGCTTCGGCCGTGCATCGCCGCCCCGGGAATCCCCCGCGGCCGGCTGCTTCGGACGTTGCGCGGCCTTGGGGGCCTGCTTGGCGCGGTTGTCGCCCGGCTTCGCCGCCTGCTTCTGGCGACCGTCGCCGGTCGCCTGCTGCTTGGGACGGCCCTCGCCCTGGCTCTGCTTGGCCCGGCTGTCGCCGCCGCCCGTCGCCTGCTGCGAGCGGCCCCCGCCGCGACGGCGGCTACGCTTCGCCTTGGACGCGCCGTTCCCGGCGGTCCGCGGTTTCGGCGCGTCACGGTCGATGGCCTCGCCGGTGATCAGCGAGCGGCCGATCAGCCGTTCGATGTCGCTCAGCAGCTCCATCTCCTCGGCATCGACCAGCGACACGGCCACGCCTTCGGCACCGGCGCGCGCGGTGCGGCCGATCCGGTGGACATAGCTCTCCGGCACATTCGGCAGCTCGTAGTTCACCACATGGGTGACCCCGTCCACGTCGATGCCGCGGGCGGCGATGTCGGTGGCGACCAGGATGTTCGACTTGCCGGACTTGAAGGCGTCCAGCGCCCGCTCGCGCTGCCCCTGGCTCTTGTCGCCGTGGATCGCCTCACTGGCGAGACCGGCATTTCCCAGGTGACGGGCGACGCGGTCGGCGCCGCGCTTGGTGCGGGTGAAGACGATGGCCCGGCCAACGGCCGCATCGGAGAGGATCTTGGCCAGCGCGTTGCGCTTCTCTTCGCGCGGCACCTGCACGACGCTCTGCTGGATCCGCTCGATCGGCGTGGAGGCCGGAGCCACCGCGATCTCGACCGGATCGGTCAGGAAGTCGTCGGCCAGCGCGCGGATCTGGGTCGGCATCGTGGCCGAGAACAGCACGGTCTGGCGGGTTTTCGGCGTCATGGCCAGGATGCGGCGCACCGCCGGCATGAAGCCGAGGTCCAGCATCTGGTCGGCCTCGTCGAGCACCACGACGGCGGTGTCGGTCAGCTTGATCGCGCCGGTGCCGATATGGTCGAGCAGACGGCCGGGCGTCGCCACCAGGAAGTCGAGCCCCTGGGCGCAGGCGCGGACCTGCGGGCCCGGCTTCGCACCGCCGACCACGACGGTCGAGCGCGGGCGCACGTTCTTGCCATAAGCGCGCACGGCGTCATGGATCTGGGCCGCCAGCTCGCGGGTCGGCGACAGCACCAGCACACGGGTGCCCTTCGGCTTCGCGGTGCCGCCGAGCTCGGCCAGACGGCTGAGCAGCGGCAGGACGAAGGCGGCGGTCTTGCCGGTGCCGGTCTGGGCGATACCGACGACGTCGCGGCCGTCGAGAACCGGGGGGATGGCTTTGGCTTGGATGGGAGTGGGAGTGTCGTAGCCTTCGGCCGTAACGGCCCGAAGGACGGTCTCGGCCAGGCCGAGGGTCGTGAAGTCTGTCAAATTAGGTCTTTCAGTTTTCCGCCCGGCCGTGCCGGTCGGCAGTCAATATCCTGTAAGCAAGCATGCGCGGAACAGCCGGCCGATGATGCGCCTTCAGACCGAAGGAGCGAGGTGATGGCCTTTCCGCTTAAAACTAAGGGCGTCCATCCGACTGTGCCAACATTGCGGGTTTCCGTCACGTCCACGCTTGGCACCGTCTCTTGCATCGCAAAATGGGGCTTGGCCGTCGGATTGCAAGAGAATTCGTAAAACCCGCACTTTCCCGCCCTTCCGATCCCGAGGCTCGCGGCCAAAACGCCTTGAAACTCGGCGCAAATCCGATCCAGGCTCGTCCAGGTGACCCATCGGCAAGAAAATTCGATTGCCGACGCCGCGATCAGCCGTCGGCCCACCGATCCCGTCCGGCACCTGTCGGGCGAGACCGCCGGTCACCATGTCTTTCTTAACGCGGCGCGCCATATCGGTCGGGCGCAGGCGCCGGAAATCAGCCTCGACCCGCCCGGCGTAAACCGTCGGGCGATCCACGACCGGGCCGCCGCTTTCGCCGCCCTGCATTTCCGAACAGCCCTGGAGACAGCCGCATGACCGGCCCCATCCTCATCGCCGATCTCGGTGGCACCAATCTGCGCTTCGCCCTCACCGACGGGCAGAGCGCCTGGGAGGAAACGTCGATGGAGGGCAGCCGGTTCGCCACCCTGGACGACGCCGTCGCCGCCTATCTCGCGAGGATCGGCCGCGAGAGGCTGCCCGAGCGGGCGATCTTCGCGGTGGCCGGCCCGTCGGATGCCGAGAAGATGGTGTTCACCAACCGCGACTGGACGGTTCCGGTCGCCCCCCTTCGCGAGCGGTTCGGGCTGAAGCAGCTCGCGGTGGTCAACGATTTCGCCGCCGTGGCCCATGCCCTGCCCCATCTGACGCCGGACGACTGCCGCACGGTCGGTGCGCAGCGCGACGGCCGGCCCGGCCCCATGGTCGCCATCGGCCCCGGCACCGGCCTCGGCGTCGGACTGGTCGTGCCGGACGGTCGCGGCTACAGGGTCATTCCCGGCGAAGGCGGCCACGCCACGCTCGCCGCCCAGAACGGGCTGGAGGAACGGGTCATCGGCTACCTGCGCAACCTGCACGGCCATGTCTCCGCCGAGCGGGCCCTGTCCGGCGCAGGGCTCGCCGACCTGCACGACGCCGTCTGCGCGGTGGAGGACCTGCCCGCCCGCCGGCTCGACGCGGCCGCCATCGTCGCCGAGGGTGCCACCGATCCCGGCTGCCGCGAGGCGATCGGCCTGTTCACCGACTTCCTCGCCACCGTTTCCGGCGACCTGGCGCTGACCGCGGCGGCGAGCGGCGGCGTGTTTATCGCCGGCGGCATGGTGCCGAAGCTCGGCGACCTGTTCGACGGCGGCCGCTTCCGCCGGCGCTTCACCGCCAAGGGGCGGCTGGCCGGCTATCTCGACCCGATCCCGGTGCGCCTGATCACCCACCGCGAATCGGCCCTGCTCGGGCTCAGCCGCGCGGCGAAGACCATCCTCAAAGATGATCTGGACACTTCTGTCTAGACACGGATCCGCTCGCGCGATTAGCCTTCCCCGGTCTGCCACCACTCCGGGAGGGTCCGCCCATGAAATCGCACTATCGCGCGGTGATCATCGGGGGCGGCGTGGTCGGCGCCAGCGTGCTGTACCACCTCACCAAATTCGGCTGGACCGACATCGCCCTGATCGAGCGCGCGGAACTGACCGCGGGCTCCACCTGGCACGCGGCGGCCGGGTTCCACCCGCTCAACGCCGACCCGAACATCGCCGCGCTGCAGGCCTACACGATCAAGCTCTACAAGGAGATCGAGGAGGAGAGCGATCAGGCCGTCGGCGTGCACATGACCGGCGGGGTCAGCATCGCCTCCAAGCCGGAGCGCTGGGAGTGGCTGAAATCCGCCTGGGCGGTGTTCCAGACCATGGGCGTGGAGGAGGCTCGGCTGCTGACGCCGGAGGAGATCCGCGAGTTGAACCCGATCGCCGACCTCTCCGACGTGATCGGCGGGCTCTACGACCCGCATGAGGGCCATCTCGACCCCTACGGCACCACCCATGCCTATGCCGGGGTGGCGAAGAAGCGCGGCGCCGATGTGATCCTGCGCAACCGGGTGATCGAGCTGAACCCGAGGGCGGAAGGCGGCTGGGACGTGGTGACCGAGCAGGGCACGATCGTCGCCGAACACGTGGTCAACGCCGCCGGGCTCTGGGCCAAGCAGGTCGGGCTGATGGCCGGGGTCGACCTGCCGGTCACGCCGATGGAGCACCACTACCTCGTCACCGAACCGATCCCCGAGCTGGCGGGTCGGGACCGCGAGATGTGCATGCTCACCGACCTGGAGGGCTTCACCTATTCCCGTCAGGAGCGCGGCGGCCTGCTGGTCGGGGTCTACGAGCTGACGCCGAAGCACTGGAACATGGAGGGCGCGCCCTGGGATTACGGCATCGAGCTGATTCCGGAGGATATCGACCGCATCGCCCCGGAACTGGCCAAGGGGTTCGAGCGCTATCCGGTGCTGAACGACACCGGCATCCGCAAATGGGTCAACGGCGCCTTCACCTTCGCGCCGGACGGCAATCCGCTGGTCGGGCCGGTGCCGGGGGTGCCGAACTACTGGCTCGCCTGCGGCGTGATGGCCGGATTCAGCCAGGGCGGCGGGGTCGGCAAGTCGCTGGCCGAGTGGATGATCCACGGCGAGCCGGAGGCCGACGTCTTCGGCATGGACATCGCCCGCTTCGGCAAATGGGCCTCCAACCGGGAATACCTGCGCCAGACCACCGGGCAGTTCTACTCGCGTCGCTTCGTCATGGCCTATCCCAACGAGCAGCTTCCCGCCGGCCGCCCCTTACGGGTGTCGCCGAGCCATGACGCCCATGTCGCCGCCAACGCCCGGTTCGGGGTGAGCTGGGGCCTGGAGGTGCCGCTGTTCTTCGCGCCGTCCTCAGAGTTCGAGGAGACGCCGACCCTGAAGCGCTCCAACGCGTTCCAGATCGTCGCTTCGGAGACCAAGGCGGTGCGCGAGGGCGTGGGGCTGCTCGATACCTCGGGCTACTCGCGCTACGAGATCAGCGGGCCGGGGGCGGCCCGGTGGCTCGATCGGATGCTCGCCTGCCGCCTGCCCGCGATCGGCCGGGCGAAGCTGGCGCCGATGCTGTCGCCGACGGGACGGCTGCGCGGCGACCTGACCGTGTTCAACTGGGACGGCGAGACCTTCTGGCTGATGGGCTCCTACTACCTGCGCCAGTGGCATATGCGCTGGTTCGACAGCCATGCCGAGGCCGGCGTCACCGTGCGCGACGTCTCCGACGCCTGGACCGGCTGGCTGGTCTCCGGCCCGAACGCCCGGGCGCTGATGGAGCGGGTGGTGGTCAATGATAGCGTGGCCGCCGGGGACTTCCGCTTCATGGCCTGCCGCGACGTCGATATCGGGCTGACCCGGGCGAAGGTCGGTCGGCTCTCGGTCCTGGGGGAACTCGGCTACGAGATCAACGTGCCGGCCCCGGAGCACCGGATGATGCGCGACGCGCTGGTCGCCGCCGGCGAAGGGCTGGGACTGGCGCCGGTCGGCGGATACGCGGCAAACGCCATGCGGCTGGAGAAGAGCTACGGCGTGTGGTCGACCGAATTCACCCAGGCCTATACGCCGGGCATGACCGGCCTCGACCGCTGGATCGCCTTCGAGAAGCCGGGCTTCATCGGCCGCGAGGCGGCGCTGAGGGAGAAGGAGGCCGGGGCGCCGGCGCAGCGTCTGGTCACCCTGGCGGTGGACGCGGACGGGGCGGATGCGCGGGGCTTCGAGCCGGTCTGGATCAACGGCAGGCGGGTCGGCTTCGTGACCTCCGGCGGGTATGGGCATTCGGTGGGGATCAGCCTGGCGATGGCGCTGGTGGACAGCGCGCTGGCCGTAGAAGGGGCGGCGGTGGACGTCCACGTGGTCGGCGTCAAGCGCCCGGCCAGGGTCATCGCTGACAGCCCGTACGATCCGACCGGCGCCCGGCTACGGGGGTGAGCGGGATGGGCTCCGTCACGCTGAGCGGTGGGTCCCGGACTAAATCCGGGAAGTGCGCTCTCTCCCATCGTTCTCTCCCACTCCCCGGATTTATTCCGGGGCAAGCGGTCCGCGTGACGGAACGGCGAACGCCTTACCTGAGCCGAGAGGATCCTCCCGCGCTTAAACCGATTGGCCCCGTCACGCTGCACGCCTCGCCCCGGGATAAATCCGGGGAGTGCGCTGTTCTGCAATTCCCCCTCCCTCTCTCCCCGGATTTAGTCCGGGGCCCAGGGTTCAACGTGTCGGGACGTCGCCGAGCTGCCTCCAAAGTCAGAGCATCACGGCGGTGCGCTCCAGCACGCCGACGGCTGGGTCCCGGCACAAGGCCGGGAAGACGGCTTTGGGGGAAGGGGGACCGGTGCAACGAGCGCCATCTCCCCCGTCTCCCCGTCCCGGATTTGATCCGGCATCGCGCCGGGGTCCACAGTAGCCGCCGGAACTCCGAGCCCGCCGCACCAATGAAGGAACCCCGCCCATGACCAGAACCGCAGATGCCGTCATCATCGGGGCCGGGGTGATCGGTGCCGCGATCGCCTTCGAGCTGGCGAAGAAGGGCTGGAAGACCCTCACAATCGACCGCAACGCCCAGGCCGGACACGGTTCCACAAGCGGGTCCTGCGCCATCATCCGCACCTACTATTCCACCCTCGACGGCACGGCCTTCGCCTGGGAGGGCTACCACTACTGGCGCGACTGGGCCGACTATCTCGAACTGGGCCAAGGCGACCTCGCCCGCTTCAGGGAATGCGGCGCGCTCGTCATGAAGACGGAGTCCAACGACTTCATGGCCCGGCACATGGAGAACGCCGACATCCTCGCCGTGCCGTACGAGGAGTGGAGCCCGGACCAGATCCAGTCCCGCCTGCCCGGCACCAACATGGCACAGTTCTATCCCGCCAAGGCCGGCAGCGACCCGGCGTTCGGCCAACCGACCGGCGGCGACCTGCGCGGGGCCGTGTTCTGGCCCAAGGCCGGCTACGTCACCGACCCGGCCCTTGCCGCCCAGAACCTCGCCGACGCCGCCCGGGCCAAGGGGGCCGAGTTCCTCTACGGCGCTACGGTCACGGAAATACTGAAGCAGGGTGGCAAGACCACAGGTGTCCGTCTGGCGGACGGCGCGGAAATCCACGCACCGGTCGTGATCAACGTCGCCGGCCCCGCCTCCTCTCGCATCAACGAACTCGCCGGCGTGACCGGCGAGATGACCATCTCCACCCGTGCCCTGCGCCAGGAGGTGGTGCACGTCCCCTCCCCCGCCGGTCTCGATTTCGAGCGCGACGGCATGGTGCTGTCCGACAGCGACATCGCCGTCTACTGCCGGCCGGAGCACGGCAACAACATCCTGATCGGCAGCGAGGACCCGCCCTGCGATCCCCATGTCTGGGTCGCGGACGACACCGACTACGACCGCGAATTCTCCGAGCAGTGGCGGGTGCAGGCCCTGCGCTACGCCCAGCGCCTGCCGAGCCTCGGCATCCCCAGCCGGATGAAGGGGGTGGTCGATCTCTACGACGTCACCGAGGACTGGATCCCGATCTACGACATGACCTCGCTCGGCGGTTACTACATGGCCTGCGGGACCAGCGGCAACCAGTTCAAGAACGCGCCGGTGGCCGGAAAGATGATGGCGGCCCTTGTCGAATACGGCGCGGCCGGACACGATCACGACACCGCACCGCTCTCCTTCCGCCTGCCTTATCTCGGCCGCGATATCGATGTCGGCTTCTATTCCCGCAAGCGCAGCATCAACCAGGAGAGCAGCTTCTCGGTCCTGGGATGAGGAATTTGCCGTGAATGACGCCGGCCCGCCAGCGAATGCCAGACTGACCCACACCAAGGCGACCCGGGAGGACTGGATCCGGATCGCCCTCGACACCCTGATCAGCGATGGGGTGGACAGCGTGAAGGTGCTGACCCTGGCGGACCGGCTGGGCGTGTCGCGCTCCAGCTTCTACTGGTATTTCCGCAATCGGGACCGGCTGCTGGACGCCCTGCTCGCCCATTGGCAGGACACCAACACCCGCGCTGTGGTGGAGCAGGCGGCCCTGCCTTCGACCTCCATCGTGCACGGGGTGACCAACATCTTCCGCTGCTGGATCGACGAACGGCTGTTCGATCCGCGGCTCGATTTCGCCGTGCGCGACTGGGCCCGGCGCTCGGAGCAGGTCCGCGCCGAACTGGACCGTGCCGACGAGACCCGCGTGGCCGCCATCGCCGAGCTATTCCAACGCCATGGCTGGGCCGAGCGCGAGGCCTTCGTGCGTGCCCGCGTGCTGTATTTCATGCAGATCGGCTACTACGCCCTCGACCTCGGCGAGACCCTGGACCAGCGCAAGGCGCTGACGGGGCATTACCTGAAGGCCTTCACCGGCCAGGACCCGACGCCGGAAGAGCTCGACCCGTACCTCGCCTGGATGGACGAGATGGCGGCGCGGTAGGCCGTCAGGCGCAGAGTTCCAGTTCGTAACGCTCGGCCCGCTCGCGCAGGAAGGGGCCGACACGCACTTCGCCCCGCTGCACGGCGACATTGGCCTGCCGGATCAGTTCCGCCTCGAGCGCCGACGCCGTCGGCACCTTTCCGCTGCGGGCAAGCCATCGGGCAACATCGGCCCAGTCCCAGAGCGGGCTGTCCGAGGTGATCCGGGCAACCGGTGACGGAAATCCGTCGCCCCGAAGGCCCCGAAAATAATTGGAGATCGCCGCCCGGGTCATGCCCGCACGCTTGGCGATATCCGAGATGCTGACCAAAGGGTCGGGCTCGATCCGATCGATCCGCGCCCCCGTCGCCGCGACGCTCTCGAGCGCCGAGGCCAAGGCCCGGTCGAAGCTTTCCGCCTCGCGGCTGAAGTCAACGATGACGTGCCCGTTCTGAAACGACACCAGCGCATCGTCGCAACCCGCCTCGTAGAACCGCGTCTCGAAATCCGCTGCCCGAGGATTGAGGCCGGAGGCGATCACGCTGAACTCAAAAGCCGGCATCGCAACCTCCTCCGCTTCCATGCGGACAGCGGTCCACCGCCCGTCGGATGTGCCGTGCATGGACATCGGCATTGCGCGGCGTGCCGCTCACGCCGATCTGACAGCCGTCCTGAGCGTGGTGCGGGCAATAGAGCCTGCCCCAGTGCCCCTGCGACCGGCAGCGCCATCCGAGATCCTCGGCATGCCGGATGGCCGCCTCGACCTCCTTGCTCGGATGCCGTGCCCGAACCATCAGTCATCGTGACAATGAGCGGCTCGTTGACATATGTCAACACTCAAGTAAACCAGCCGGCTGTGCAACACGTAAAACTCCCGCAGAAGGCGTCTGCGGGAGCTATGGAAACCCTAGAGCTGGATTGAGGCGGGCCGCCCTACCGGATGATCTTCCAGTAGGTGTCCTTCTTGGTCACCTTGCCGCCCTCGAATTCCCAGAGGTCGCAGCCGAGATAGGCGAAGGGTTCCCCGCCCGCGGGGGTGCCCTTGACCACCCATTCGGAGATCGCCTTGCTGTCGTCGACGATCCAGTGGCGGATGTCCTCCCAGCGCATGTCCGGGATCTGCTTGTAGCGCTCGCTCAGCACCTGGCCGATCTCCGCCTTGCCGTGGCAGACGCGGCCCTCCGGCGGCGTGGGCCCGCTGGCCATCACCCATACGCAGTCCTCAACGAAATGCGACAGGATCCCGTCGACGTCGTGGCGGTTGAACCCGTCCTGGATCTCGTCCAGCAGCGCGATGGTGATCAGTCCGGCCATGGGCCCTCTCCTCTGGTTGGATCTGTGCGATGCGGTCAGTCAGCGTCCTTCAACGGCGTCCGATCTCGTTCATGTCGAACGGCGTGGTCTGGTAGATCTCGTTGATCCAGTTGCAGAACAGCAGATAGGCCTGGCTGCGCCACCGGTTCTCCGGCGGCAGCGACGGATCGTTGTTCGGGAAGTAGTCATGCGGCACGTCGATCGGCTTGCCGCTCTCCACGTCTCGGAAATACTCCTCGCCCAGGGAGAGCGAGTCGTACTCGATGTGGTTGAACATGTGCAGCGACCGGCATTTCGGGTCGTCCAGCAGGCACAGGCCGGTGTCCTTGGACTCCACCAGCACCTCCATGCCGCTGTCGGACGGGATGTCCGCCGACCGGACCTCGGTCCAGCGCGACACGGGGATGACGAAATTGTCGGAGAAGCCGCGGAGATAGCGCGAGGTGCTGTCCAGCGCCCGGTGCCGGAACACGCCGAACGCCTTCTTCGGCAGATCGTATTTCGGCATGCCGTGGAAATGATGGACGGCGGCCTGCGCCCCCCAGCAGATGTTCAGGCACCCATGCACGTTGGTCTGGGTCCAGTCGAAGATGCGGCGCATCTCGTCCCAGTAGGTGACCTCCTCGTAGTCGAGTTGCTCGATCGGCGCGCCGGTGATGATGAAGCCGTCGAACCGCTGGTCCCGGATATCCTCCCAGTTCTGGTAGAACGAGATGATGTGGTCGCTGGAGGTGTTGCGGGCGACGTGGTTGGTGATCTTCACCAGGGTCAGTTCGACCTGCAGCGGCGTGGCACCCAGCAGCCGGGCGAACTGGGTCTCCGTGCGGATCTTGTTCGGCATCAGGTTCAGCAGGCCGATCCGCATCGGACGGATGTCCTGGCGGATGGCCGTGGCTTCGTCCATCACCGCCACCCCCTCCGCCTCGAGCTGGGCCCGGGCGGGGAGGTCGTCGGGGATCTTGATCGGCATCAGCGGCCTCCGCGCTCAGCGAGGGGCGACGCGGTCGATGACGAAAGGGTCAATGTCTAACTCCGTTCCACATTACGGCCGCGCGCCGGGACACCGAATTCGCGGTGACAGATCTCGGCGAGCCGGGCCATTCCTTCCCTGATCGTCTCCGCCGGCGGGTGGGCGAAGCAGATGCGGATGCGACGCTTACCGGATTCCGGGTCGGCCGACCACTCCGCTCCGGGATTTACCGCAACTCCCTCGGCCGCCGCCACCTGGGCGAGACGGGTGGTGTCGACCTCCGCCGGCAGGGTGACCCAAAGGAAGATACCACCGGTCGGGCGGGTGAATTCCGCCGCCGTGCCGAACTCGGCCTCGAGCGCCTCCACCAGGGCGTCGGCCTTACCCTTCAGCACCTGGTTCAGGTTGGCCACATGGGCATCGAAGTCCTTGGCGAACTCGGCCAGCAGCATCTGCTCGACGGCACCGGTGCCGCCGTCGGACTTCTGCGCCAGGATCCGGCTCAGCAGCGGCCAGTCGGCGACCACGTATCCCACGCGAAGCGCGGGGGCGATCGACTTGGAGAAGGAGCCGCAATAGACCACCCGGCCGCTGTCATCGAGCGCCCGGATCGCCGGCGGCCGCTTCTCCGCATAAGGCCCGTCGAAGATCAGGTCGCAGTAGCAGTCGTCCTCGAAGATTGCGATGCCATGCTGCTCGGCGAGCTTCAGCATCTCGCGCCGGCGCTCCATCGACAGCACGGTTCCCGTGGGGTTCTGCACCGTTGGAATGGTGTAGATGAACTTCACCCGCTTGCCGGCGGCCTTGAGGCTGTCCAGCGTCTGCGCCAGGGCGTCCATGCGCATGCCGTCATCATCGACCGGCACGCCGACCCAGTCGACGCCGAGCTTCTTCAGCTTGGTCATCGCGCCGCCGTAGCAGGCCTCCTCGATGATCACGGTGTCGCCCGGCTCCAGGAAGGCGCTGTTCACCAGGTCCATGGCCTGCAATGAGCCACCGGTGATCATCACCTCGTCCGGGTCGGTCTTCATCCCGGCCCGGCGCTCCAGGATCTTCGCCACCGCCTCGCGCAGGGGCCGATAGCCCTGCGGCCCGCTCTGCATCCCATAGGTCGCCAGGGTGTTGCCTTCGCGCAGCAGCGCCCGGCTGACGGCGTCGGCCAGGACCTGAACCGGGATGCTGTCCCCGTCATTATGGCCGCCGACGAAGTTGTAGGCCGGGAAGCCGCCGAACTTGCCGGCGGCGGGGGGCAGCTTTGGGTTCAGCAGCGGGGCGAAATCGAAAGGCATCGGGTTTCCTCCGGACACGTCTCTTGGAGAGCGTTCTTGATTACTTGTTGGTGAAGCTGCCGCCGCGCGAGCCCTGGCCGCCGTCGACCGTGACCACCTGGCCGCTGAAATACGTGGCGCGGTCGCTGACCAGGAAGGCGACGGTGTCGGCGACCTCGGCCACAGTGGCCGCGCGCTGCATCGGCATACCGGACATGTAGCTCTGCCAGTTGTCCTCGTTGCCGCCGTCCTGCGCGGCGCGGGTCTTCAGCAGCCCGATCAGCCGCTCGGTCTGTACCGGGCCGGGGCTGACGGCGAAGACGCGGACGCCGAACTCCAGGCTCACACCGCCGATCGCCTTGGTGAAGGCATTGAGGCCCGCATTGCCGGTGGTGCCGGCGACGTAGTTGAAGTCGGTCTTGTCGGCGGCGAGCCCGGTGACGTTGCAGATCACCCCGTGGCCCCGCTGCTTCATGGCGGAAAAGAATTTCCGGGTCATGTTGATGTAGCCGAAGACCTTCAGCTCCCAGGCGTCGCGCCAGCGCTCCTCGACCATCGCCTCGATGTCGCCGGCCGGGATGGCGCCGGCGTTGTTCACCAGGATGTCCGGGATGCCGGCCGCCGCCAACTCGTCGATCACACCGGGCGCGGTGACGTCGCAGGCATGGACGCCGACGGTCACGCCATAGGCGTCGCGGATCTGGGCGGCGGCCTGCTCCAGCATGTCACCCGAGCGTGCGGCCAGGCGCAGATTGCAGCCTTCGGCCGCCAGGCTCTCGGCCACGCCGCGGCCGATCCCCTTCGACGCGCCGGTGATCAGTGCGGTCTTTCCCTTTACGCCCAGGTCCATGCAGGCCTCCCCGTCCGATTGCTTGTTGATTGGCCGGCAAGAATGGCAAAGCGCGGCGCCGCTGATAAGCGCCTATCCGAGATGGGCCTGTTCGATCTTCGCGGCCGACCAAACGGCGACGGTATTGCGGCGGCTGGTGCCATCATGCAGACCTCTTGTCGCGTCCTACTCCGCCTCCGGCCTCAACAACCGAGCGAAAGGCCCGCCATGCGCCGAACCCCGCTGTCCCTGATCGCCGCCCTGACCGTTCTCGCCGCCCCGGCAGTCGCCGAGAGCCGGATCGTCTGCACCCTGATCGAGGAAGCCGTCGGACCGGCGGCGGAGGCTCCGCGCAACCTGGTACGGGAGGGAGACTGCGACGAACGCTATTCGCCCGCCTCCACCTTCAAGATCGCCATCAGCCTGATGGGTTTCGATGCGGGTATCCTGACCACCGCGACCGACCCGGTGATGCCGTTCCGCGACGGCTATGTGGACTGGCGCGAGGCGTGGAAGCAGCCGGCCGATCCGACCCGCTGGATGAAGGAATCGGTCGTCTGGTATTCCCAGCAGGTGACCGCCCGTCTGGGGGTGGAGCGGTTCGCGGAGTATGTGGAAGCCTTCGACTACGGCAACAAGAACCTCGCCGGCACGAAGGGCGAGGGCAGCGGCCTGACCACGGCCTGGCTCAGCTCGTCCCTGGCGATCTCCCCGGCCGAGCAGGTGGCGTTCCTGCAGCGGATGCTGGGCAGCGAGCTGCCGGTCTCCGAGACGGCGATCGAGAATACGGTGGCGATCCTGGATTACGGAGTGCGCCCGGGCGGCTGGCGGGTCCACGGCAAGACCGGCACGGGCCTGCCCCGGGAGGAGAACGGCAGCCTGATGTGGGGCCAGCCCTTCGGCTGGTTCGTCGGCTGGGCCGAGCGCGACGGCCGAACGGTGGTCTTCGCCCGGTTGGTGCAGGAGAGCGAGCCTCCAGAACAACCGGCGGGCCCGAAGACGCGGGACGGGTTGTTCGCGGAGTATTTCGACCGGGCGGACGGGGTGCCGGAGTGAGGGGGCGGTGGCGGTGGTGCTCCCACTCCCTCTCCCTTCACTCCCCGGATTTATTCCGGGGTCCACGGTTCAGCGTGACCTGGATTGGACCGTGCGAACCCATTCGTGGGCCCCGGAATAAATCCGGGGAGTGACGGTGGGTCGCAGGTTGGGGAATCCGAAGCCCTACTCCCGCGTCTCCGCGTAGCGCCGGGAGAAGTTGTCGACCAGTTCCACCGCCAGGGTTCCGATCGCCTCGTCGAGCACGTGGCGGGAGACGAGCAGACGTTCCTGGTCGTACAGGCTGGTGACGCGGAAGCTGCGGTCCTCCGAGACCTCGAAGGAACTCACCCGCACCTGCAGCACCCCCACGCAGGACAGCCGCTTGCGGTAATGGCCCGTGGCCGAGGGATGGCCAATGGCATAGAGTACCAGATTGATCGGCGCCTGCTCCTCAACCGCGATGCCGTAGCGGGTCAGCGTGCGGGAGATATGGTCGATCGTCCCGTCCCGGTCGGCCCAGCAGCCGCCGCTGACATTGTCCTCCACGGCGATGGAGAGCGACAGCTTGTCCTTCGGCGCCCCGAACCACAGGAAGTCCGCAGCCGCCTCGCGGGCGGCGAGGCCGATGGTCAGAAGCGACACCGCCGCGAGGAGCGCCGCCAGGATGTGAACCATGCGCATGCCGTCAGGTCCCTCCTGCCGGTGGCCTCTGTTCTCCCGTCACCCTGGCGGAAAGTGTACCCGACGTGCGGCCCCCTCTCCAGAGGCCGCGGTCAGAACTTGTTGAACTTCAGATACGCCTCCTCCGGGTCCATGCCGTCGAGGATCGCCTTGCGCATGTCGCCCTCGGTGGAGACCACCTTTTCGGTTTCGGCCACCACCTCCTCAGCGATCTCGCCCGGGATGATCACCACCCCGTCCCGGTCGCCGATCAGCCAGTCGCCGGAGCTCACCGTCACCGTGCCGATGGTGACCGGCTCGCCGAGCGCGTCGTAGGTCCAGCGCTCCACGATGTCCGCCGGCGTGTTGAGCTCGCAGAACACGGGAAAACCCATGTCGAGGATGAAGTCGGTGTCCCGGCAGTGGCCGTCCACCACATAGCCGCGGGTATCCTTCACCGTCAGCGCCTGGGCCGACAGCTCGCCCATCAGCGCCACCGCCTTGGTGTTCGGCTGGCACACCAGTACCTTGCCGCCCGGCACCCGCGACAGCACGCGAGACCAGCGCAGCAGGGTCTCGTGCCGGCTGAGCGTCTGATCGATATGGCCGGAGATGGTATAGATCTCGCCCGCCACCCGTTTGGTCGGATCGAGCGCCCGGATGGTCGGCGGCAGCACCTGGTTGCCGTAGCCCATCACCCGCAGCACGTCGTGGACGGCGCTGGCGTAACAGCCGAGCAGCCGATCGGCGAGATCCGCCATCTTCCTCTCCCTCGCACAGGCGGCTTTCGGTCCGCCATTGGTTGTCTTTAGAGTAGCCGCGTCGAACAACGCGAACAGGAGTGTGGCGCATGGAGTCGAGCGACGTCAAAACCGCAGAGGACGTGCTGGCGCTGGTGGACGAGCGGGCGCTGACCCATGTGAAGGTCGGCGTGTTCGACATCGACGGCATCTTCCGCGCGAAATGGATGGCGCGCGACAAGTTCGCCAGCGCGTTGAAGGGCGGCTTCGGCTTCTGCGACGTGGTGCTCGGCTGGGACAGCAACGACCAGCTCTACGAGGACCCGGCGGTCGACGTCACCGGCTGGCATACCGGCTATCCCGATGCCGAGGTCCGGCTGCTGCCCGACACCGCCCGCGACGTGGCCTTCGAGCCGGACATGGTCATGGTGCTGGGCGAGTTCGCCGGCAAGTGGGAGGCGGTCTGCCCGCGCGGCACCCTGCGCCGGGTGCTGAAGAAGGCGGACGACATGGGCTTCGCCGTCAAGGCGGCGGCCGAGTACGAGTTCTTCCTGTTCGACGAGACCCCCCATTCGGTGCGCGAGAAGGGCTACCGGAACCTGAAGCCGCTGACCCCGGGCTTCTTCGGCTATTCCGGCATTCGGTCGTCGGTGCATGCCGACCTGCACCTCATGTTCCTGGAGATGTGCGAGCTGATGGACTTCCCCGTGGAGGGGCTGCACACCGAGACCGGGCCGGGGGTGATGGAGGCCGCGATCAAGGTGGACGACGCCCTGGTCGCCGCCGACCGGGCCGCGCTGTTCAAGACCTTCACCAAGGTGTTCTTCCAGCGCCACGACATCATGGCCAGCTTCATGGCAAAGTGGTCGATGGACTATCCGGGCCAGTCCGGTCACATCCACACCTCCTTGACGACCAAGGACGGCACGCCGGTCTTCCACGACCCCAAGGGCGCCCACAGCATGTCCGACACCATGCGCTGGTTCGTCGGCGGCCAGCAGGCACTTATGCCCGAACTGCTGTCGATGACCGCGTCGACGGTGAATTCCTACACCCGCCTGATCCCCGGCTTCTGGGCGCCGACCCACGCCAACTGGGCGGCCGACAACCGCACCACCTCGCTGCGGGTGATCGAGGGCTCGGCGAAGTCCCAGCGGGTGGAGTACCGGGTGGCGGCGGCCGACGCGAACCCGTACCTGGCGATGGCGGCGGCGATCGGCTCCGGCCTGTGGGGCATCGAGAACAAGGTGGAGCCGGGCGAGGGCGTTGTCGGCAACGCCTATGCCAAGAAGTTCCCAGCCAAGGCGGCCCTGCCCGGCTCGCTGGGCGAGGCGGCGGCGCGGCTGAAGCGCTCCAAGGCCGCGCGGGAGCTGTTCGGTGACGGTTTCGTCGACCACTTCTCCGCCAGCCGGATCTGGGAGGAGCGGGAGTACCGGCGCCATGTGACCGACTGGGAACTGGCGCGGTATTTCGAGATTATTTGA
This sequence comes from Thalassobaculum sp., assembly GCF_965223715.1. GTDB lineage: Bacteria > Pseudomonadota > Alphaproteobacteria > Thalassobaculales > Thalassobaculaceae > Thalassobaculum. The sequence continues at coordinate 4,870,411 of NZ_OZ245012.1, read as the reverse complement.
GGCGGGGTGGCCGTTCTACACGCCCGCCCGTCAGAACCTCTCACCATTCCGTCATCCCGGCGAACCCCGGGCTTGACCCGGGGATCGGCCGGGACCCAGACCGCACGAACGCTAGGTCCCGGCCCGCCCCCGGATCAGGTCCGGGTGCGTTCGGGATGACGTAGAATTTAAGTGCTGGTTATCACCCCAGCGCCTTCATCAGCCGCTTGGCGAAGCCGTCCAGGGACGCCTTGTCGATCCAGCGCAACACGCAGACAAGATCGTGCGCCGGGTCTATCCAGATCACGTTGGAGCCCACACCCATGGCGAAGTAGCTGGTTCGCGGGGCGCTCGGCACGTGGCGGCCGTCGCCATTCAGCCACCACAGATACCCATAGCTCGGGTTGAGCTCGCAAGGCGTGGTGCAGGCGTCGATCCAGTCCGGCGAGAGCAGCGGCACCCCGCCCCACATGCCCCGGCGCTGCATCAGCAGGCCGACCCGGGCGTGGTCGCGGGCGGAGATGAACAGGCCGCCGCCCCAATGGGCGCCGCCGGAGACCGACTGCATGGGCTGGCCGTCGACCTCGACCCAGGAGTTGATGTAGCCGTTCCAGCTCCAGGTGTCTGACGCGCCGATCGGATCCATGATCCGGGTCTTCAGCACCTTGGGCAGCGGCGTCTTGTGGACCCGTAGCAGCGACAGGGACAGGCGGTTCACCCGCACGTCGTTGTATTCCCAGAACCCGCCGGGGGCCGCCAGGTCGCGGTGGGTGCCCTTCTTCGACGGGGTGCCCGGCGGCAGGGAGAGGTCGCGGTTGCGGTCCACCAGGTCGGGCTTGGAGAACAGGGTGCCCTCCCACTCCGAGGTGTTCTGCAGGAAGTGCTTCCAGGTGCAGGACTTGTTCTGGGCGGCGTCGAAGCCGCCATCATCGACCAGCGCGCCGACCGGATCGTTGACGTCGCCGATCAGCCCGTCATCGACCGCCAGGCCGGCCATGATCGAGAGGTAGGACTTGGTCACCGAGAAGGTGATGTCAGCGCGGTCGGTCGGGCCCCATTCGGCCAGGATCCTGCCGCCCTTCAACACCAGGCCGGCCGCCGGGCCGCGCGGGGCGGTCGGGCCGATGATGTCGCCCAACGGCGGGGGCTCGGAGAAGTGACCGCCCTCCAGCGCCTTGGCGATGTCGCGGTTCATCTTCGACTCGTGGTCGATGGCGAACGTCACGGCCTCCTGCAGCGCGGCCGCATCGGCCCCCGCTTCGGCGGCCTCGATCCGGGCCCAGTCGTCGCCGGAGCCCGGCACGTAGTCGGTCATTCGATCTCTCCCCATGGGTTCGGCCGCGATGCTAGCGATCTTTGCCGCCGCGCCAAGCCATGGAATTGGAAGGCGACCGGACCATGAGGTGCCGGGAACCGGATCCCGGCCCGACCCCGGATCACGTCCGGGGTCGTCCGGGATGACGTTTAAAAAAATTACTTCCAGTGAACCCGTCATCCCGGCGAGCTCCGGGCTCGACCCGGAGGTCGGCCGGGACCCAGGACGCCGTTCTTAGGCGCCTGCCCTTCACCCACTCCCCGGGCTTGTTCCGGGGCCCACGTGAGGACGCGACCCTACCGATTGTGATAAGCCGCGAACATTGACGCTCGTCCGAGCGTGGGTCCCGGAACAAGTCCGCGGAGTGCATGATTGGGATGGGCGAGAGCGGTGCGCCCTACCGGGTCTCCGCCAGATACTTCACCGCCGCATCGACACCGCCCTCGCCATGCGGGATGCCCTGGCGCTTGAGCTGCATCTCCACCGTGGCGAGACAACCGAGGATCATCGGCTCGTTGAGGTCGCCCAGATGGCCGATGCGGAACACCTTGCCCGAGAGCCGCGATAGCCCGCCGCCAAGTGCCACGTTGGTCTCGGCCAGGACCTTGCCCCGGAAGGCGTCGGCGTCGAACCCGTCGGGCATGCGCACCGCCGTCACCGAGTTGGACAGCGCCGCCTCGTCGCGCCCGTAAAGAGTCGGCCCGTTGCCGCGGCCCCAGGCCTTCACCGCGCGGCGGGTCGCCTCGGCAAGCCGCGCGTGGCGGGCGAAGACATGGTCCAGCCCCTCCTCCAGCAGCATCTTCAGCCCCTCGCGCATGGCGAAGAACAGATGGCTCGGCGCGGTGCCGGCAAAGCGCAGCCGGCCGTTCTCCAGTGCCTTGATGCCGTCCCAGTCGAAATACTTGCGCGGCAGCGTGGCGGTCGCGCTCGCCGCCATCGCCTTCGCGCTCACCCCGGAGATCCCGAGCCCGACCGGCAGCATCAGCCCCTTCTGCGAGCCGGCCACGGCGACGTCCACCCCCCACTCGTCCATGCGGAAATCCATGGAGGCGAGCGAGGAGATGGTGTCGACCATGAACAGGGCCGGATGACCCGACGCCTTGATCGCCTTGCCGATGGCCTCGACGTCGTGGGTCAGGCCGGTGGAGGTCTCGTTATGGACGACGCAGACGGCCTTGATGGCATGCCCCTTGTCCTCGGCCAGCGCTTCGGCGACCCGGTCGGGATCGAAGGCCCGGTCCCAGTCATTCGCCAAGGTCACCACCTTGAGCCCCATGGCCTCGGCCATCTCGCCCCAGGATTCCGAGAACCGGCCGGTCTCGCACATGAGGATCGTGTCGCCCGGCGAGCAGGTATTGGTCATGGCCGCCTCCCACGAGCCGTGACCCGAGGAGGCATAGACCATGATCTCGCCCTCGGTCTTCAGGACCTTGGCGAGGTTGTTCTTGCACTCGACCTGCACCTCCCAGAATTCCGGGGTCATGAAGTCCAGGGCGGGACGGTGCATCGCCTGAAGCACCCGGTCCGGGATGTTGGTCGGACCGGGGATGTTCAGGAACTGGCGGCCGGGCTGTCGCGACATGCGTCTACTCCACTGTTAATCAACGCCTTCCACGAGGATGGCATTGGCCACGCTGCAGGACTGGCGCAGCTCCTTCGGGCCCTTGTATTCCTCGCTGTGGTACCAGGCCTTGGCCTGCTCGTAGCTCGGGAACTTCAGGGCGACCATGCGGCCGAGGGGCTCGGCCCCTTCCAGCTTCTCGAACTTGCCGCCGCGGACCAGATACTCGCCGCCATACTGGGCGATGGTGGCCGGCACCTGGGCGCGATAGGCCTCGAACGTCTCGGGGTCCTTCACATCGACCTGAACGATCACGTATCCGAAAGCCATGTCCTGTTCCTCCTCGCTGGGTTTCATGGTGGCGCATCCGCGGTGATCGCGCGCGCAAGACAATCTCATAGACCCATGAGCTGGATTTGTCCGTAGCCGAGCGGCACATGCTATCGTCGCGGGAGCGAAAGCTTCCTGCGGCAAGGATGGAGGGAGAGATGGCAAGTGAGGTCGGCGCGCCGGCCGGCGAGGGCGAAATCCTGCTGACGGTCATGCTGAAGCATCAGAAGGACAAGAACCTGGCCGAGATCAACGCCAAGCTCGACGCCGCCGGGTTCTGGAAGAAGTTTCCACCAGAGGGGATCGAGGTGGTGTCCTGGTACGTGATGATGGGCATCGGCCAGGTGGTGACCCTGAAGGTTCCCGGCCACCGCTTGCGCGAGGTGAACCTGGCGATCGAGCAGAGCGCGTGGGGCGGCTTCGACACGGAGTTCTATCCGACCTACGATTTCCGTCCCGTCTGGGAGGGGATCAAGGCGAAGCAGGGGTAGCGCCCGACTCCCTCCCGTCCACGTCATCCCGGGAGACCCCGTCCCGGATTTAATCCGGGATTGATCCGGGGGCTGCCCGGGACCACGCCCGAACACCGCCGCTCGGTCCCGGCCGGGTCCCGGATCACGTCCGGTCCCCGCCGGGATGACGACTAGGATTTGGGAGAAGGCAGCGCGATCATTCCGTCACCAGATTGGCCGCCAGGAAATCCTGGAAAGCATCCCAGGACTGGGTGTCGGCCACCTCGCGGTAGCGGTCGCTGTCGAACACCGTGAAGGCGTGCGGCGCGCCGGAATAGACCTGGATCTCGTACATCACACCGGCCTTCTCGAGCTCCTCCGACAGGGAAGCGACCTGGCTCATCGGGATCGCGGTGTCGGCACCGCCATGAGCGACCAGGATCGGCGCCGTGTCGGCCGGATAGCTCTGCCCTTCCGGCGTGGACAGCCCGCCATGGAACGTGGCGTAGCCGACCACATTGGCCGCCTTGCCAGACCGCGCCAGCTCCAGTGTCGCGGCACCTCCGAAGCAGTACCCCATCACCACCGTCTTGCCGTCGCGCTCCTTGCGCGCTTCCGCCAGGCCGCCCAGGATCAGGCTGCGCATGCGGTCGCGGTCCTGATAGAGCTTGCCGGTCTCGGCCTTCTTAGCACCGGTCTCCACCGGGCGGTTGCCCTTGCCGTAGAGGTCGACGGCGAAGGCATCGTAGCCGAGGTCGGCCAGCATGTCGGCGCGCTTCTCCTCGTAGGCGGTCAGCCCGTCCCAGTCGTGGATGATCAGCACAAGACCCTTGGACTCGCCACTGGCATCGGCCCGATAGCCGGTGAAGGTCTCACCGTTCACCGTGTAGTCCACGGTCTCTCCGGCGAGGGCGGAGACGGGAAGCAGGGCGGCGAGCGCCACAGTGGCCAGAAGTCGCATGGAATGGATCTCCCTGTAACGAGGTCGCTGAAACGGCTGGAACACTAGATGAGAGCCGCCTGCCGTTTCTCAAGCCGCCGGCACCGCTCCGGCGAAACGGCCGAAAAAAATCGCAGCCGCCAAAGGGGCTTACACTATTCCATCAGCGACGCTTCTTCCCTGAAATGTCGGTTTCACTACATTCAGGGTTTGGCCTGCGACGCGCATCGGTTAAGGTTCTGCTGCGCTGCAGCACGCGCAAATCCGAAAGTCCCAGCAACGACCCAGGAGGAATTTTCCCGTGAAACCGATCGAATCCGCCGAGGACATTTCCGAGCTCGCCTTCGGGTTCATGGCGTCCAAAGCGCTGTTCGCGGCCCTGCATGTGGACGTGTTCGGGGCGCTCTCGGACGGCCCGAAAACGATCAAGGACCTGTCGGTGGCGACGAAGGTGCCCGCGCAGCGCATGCAGACGCTGGTGACGGCCCTGGTCTCGGTCGGCCTGCTCACCCGCAATGACAGCAAGATCGCCAACGCGCCGGCCAGCGAGGCCTATCTGGTGCGCGAGAACACGAACTATTTCGGCGACTACCTGCGCTTCCAGATCGACCGGCAGATGTATCCGTTCATGGAGAACCTGGACAAGGTCCTGCTCGGCGACACCGACGACATCGAATATCCCGACTACGCGTCCTGGATGGCCGACCGCCACCATGCCGAGCTGTTCAGCCGTTCGCAGCATTCAGGGTCGCTCGGCCCGGGCGCGGTGCTGGCCAAGCGCCTGCTGAAGGAGGGTGCGGTCTCCGAGGATGTCGGCTCGATGCTTGATGTCGGCGGCGGCTCCGGCGCCTTCTCCATCATGTTCTGCAAGCGCTTCCCGAAGCTGCACGCCACGGTGCTCGACTTCCCCAACGTGATCGAGGTCGGCAAGGCCTTCGTCGCCGAGGAGGAGATGTCGGACCGGATCGACTTCGTCGCCGGCGACGGCACCAACGCCAACTGGCCGAACGACCAGGACATCGTGCTGATGAGCTACCTGTTCTCCGGCGTGCCGGAGGAGGCGATCGACAAGCTCTGCGCCGACGCGTTCCGAGTGCTGAAGCCGGGCGGGCTGATCGCGATCCACGACTTCATGGTGAGCGACGACCGCAAGGGCCCGGCGCTCGCCGCCCTCTGGCAGCTCCAACACATGGTCTATACGCCGGATGGCGTGGGCATGACGCCGGGCTTCGTGGAGAAGCACCTCAAGAAGGCCGGATTCGAGATCGAGATCGACGACGACCTCATCCCCGGCATGACCCGCGTGATGACGGCACGGAAGTCGGGCTGACCCTTCGACACGCCCCCGTCCCGGATTAAGTCCGGGACGGGGGCTGCTCAGGGCGAGGTCATTCTCTAAAAAATCCCCGTCATCCCGGTGACCCCGGACCTGATCCGGGGCCGGGCTTGACCCGGAGATCGGCCGGGACCGAGCTCCAGCATCTGCACCAGGGTCCCGGCCCGCCCCCGGATCAATCCCGGATTAAATCCGGGACGGGGTCGTCCGGGATGACGGAGATGGAGACTGCTTGAAACTTACGGAATCCGCTCGACCCGCAACACGTTGGTGGAACCCGGCTTGCCCATGGGCACGCCGGCGGTGATCACCACCTTGTCTCCGGTTCCCGCGAAGCCCTCGCTCTTGGCCACCTCTGTGGCGCGCTGGACGATGGCGGAGAACCGCTCCTCCTGGGCGATGGCGACCGCGTGCACGCCCCAGGCCATGGCCAGGCGCCGGGCCGTCTTCATCGACGACGTGATGCACAGGATCGGCACTGTCGGCCGCTCGCGCGAGGCGCGGATCGTGGTCGAGCCGGAGGTGGTGTAGGTGACGATGCAGCCCGCATCGATCGCCTCGGCCACCTCGCGGGCGGCCAGGGTCATGGCGTCGGACACGGTGCGGTCGGGCACCGGCTGGTCCACATGGGCAGCGGCCAGATAGTAGTCGTCGCTCTCCACCGTGCGGATGATCTGGTTCATCATCGTCACGGCCTCCATCGGATACTTGCCCGCCGCCGTCTCAGCCGAGAGCATGACCGCGTCGGCATTGTCGTAGACCGCCGTCGCCACATCCGAGGCCTCGGCCCGGGTCGGGGACGGGGCGTTGACCATGCTGTCCAGCATCTGGGTGGCGACGATCACCGGCTTGCCGAGCGAGCGGCACAGCCGGACGATGCGCTTCTGGATCGGCGGCACCTTCTCCGGCGGCAGCTCCACGCCCAGATCGCCGCGCGCGACCATCACCGCATCGGAGATCTCGACGATCTGGTCGAGCTGTTCGATGGCGGCCGGCTTCTCCAGCTTGACCAGCACCGCGGCCCGGCCGGCGATCAGCTTGCGCGCCTCGGCCACGTCCTCCGGCCGCTGCACGAAGGACAGGGCGATCCAGTCGGCCCCCATGTCCAACGCGAAGCGCATGTCGTCCTGGTCCTTCGGCGTCAGCGCCGAGAGCGGCACCACCACGCCCGGCACGTTGACGCCCTTGCGGTCGGACAGCGGCCCGCCGGTGACCACCTCGGTCTCGGCCGACTTGCCGTCGCATTTCAGCACCCGCAGCCGCACCTTGCCGTCGTCCAGCAGCAGGTCGGTGCCCTCCTCCAGGGCGGCGAAGATCTCCGGATGGGGCAGGGTCACCCGCTTGGCGTTCCCCGGCCCGTCCTTCAGTTCCAGGCGGAACTTGTCGCCGGTCTTCAGCTCGATCGGGCCGTCGGGGAAGGTGCCGATGCGCAGCTTCGGGCCCTGCAGGTCAGCCATGATGGCGATCGGCCGGCCCGATTCCGCCTCCAGCGCGCGCACGATATCGCAGCGCTTCTGGTGGTCCTCGTGACTGCCGTGGGAGAAGTTAAAGCGGAAGACATCCACCCCTGCCTCGAACAGGTGGCGGATCATGTCGGCGTCGGAACTGGCGGGTCCCAGCGTCGCGACGATCTTGGTGCTTCTGAAGCGTCTCATGGGCAAAGACATCGCATGATTTTATGACGAACGTAAGCATAACGACGCCGCCCCGGCCGGTGCAAAGGACGATCAACGCGGGTCTTTCCAGGCCGTTGCCCATCCAATAGTCTGCTAGGCAACCAATAAGCCGGAGGATCCTATGAGCCCGAACAATGGCGTGGCGGGGGAAGGCCCGGCTCGCTCCCTGGCGCTGCTTGCCTATCTCGCGGCCTTCGCGGGGGTGTGCGGCCACGCCTCGAGCGAGTTCGTCGTCAAGCTGACCCAGCTCCAGGGGGCGGAAGTCACCGTCTGGCGCTTCATGCTGGGCGGCGCGGCGCTGGTGCTGGTCTCGCTGGCCCGGCCGCAGACCCGCGACCTGTTCACGCCGCTGCGCGAGAATTTCCTGCCGGTGGTGGGGCTGTCGATCTTCGGCATGGCCTTCGCCCAGTTCCTGTTCCACTGGGCGCTCGACTACGCCAGCGTGGTGCAGGTGGCGACCATGGTGACCACCATGCCGATCTTCGTGGTCTTCGTGCTGCGGATCATCGACGGCACCAAGATCACCGCGCCCAAGCTGGTCAGCGGCATCGGCGCCTTTCTGGGCTGCCTGTTCCTGCTGACCGACGGCGTGCTGGACCGGCTGGACGGCGGCGAGAGCTCCCTGCCCGGCATCCTTCTCGCGGTCGGCTGCGCGATCGTCGGCGCCTTCTACCTCGTGCTGGTCCGCCCGCTGATCAAGGAATACGGCGCCATCCGGATGACCACCTACACCTTCGCGCTGGGTGCCGTGGCCATGTGGTTCGTCGCCGGCTTCCTGTGGGGCATCTGGGTCGATCCGACCACCCTGTTCGACCGCCCGGGCGACCAGGCGGCCGCCCTGATCACCCTCGGTGTGTGGAACACCTGCATCGGGTTCATCCTGTGGCTCTGGGGCCTCGGCAACGTCCCCGATCCGGCACGCGGCAACTACCTGTTCTTCCTGAAGCCGGTGATCGCCGCCTTCCTGGCCTTTTTCATCCTGGGCGACACCATCACGATCCCGCAGCTCCTCGCCATCCTGGCGATCACCGGCTTCGTGCTGGGCGAGATGTTCTACGACGACATCCGCGGCGCCCTCGGCCTGCGCAAACCGGAGGACGCCACCGAGCGCTGACCGGCTTGTCCTCCGCCCGCCACCGCGCCACTGTGCGCGGCACAAGGCACACGGAGGACCAGATGCCCGCTCAAGAAATCGTCATCGCCGGTGGCAAGCGCACGCCCTTCGGCGACTTCGGCAAGTCGCTGAAGGACATTCCGCTGTCGACCCTCGCCACCCATGCGGCGAAGGCTTGCGTCGAGGCGGCCGGCCTCAGCCCGGAGAAGATCGACCACGCGGTCTGGGGCAACGTGCTGCCGGTGGACCCGGACGGCTACTATGTCGGCCGGGTCGCCGCGCTGAAGATCGGCATGCCGGACTCGAGCTGCGCGCTCGGCGTGAACCGGGCATGCGGCTCGGGCACCCAGGCGATCCTGACCGCCGCCCAGCAGATCATGTCCGGCCACTCGTCGATCGCCATCGCCGGCGGCGGCGAGAATTTCTCGCGCGGATCCTACGCCCAGACCGGCATGCGCTGGGGCGTGACCCGCGGCCAGCAGACCCTGGAGGACACGGTCGAGTGGGCCTATTCAGACCCCTTCGGCCATGGCCTCATGGGTGCCACGGCGGAGAACCTGGCCGAGGACTTCCAGTACCGGCGCGAGGACATGGACGCCTGGGGCGTGATGTCCCAGCAGCGGGCGGGTGCGGCCATGGAGAGCGGTTTCCTCGCCAGGCAGATCGCCCCGATCGAGGTGCCGGAGGGCCGCAAAGGAACAAGGCTGATGGAGATGGACGAATTCCCGCGCCCCTCGGTCACGGTGGACAAGCTCGGCACCCTCAAGCCGGTGTTCCGCAAGGGCGGGCAGGTGACGCCGGGCAACTCGTCGGGCGTGACCGACGGGGCCGCCTGGGTCGTCGTCGGCGACCGCGCCAAGCTCGAGGCGGAAGGGGTGACGCCGCGCGCCAGGCTGGTCGACTGGGCCATCGTCGGCGTCCCGCCCCGGATCATGGGCTGCGGTCCGGTCCCTGCCATCCGCGCCCTGTGGGAGAAGCGCGGCCTGAAAGCTTCCGACATCGACTACTACGAGATCAACGAGGCCTTCGCGGTGGTGAACCTGCACGCCGAGAAGGAGTTGGGCGTGCCCCGGGACGTCACCAACCTCTATGGTGGCGGCATCTCCATCGGCCACCCGCCGGGGGCGACGGGCGTGCGCATGGCGCTGGTGGCCATGCAGCACCTGGAGGATACCGGGCAGCGCTATGCTATCCTGTCAATGTGCATGGGTGCCGGCCAGGGGATGGCCGTTCTGCTTGAACGGATCTGACGTGATCGGCTCGGGCGCCCGGCACCCGAGCCGCCCTTCCGGCACAGGAGGCAGTGATCGCGGGGCCCCCGCACGCCAATGACGCGGAGCAATCGCGCGTACCGGACCTGATCCCAGGACCGATATCCCCGGAGGATCTCGGGCAGGACGATATCGGCCGGTTCGGTCGCTATTGGCTGTCGCTGTACGACGCGACCGGCGGGGTGCCGGACCGGGCGGAATTCGACCCGACACGGATCCCATCCCTGCTGGCCAACATCATCGTGGTCGAGCATCTGGGCGGCGACGAGTTCCGCTACCGGCTGCTCGGCACCGGCGTCGATATCTTCACCCGGCGTTCCTATACCGGCCTGAAAACCTCGGAGATCGACGGTCACGGGCCGGGGAACCGGATCCACACCCTCTACATGGAAACCTTGCGCCAGGGCGGCATGATCGGCTGCGCCCTGCCCTATGTCGGCCGCAGCAGCATCTGCAAGTCCGTCCGCCAGATCGCCGTCCCGTTCCGCACGGCGAATGGCGGCGGGCAGGTCATCTCGCTGATCGAGTTCGACCTGATCTCCGGTATCGAGACCAAGCGCCTGCCGCAGGCGCGCCGCTGGGTGCTGTAGGCCTCACAGGATCAGCACCGCCCGGAAGTCGTTGACATTCGTCAGCGTCGGACCCGTCACGATCAGCCGGTCCAGGGCGGTGAAGGCGCCGTAGCCGTCGTTGTTCTCAAGATGGGCCACCAGGTCGATCCCCGCAGCCTCGGCCCGGGCCAAGTCGCCCGGCACGAACAGAGCCCCGGCATTGTCCTCGGTGCCGTCGATCCCGTCGGTGTCGCAGGCGAGCGCCGCGATCCGGTCGGCCAGTTCCGGCATCCGACGTTTCACGGTCACCGCGAAGGCGCAGAGAAACTCGGCGTTGCGGCCGCCGCGTCCGTTCCCGCGCACGGTCACCGTGGTCTCGCCGCCGGAGAGCAGCACGCAGGGAGCCGCCCCCGGCTGGCCGTGGCGCGCGACCTGGGCGGCGATGCCGGCCAGGACCGTCGCCACGTCGCGGGACTCGCCCTCAATGGCATCGCCCAGGATCACCGGCGTCACCCCGGCCGCGCGGGCGATTTCGGCCGCCGCCTCCAGCGAGGCCTGCGGGCGGGCGGCCATCACCGTCTCCGCCTTGCCCAGAACGGCGTCGCCCGGCTTCGGCGTCTCAAGCGATGGATCGTCGAGCGCCCTGGCGACGCTGTCCGGCGGGGTGATGCCGTATTTCTTCAGCACCGCCTTGGCATCGGCGAGCGTGCTGGTATCCGCCACCGTCGGGCCGGAGGCGATGACGTCCGGATCGTCGCCCGGCACGTCGGAGATCAGGAACGCATGCAGCGACGCCGGGGCCGCCGCCGCGGCGAGCCGCCCGCCCTTGATCGCCGACAGATGTTTGCGCACGGCATTCATCTCGTGGATCGTCGCCCCGCTCTTCAGCAGGTCGCGGTTCACCGCCTGCTTGTCCTCCAGGCTCACGCCCTCGGCCGGCAGGGTCAGCAGGGCCGAGCCGCCGCCGGAGATCAGCGCGATCACCCGGTCTTCAGCGCCCAGGCCCGAAACCAGCTCCAGGATCCGCTTTGCAGCATCGCGGCCGGCGGCGTCGGGCACCGGGTGCGACGCCTCCACCACCTCGATCCGCGTCGTTGGGCAGCCATGGCCGTAGCGGGTGACCACCAGCCCTTCCAGCGGGCAGTCCGGCGCCTCGGCGGCGAACAGGCTCTCCACCGCCGCCGCCATGGACGCGGCGGCCTTTCCGGCGCCGATCACCACGGTGCGGCCGGTGTGTTTCGTCCGGGCCAGCGGCAGCAGGTGCGGCGGCAGGCACTGGGCCGGGTCGGCGGCGGCGATCGCCGCATCCATCATCCGGCGCAGCAGGTCGTTCGGATCGAGTGTCATCACTGGCCGCCGGACGCCCTCCAGGCCTCGTACTCGGCCTTGGTCTCCGCATTCGGCGGATAGAGGTCGATGGTCGGACGCCCCTCCTCTACCCGGGCCTGGACCCAGCGCTCGAACCGGTCCTGCTCGACGGAATCCTCGGCCACCTCGGCGGCGAGCTTGGCCGGGATCACCACCGCCCCGTCGCCGTCGCAGACGATCACGTCGCCCGGGAACACCGTCACCTCGCCGCAGGCCACCGGGATCTCGACGTCACCGCCGGAGAGTTGGGTGATGCTGGCCGGCGGGGCGGCCCCCAGGCACCAGACGTCGAAGCCGGTCGCCGACACCCCGGCACCGTCGCGCACCGCACCGTCGACCACCATGCCGGCGACGCCGCGCTTGGCGAGGCGGGCGGTCAGGATGTCGCCGATGGTGCCAGTGGTGGCGATGCCGCGGGCCTCCACGACCAGGATCGCGCCCGGCGGACAGGCCTCGATCGCCACCCGCGGGCCGTAGCCCGGCGCGCCGAGCACCGCCGGGTCGGACAGATCCTCGCGCAGCGGCAGGAAGCGCAGGGTATAGGCCGGGCCGACCACACAGCCCTGGTCCGGGCGCAGCGGCTTCACGCCGTTGATCGAGACATGGCGCAGGCCGCGCTTGAGAAGCTGCATGGAGACGGTGGCCGTGCCCACGGCACGCAGCTTGTCCAGCGTGTCTTGCGACGGGGCGGGGGTGGAGGTCATCGGAGGATCCGCACTGAAGAGAAGGGCCGACAGTCTGCCGCGCTCTCCCGGCCGCCGCAATCGGTCAGCCGGCCTCTTTCCCGCCGTTCGCGATCAGGTCGCGCAGCCGCTCCGCCGGATAGGCAGCCTCGATCTCCGAAGCCCTAGCCGTGGCGGTCGCCTCCATCTCGTCGTCGGAGACCTCCACCGGCTCGGAGCGGGTCCATTCCTCCAGATAGGCATCCGCACCCTCAGCCCCGCCGCGCATGGCGGCGGCGTCGATGGCTGCGATGAAGCGCTGGGGCAGCTCGACCTTCGCACTCTCACGCCGGCGGCCGCGGCCCTTCTCGACGATGACCTGGGCCGGGATGTCGCGCCAGGAGACGATGACCAGATGGGCCATGGGGCGCCTACTCCGCGGCGAGGGTGGGAGCAGCCGCGGCGGCGACGAAATCGCCGATCTCGCCATAGCCCACATGCCGGTACTCGAAGGCCAGACCCAGCCGCTCGGCCGCCTTCGCCGCCTTGTCGCGCAACCGGCTGTCGGCGGTCTGGGCGAGATAGACCAGCGTGGTGTAATGCCCGAAATAATCCGGCAGGAGCTGCGGATAGCGGTCCAGGCCGAGGCCCTTGATGATCAGCCGGTCGAAATGCCGGACCAGATAGTCGGTCAGGTAGAACTGCCCCGGGTCACGGTCGGCCATCTCGGTGAAGGCGGCGGTGCCGGCGAACATCTGGTAGCAGTGCGGGCCGGGGATGCGCTCCACCCCTTCGGCCTCCAGCATCCGATCCAGTTCGCCGCCGGTGCCGCAATCGCCGTAGAGCACGTGGATCCGGTCGTACTTGCCCCCGGCCGCCCGGATCTTGCGCAGCACCGCCGGGGCGATCTTCTGCGGCGTGTTGTGCCAGTGGGCCGGCAGGCAGGTGATGGTCAGCTCCGCCCAGCCGGTCATCCGCTTCAGGTCGACCAGCTCGCGGGCCAGTGCCCCGCAGGCGATGAACAGGGCCTGGGGCCGGGCCGGCCGCTGATCCTCGGGCCACAGCGGTGCTGCCTGATCCGGTGTCACGCCCTCCATGGCCTCGTCACCTCCCTGCGCGTCGTGCGTTACTGGCCGGCGGCCTCCGAGTTCGAGCGCCGGCGCTCGGCGATGAGCTGCTTGGCGGTCTCCACCGCGACGGCCGCGTCCCGGCAATAGGCGTCCGCCCCGACATTCTCGGCGAAGGCCTCGTTCAGCGGCGCGCCCCCGACCAGCACGATGTAGTCGTCGCGCATCCCCTTCTCCTTCAGGGTGTCGATGACGACCTTCATGTAGGGCATGGTCGTGGTCAGCAGGGCCGACATGCCGAGGATGTCCGGCTGATGCTCCTCGATGGCGGCGAGGTAGTTCTCCACTGGGTTGTTGATCCCGATATCGATCACCTCGAAGCCCGCACCCTCCATCATCATGGAGACCAGGTTCTTGCCGATGTCGTGGATGTCGCCCTTCACGGTGCCGATCACCATCTTGCCGACGCGCGGCGCGCCGGTCTCGATCAGCAGCGGGCGCAGGATCGACATGCCGGCCTTCATGGCGTTTGCGGCCATCAGCACTTCCGGCACGAACAGGATGCCGTCGCGGAAGTCGATACCGACGATCCGCATGCCCTCCACCAGCGCCTTGGTGAGCACGTCGTAGGGGGTCCAGCCGCGCTCCAGCAGGATGTTGACGCCCTCTTCAATCTCGTCCTTGAGGCCGTCATAGAGATCGTCATGAATCTGCTGGACGAGGTCGTCGTCGTCGAGCTCGGAGAGAACGATATCCTCGCCATCATCGTCGGCCATGGCCGTCTGCCTCCAACACGTTCGCTGCGCAGGCCGATTCCCTCGGCTCCTGACCCTGCAAAAGACATGGAATGGCGGGGTCGCGCTGCCATCCCCGCGACCGGTCGTGTCGGATGGGCGACAGGCGCCGGGATCAGCCGATCGAAACCGGCAGCCGCTTGCGCCCCCACACACCGGGCGGGCCGTCGAACACGCCGGGCAGCCTTGTGCCGCAGGAGGTGCAGCCGCCGGCCGCGTCCAGCTTCCAGGCACCGAGCTCGTACCAGTCCCGCTCGATCACCCGCTCGCCGCAGGTGTGGCAGTAGGTCGACTGCCGGCTCACGTCATGGACATTGCCGGTATAGGCGTGCCGCACCCCGTTCCTGCGGGCGATGCGTCGGGCCATGGCCAGGGTCTCGAACGGCGTGCGCTGCTTGTCCAGCATGCGATAGTCGGGATGGAAGGCGGAGAAATGCATCGGCACGTCGGGGCCGAGACGCTCGACCACCCACTGGGTCATCGCCTCCAGCTCCGCCTCGCCGTCGTTCTCCCCGGGGATGAGGAGGTTGGTGATCTCCACCCAGACATCGGTCTCGTGCACCAGATACTCCAGCGTCTCCAGAACGACGGCCAACTCGCTCTTGGTGACGTCGCGGTAGAACCGCTCGGTGAAGGCCTTCAGGTCGACATTGGCCGCATCCACATGCCGGAAGAAATCGTCGCGCGCCTGCTCGGTGATGTAGCCGGCGGTGACGGCGACGTTCTTGATTCCGCGTTCGTGGCAGGCCTGGGCCACGTCGTCGGCATATTCGTGGAAGATCACCGGGTCGTTATAGGTGAAGGCGACCGACCGGCAGCCGAGCCTTGCGGCGGTCGCGGCCAGGGCCTCCGGCTGCGCCTCGGCCTGCATGGCGTCCATCTCCCGGCTCTTGGAGATGTCGTGGTTCTGACAGAAGTTGCAGGCGAGATTGCAGCCCGCCGTGCCGAAGGACAGCACCGGCGTGCCGGGCAGGAAGTGGTTGAGCGGCTTCTTCTCGATCGGATCGATGCAGAACCCGCTGGACCTTCCGTAGGTGGTCAGCACGATGGCATCGCCCTGCCGCGCCCGCACGAAGCACAGGCCGCGCGCGCCCTCCTTCAGCTTGCAGTAACGCGGGCACATCTCGCACTGGACCCGCCCGTCCTCCAGCATCCGCCAGTGCCGCGTGGGGACGATCGGCCCCTTGCCGGACAGCGCCGGCGGCCGGGTTTCGGACAGGGTCGGGGTGGCGTCGGTCACGACGGCGACTCCTCAAAGCTCAGGTCCCCATCCTACCAATCCGATGGCCTTGCTTCATCCGCCGATCTGGAGACCCATGGCCCGCTGTGCTAGGAATTAACCATGAGAGAAATGGCAGATACCGCGACGGTCCGAGCCCCCGAAGTGGCGGGCATGTTCTATCCGGACGGGCATAACGCGCTCGCCGATACGGTGGAGCGCTGCCTGGCCGCCGCCCGGCCCGATGGCGGGGTGAAGCCGAAGGTGCTGGTCGCCCCCCATGCCGGCTACCCCTTCTCCGGAGAGATCGCCGGGACCGCCTATGCCGGGCTGCGCGGCCGGGGCGAGGAGATCACCCGGATCGTCCTGCTCGGCCCCGCCCACCGGGTCGCGTTCCAGGGCATCGCCACCACCAGTGCCGATGCCTGGGCCACCCCGCTCGGCACCATATCGGTGGACTGGCAGGCGCTGCGGTCCGTCCTGCACCTGCCCGGCGTCATCGTGCGCGACGCCGCCTTCGCCAAGGAGCACAGCCTAGAGGTGCATGTCCCGTTCATCCAGCGGGTGTTCGAGCGGGCCGCCATCGTGCCGCTGCTGGTGGGCGACGCCTCGGCCGCCCTCGTCTCCCAGGTTGTGGAGGCGCTGTGGGGCGGGCCGGAGACGCTGGTCGTCGTCTCCTCCGATCTGTCCCACTTCCACGACTACGCCACTGCCCGAAAGCTGGACGCGGCGACGGCGGCCAATATCGAGCTGCTGCGACCCGACCGGATCGACGGCCAGGGTGCGTGCGGTCACCGGGCGCTGGCCGGCGTGCTGGACCAGGCGCGGCGGCGCGACCTGCGGGCGACGGCGCTGGACGTGCGCAATTCCGGCGACACGGCCAGCGGCAAGGACCGGGTGGTCGGCTACGGCGCCTTCGGGCTCGAATATGCCGAGTCCGCCCGGATCGGCGAGGCCGACCGCCGCCAGCTCGTGGAAGCGGCCCGCTTCGGAGTGACCTTCGGCCTGAAGCATGGCCGCGAGCCCGGTGTCGGCGTCGGCCCCGGCCTGTCCCCCGCCCTGTCGGCCCAGCGCGCCGCCTTCGTCACCCTGATGCTCGACGGCAATCTGCGCGGTTGCATCGGCTCGGTCATCGCCCACCGGCCGCTGATCACCGACGTCGCCGTCAACGCCTACAAGGCGGCCTTCGCCGATCCGCGCTTTCCCCGGCTCACCCAGGAGGAGGCGGAGCGGATGGAGGTTTCGGTGTCGGTGCTATCCACCCCGCGCCCGATGAGCTTCGCCGACGAGGCCGATCTGGTGCGCCAGACCCGACCGGATGTCGACGGGCTGATCCTGAGCGACCGGGTCAACGGCCGGGACCATCGCGGCCTGTTCCTGCCCAGCGTCTGGTCCTCCATCCCCAAGGCGGAGGACTTCGTGCGCCGGCTGAAGAACAAGGCCGGCCTCGACATGCAGCACTGGTCCGACAGCCTGTCGATCCAGCGCTACACCACTGAGAGCTTCGGCGGCTCCTTCCGGGAGGTCACCGCCTGAACCAAGGCAGACGCAGCGTGTCCGCACCCCCGAAAGCGCCGAGCCGCGAGATCGAGATGCCCGCGCCCTATGGCTTCGCGCCGGCCCCCGGCCTGCGCTGGGAGCCGGGGATCGACTTCGCCGCCATGAACATCCGCGCGCTGATCTCGCTGTGGCACGCCCGCTGCCCGTCACGTCACGGCCTGCCCAGCTACAGCCAGTTCGACGCCCTGGAACTGAGGCCCTGGGCCGACCACCTGATCGTCCTCGACCTGGACATCACCCTGTTCGGCAAGCGGTGCTTTCGCTATCGCTCGGTCGGGCCGGCGGCATCGGCGGTGGAGGGCGGGAATTTCAGCGGCCTGTATCTCGGCGACGCCCTTTCCCCCGCCCAGGCCGACCCGCGCATCGTGTTCTACGAGCGCGCCATGCGGGCCAGGGCCCCGGTGGAGCTGCATCGTCCGGTGGAGGTCGTGGGCCAGGATGGGGCCGGGAGCCCCGGCGCCCAGCGCGATGCCCGATGGGACTCGGTCGCCCTACCCCTGTCCGAGGACCACCACCACGCCGACCACCTGATGGTGCTGACCTATGTGGAGGCGCTGGGACAGCGCTGACGCCCCGTCCCAGCCTTGGTCGGATCGGAGCTCAGGCCGGAACGGCCGCGTTGAGCGGACCGAAGACATGGGCGGCGGCCATCGGGCCTTGCGGCGTCACCATCACGCCGCAGGGGATCGCCCAGGAGCCGGGGAAAGCGCTGGTGCTGGCCTGCTCCACCGGCAGCACGCTCTCCAGGGCCGTGACAGCCTCCGGGCCAATCCGGTCGTCGGCCACGATCTTGTCCATCAGGCTGATATCGATGCGCGGCTGCTGGAAGGCCGCTTCCAGGTCCATCCCGAAATCGTTGATGAACGAGGTGAGCTGGAAGATCGCCGGCATGATCTTGCGCCCACCGGACGCGCCCAGGCCGAAGGCGGCCTTGCCGTCCCGGGTGGCGAGCATCGGGCACATGTTGGACAGCGCCTTCTGGCCCGGTGCCAGGGAGTTGGCGCGGCCCGGGCGCGGGTCGAACCAGTTGATGCCGTTGTTCATCAGCACGCCGGTCTTCGGCAGCACCACCCGGGAGCCGAAGCGCGACAGCAGGGTGGTGGTCATCACCACCATGTTGCCCTCGGCGTCGAGCACCGAAAGGTGCGTCGTGCAGCTCCGGTCGCCGACATCGCCGGCATGGCCCATGGTGGACAGGCGGACCTTGTAGGACTCGATCAGCGCCTCGGCATGGGCCTTGTAGGCGGCGGCGTCGATCTTGCCGCTGAACTCCGGCAGGCGCGACAGGGCGCCGGCGAAGGTCGGGCCGGCGGTGTAGCCCGGCGCCAGGTTGTACTCGGTGCCGCCGCGGGTGCGCGTGATCGGCTCCAGGATCTTGGCCTCGTAGCCGGCCATGTCCTCGGCCGTGATCCGCGAGCCGCCGGCCTGCAGGTCGGCGACCAGCGCCTTGGCGATCTCGCCGGTGTAGAAGTCCTGCGGCCCGGCGTCTCGCAGACGCTTCAGGGTGTCGGCGAAATTGCCCATGGGCATGCCGCGGTTGGTATGGTCGGAGATCACCGGCGCCTCGCCGTCCGGCAGCCAGACCGCGGCGGAGGCATCGTATTTCCGCAGCCAGGAGATTTCCGATGCCACGTTCAGGGTGGTCCACCAGGTCAGCCGGTGGCCCCGCTCGGCCAGGGTGATCGCCGGCGAAATGGCGTCCGCCCAGGACCAGGAGCCGAACTCCGACAGCAGCGTGGCGTAACCGGCGCAGGAGCCCGGCAGGGCGATGGAGTGATAGCCCTGCAGGTTGCGGTCCTCCACCACCGCCGGCCAGCCGAACATGTCCGGCGTGCCCTCGGTGTCGCTGATCAGCCCGTAATCGGCGGGATCGAGCTTGGCGCCGGACTGCATGCCGAAATCAATGCAGCGGGTGGTGCCGGACTTGGCGTCATGGACGATGGCATAGCCGCCGCCGCCCAGACCGCTCATCCACGGTTCGGCCACGGTGAGCGCCAGGGCGGTCGCCACCGCCGCGTCGGCCGCGTTGCCGCCGGCCGCCAGCACGGCGGCGCCGACCTCGGAAGCCTGGACGTTCTGGGACGCCACCACGCCCTTGGTCCCGCGCACGGGCGGCTTGGACTGTGTCCAGGTCTCAATGGGAGAGGTTTCGGGAAGCGAGATCGCGGGCATGCCGCCCTCCTGATTGTGTGCGGGGTCCACCGTCGCATCCATCGTCACAGGGGCGCTTGACCGTCGAAGCGGCGCTGAGCACATGGTAAGACGGCGGGCGGGACCGAAAGGAGCGGATACGGTATGGCGGTCGGGAATCTGTTGTCCAGCCTTCGCCTTGCAGGGGCCCTGTGCCCGCTGCTCATCGGCCTCCTGGTGTCCGGACAGGCGGCTGCCCAGGCGCAGGCGCCGGCTCCGGCAGGGGGCGGCGCTGCCGCCGCCGCGAATGCCGACTGCAAGAAGCTGCCCGGCGGCAACGCGCCGGTCCAGCGCATGGCTAGGCTTGAGGGCGGCATGTCGGTGCGCAACCTGGAGCTGACCTATTTCGGCAAGCCGCTCTATGCGCTGACGGACTCGGACATCGCCTATCTGCGCACCCTGTGGCCCGAGTGCGGCACCTATGAGGACGCCCTGGCCGAGCAGATCGCCGCCAAGCTGCGCACGCTGATCAGCGACGCCAAGGGCGCGCGGCAGGATTCCCTGGACTGGATCTCCTCGGTGCAGAAGGACATCGCCACCCTGAAGCCGGGCGAGGAGTCGATCCGCAAGATCCACGACCTGTGGCAGGAGATGCTGAACCGGGAATACGAGATGCTGCCCGGCGACCTGCAGTACCTGGCGAAGAAGCTCTCCGACAAGCGCGAGGAACTCTACACCAGCCAGCAGCAGCGCCAACGGACGCTGGTCAACCCCTTCGACCCGGGCGCACCGGAGACGCGGAGCATTCGGGAGTAGCGCGGCGGCGCATTCCCCTCTCCTCATCCCCTCCACTTCCCGGCCTTGTGCCGGGACCCACCCTTCGGATGCCCGGCCGTCCGAACGGTGTTCCCAACGGGAAGGCCGCTCCCCCACCGTGGGCCCCGGCACAGGGCCGGGGAGTGAACGATGGTATGGTTGAGGAGCGCTGAACCCTACGCCGCCCGCCGGTCCATCCAGTCCCGGAACTTGTACCAGGCGCCCACCGTCGGCAGGAACCAGGGCACGCCGGTGTAGAACGGCCGCGTCTCGAAGGGCAGGCCGTCGAAGGCGCTCGGCCGGTTGGTCTTGCCGAGGATCTTCAGCGCCACCCGGTGGCCGAGATGGCTCATCATCACCACGCCGCTGCCGTTGCAGCCCATGGCGTAATGCACCCCGTTCTCCACCCCCATATGCGGCACCCGGTCGAAGGTGAAGGCGACGTTGCCGTTCCAGGCATGGGTGATCTTCACCCCCGCGAGCTGCGGGAAGATGCCCAGCATGTACTGGTACAGCACCGGTGCGGTTTCCAGGGCGGTGCGCGCCTGGAAGCTCGCCCGGCCGCCGAAGATCACCCGCGTGCCGTCCGGCGACGGCCGGAAGTAGTAGAGCACCCGCTTGGTGTCGGCGATCATCCGCCCATCCGGGAACAGCTCGCTCACCCGTTCCTTGCTCAGCGGCTCGGTGGCGATGATGTAGCTGGCGATCGGGATCACCCGGCGACGGTGCCAGGGGGTCGCCTTGCCGGTATAGCCGTTGGTGCCGAGCACCACCTCCTTGGCCCGCACCGGACCGCGCGAGGTCCGCACGGTCAGGTCGCCGGCCGTGCCGTCGATGCCTTCCACCCGTGTATGGGCCGACAGATGCACCCCGGCCGCGCGGCAGGCCTGGCGCAGGCCCTTGTGGTACAGGGAGGGATGCACCCCGCCGGCCCGGTCGACGGTCATGCCGCCGTGATAGTATCGGGTGTTCACATGGTCGACCTGCCGCTCCCGGGAGACCAGGGCGGCGCCGGCATCGGCGCATTTGTTCAGGTCGTCGGCCTTGGCCGCCATCGCCTTGAAAGCCGCCTGGGTATGGGCGCCGACGAACCGGCCGGTGCGGGCGTAGAAGCAGTCGATGTTCTCGCGCCGGATGACCTCCTCCACGTGATCGTAGCTGTCGCGCGCCTCCGACAGCATGTCGTCGACCCGCTGCCGGCCGAACTGCTTCTCAATGTCGCCGCCCTTGCCGACATTCACGCCGCCGGACATCATCCCGCCGCTGCGGGTGCTGGCCCCTTCGCCGAAGCGTTCGGCTTCCAGGATCACCACCTTTACGCCGTTGCGGGCCAGCTCCAGCGCGGCCGACATGCCGGTATAGCCGCTGCCGACGATGGCCACGTCGACCTGCTCCGGCGGCGGCGCGTCGCCCTCGTCATCCGGCGGGGCCGCGTCCCACCAGTAGGGGTCGGTCTTGAACCCGTCGGCAAAGATATCGGTCGGCGTCATCGCCATCTCCAAGGACTGTTTTGCGAAACTGTAAGCCGTCCCCGGATCGGCGAGAAGTTGACACTTTCACAGCGCATTGCCATAACGCGCCACCGTCTGTTGCGAACGTTTCGCAAGTATCCCGATGGCTCTCGGGGTTAAGGACAGTTCCGCGCGCCACGGGAACCGCATGCCCTTTCGCGACCGTTTCTTCCTCGCCCCTGCCGTGATCTGCGCGCTGGTGGCCACGCCGATCCTGGCGGTCGCCCTGAACGGCCTTGCCCAGACCGATCTGATCACCCACCTGGCGAACACGGTGCTGCCGACCTATGTCGCCAACACCGCCCTTCTGGCCCTGGGGGTGACCCTGGGTACCGGGATCATCGGCGTCGGCACGGCCTGGCTGGTGACCATGTGCCGGTTCCCCGGCCGGCGGGTGCTGGAATGGGCGCTGGTGCTGCCCCTGGCCGCCCCGGCCTATGTGCTGGCCTATACCTATACGAACTTCCTGGAGCATGCCGGACCGGTGCAGGAGCTGCTGCGCCACGTCTTCGATCTCGGCCCGCGGGAGTACTGGTTCCCGGAGGTGCGCTCGCTCGGCGGCGCCATCGTCATGCTGACGGCGACCCTGTTCCCTTACGTCTACCTGCTGGCCCGCGCCGCCTTCATCGAGCAGTCGGTCTGCGTGCTGGAGGTCAGCCGCACCCTCGGCCATACGCCGGCCCGCGCCTTCCTGCGGGTGGCCCTGCCGCTGGCCCGGCCGGCAATCGCCGCCGGCGTCGCCCTGGCGCTGATGGAGACCCTGGCCGATTACGGCACGGTCTCCTATTTCGGGGTGCAGACCTTCACCACCGGCATCTACCGGGCGATCTTCTCCTTCGGCGACCGGGTGGCCGCCGCCCAGCTCGCCACCGGGCTGCTGGCCTTCGTCATCCTGGTGATCGCCCTGGAGCAGGTGTCGCGCGGCCGCCGGCGGTTCGACCACACCACCAACACCCACCGTGCCCTGCCGCGCTTCAAGCTCACCGGGGCCAAGGCGGTGGGGGCGATCCTGGCCTGCGCGCTGCCTGTCTTCATCGGCTTCGTGCTGCCGACGATTCTGCTGGTGCACATGACGGCGATCGGCGGCCACAAGCTGTTCGGCGCGCGCTACCTGACCCTGACGATGAACAGCGTCACCCTGGCTGGGATCACGGCGATCCTGGCGGTGCTCATCTCGCTGCTGCTCGCCTATGCCAACCGGCTGTCGAAGAACCGCACCACCCACGTGCTGACCCGGCTGGCCGCCCTCGGCTACGCGGTGCCGGGCTCGGTGATTGCCATCGGCATCCTGATCCCCTTCTCCGTCGTCGACCGCAGCGTGGACGACGCCGCGCGCGGCCTGTTCGGCGTCTCCACGGGCCTGCTGGTGACCGGGACGATCGTGGCGTTGATCTACGCCTATCTGGTCCGCTTCCTGGCGGTGTCCCTGCAGACGGCGGAGGCGGGGCTGACCAAGATCACCCCCAGCATGGACCAGGCCGCCCGGGTGCTGGGCCACCCGCCGCGCGCGACCCTGAAGCGGGTGCACCTGCCGATGCTGCGCAGCAGCCTGCTGACCGCCGGGCTGATCGTCTTCGTGGACGTCATGAAGGAACTGCCGGCGACGATGATCCTGCGGCCGTTCAATTTCGACACGCTGGCGGTGACGGCCCACAACCTGGCCGCCGACGAGCGCCTGACCCAGGCCTCGACGCCGGCGCTGACCATCGTGGCGGTGGGGCTGCTTCCGGTGATCCTGCTCAGCCGCCAGATTGCCAGGTCGCGGGCGGGGCATCGGGGGTAGCGGGCCGGCCCTGCGACACGGCCCTCCCACCCGTCATCCCGGACGAGCCCGGACCCGATCCGGGCTCGGGCCGGGACCATGTCCCCACCTACGAGACCGGGTCCCGGTCGCCCCCCGGATCAAGTCCGGGGTCCACCGGGATGACGAGTGTGGCGATATTGGGAAGGAGACGGACGCCCGATCAGGCGTCCATCTTCAGGGCGGCGATGAAGGCGGATTGCGGGATTTCGACCTGGCCGAACTGCCGCATCTTCTTCTTGCCTTCCTTCTGCTTCTCCAGAAGCTTCTTCTTTCGCGTGATGTCGCCGCCGTAGCACTTGGCCGTCACGTCCTTGCGGAGCGCGCTGACGGTCTCGCGGGCGATGACCTTGCCGCCGATCGCCGCCTGGATGGCGATCTTGAAGAGCTGCCGGGGGATCAGTTCCTTCAGCCGCGCGCACATGGCCCGGCCGCGGGGGTCCGCCTGGGAGCGGTGCACGATCATCGACAGGGCGTCCACCGGCTCGGCGTTCACCATGATCGACAGCTTCACCAGATCGCTGCGGGCGTAGCTGTCCATCTGGTAGTCGAAGCTGGCATAGCCGCGGCTGATCGATTTCAGGCGGTCGTAGAAGTCGAACACCACCTCGTTCAGCGGCAGGCGGTAGACCACCATCGCCCGGTTGCCGGCATAGGTCAGTTCGATCTGCTCACCACGCCGCTCGGTGCACAGCGCCAGGATCGCGCCGAGATAGTCGTCCGGCACGAAGATCGTCGCCTTGATCCACGGCTCCTCGATGTAGTCGATCTTCATCACGTCCGGCATGTCGGCCGGGTTGTGAAGCTCGATCATCGTGCGGTCGGTCTTGTGGATCTTGTAGATCACGCTCGGCGCGGTGGTGATCAGGTCGAGATCGAACTCGCGCTCCAGCCGCTCCTGGATGATCTCCAGGTGCAGCAGGCCGAGGAAGCCGCAGCGGAAGCCGAAGCCGAGCGCCGCCGAGGTCTCCGCCTCGAACTGGAAGCTGGCGTCGTTCAGCCGGAGCTTCTCAAGGCTGTCGCGCAGGTCCTCGAAATCGGCTGCGTCCACCGGATACATGCCGCAGAACACCACCGGCACGCTGGGCTTGAAGCCCGGCAGCGCCTTGTCAGTCGGCCGCTTCTCCTCGGTGATCGTGTCGCCGACATTGGTGTCGGCCACGGTCTTGATCGAGGCGTTGATGAAGCCGACCTCGCCCGGGCCCAGCTCGTCGACGGCGAGACCCTTCGGCGTCAGCACGCCGACCCGCTCGACCATGTGCAGCGCACCGGTCTGCATCATCTTGACCTTCTGGCCCTTCTTCAGCGCGCCGTCATGCACGCGCATCAGACAGGTGACGCCGAGATAGCTGTCGTACCAGCTGTCGACCAGCATCGCCTTCAGCGGCGCCTCACGGTCGCCCTTGGGCGGCGGCAGGCGCTCGATGATCGCTTCCAGCAGCTCGTCCACGCCGAGTCCGGTCTTGGCCGAAATCATGATCGCGTTGGACGCGTCGAGGCCGATCACGTCCTCGATCTGCTCCTTCACCCGCTCCGGCTCGGCGGCCGGCAGGTCGACCTTGTTCAGGACCGGGATGATCTCGTGATTGACCTCGATCGCCTGGTAGACGTTCGCGAGCGTCTGCGCCTCCACGCCCTGGGCCGCGTCGACCACCAGAATGGAACCCTCGCAGGCCGCCAGCGACCGGCTGACCTCGTAGGCGAAGTCGACGTGACCCGGCGTGTCGATCAGGTTCAGCGTGTAGCGCTTGCCGTCCTTGGCGTCATAGATCAGCCGGACCGTCTGCGCCTTGATGGTGATGCCCCGTTCCCGCTCGATGTCCATCGAGTCGAGAACCTGCTGCTTCATCTCACGCTCGGTGAGGCCGCCGCACATCTGGATAAGCCGATCGGCCAGGGTCGATTTGCCGTGGTCGATATGGGCGATGATCGCAAAGTTGCGGATATGGGAGAGATCGCTCGTCATGGCGCGGGGTTATGCCCGAAATCGAGGGGGTTGGGTAGTGTCGTCGCCACAGGAAAAATACCGCGCGCCGGCGGCCCGGCAAGACCCACCGCCAAGGCGGGACCGGGACGGCCGCGACTTCCCCCTCTTCACCCGGCCGGGTTGCAGGCATAGCATGGCGAAAAAAGAGGAAACGCCGCCATGACTCTCCCCTCATCCGCCGGGCATCGGCTGTCGGATGCCGAGGTCGCGCAGTATCACGATCAGGGCTACGTCGTCCCGAACTGGCGCCTGCCGCAGGCCACGCTGGAGCGGATGCGCGCCGATTTCGAGGCGCTGAAAGCCGCGAATCCCGGTGTCGGTTCCGACAACATGATCTGCCCGCATATCCCGGCGGGCGGCGTCCAGGGCCTGAAGGGCTCGGGCGTGTGGCTCGACTACGCCCGCATCCCCGAGGTCCTCGACATGGTCGAGCAGCTCATCGGCCCCGATATCGCCCTGTGGGGCACAACCGTCTTCGGCAAGCCGCCGGGTACCGGCAAGCGGGTGCCGTGGCACCAGGACGGCGAGTACTGGCCGATCCGGCCGCTGGCGACCTGCTCCGCCTGGATCGCCCTGGACGACGCCACCTCGGAGAATGGCTGCCTGCGGGTCATTCCCGGCTCGCACAAGCAGCAGCGCCTGCGCGCCCATGCCCAGGACGACAGCGACGAGCTGGCCCTGAACCAGGTGCTGTCGCCCGACGAGTACGACGAGGCGGAGGCGGTCGACTTCGTGCTGCAGGCCGGCCAGGTCTCGCTGCACGACGTCTATCTGGTGCACGGCTCCGAGCCGAACCGGTCGGACCGGCGCCGCGCCGGCTATGTCTGCCGCTACATGCCCACGACCTCGCATTTCGACCGCGAGATCGGGCGCGAACTGCAAGCCAAGGGCAATCTGGTTGATTTCACCACCCGGCCGCTCTGGCTGCTGCGCGGCAAGGACGCCCGCGGACAGAACGACTTCCGGGTCGGACACGCTTGAGGAGGAAACGATGAACGAAATGAGCAAACCCGCGTCCCACGCGGATACCGTCCAGCAGCTTCGCGTCGATCTCGCCTGCGCCCTGCGCTGGGCCGCCCGCATGGGCCTGAACGAGGGCGTCGACAACCACTTCTCCGCCGCCGTCCCGGAACCGGATGGCAGCATCAAGGGCGACAAGTTCCTGATCAACCCGTTCGGCTGGCACTGGTCGGAGATCACCGCCTCCTCGCTGGTGCTGTGCGACGTGGACGGTACGGTGCTGGAAGGGAACGAGACGGTGGAGGCGACCGCCTTCTGCATCCACTCGCGCATCCATATCAACCACCCGAACGCGGCGGTGGTGCTGCACACCCATCAACCCTACGCGACGGCGCTGACCCTGCTGGAGGGCGGCCGGCTGGAGATGGTCGAGCAGAACGCGCTGATGTTCGACGACCGCATCGCCTACGACGACGACTACGAGGGGCTGGCCCTGGCGACCGAGGAGGGAGACCGAATGGCGGCCCAGATGGACGGCAAGCCGATCCTGATGCTGGCGTCCCACGGGGTGATGGTGAGCGGTCCGACCGTGGCCGACGCGTTCAACGATCTCTACTACCTGGAGCGGGCCTGCATGTTCCAGGTCCACGCAAAGTCGACCGGCGGAACCCTGCGGCGGATCGGCGACAATGTTCGCGCCCGGGTGCAGGGCCAGATGGAGACCGAGCGCAAGGCGGTGGCCGACCGGCATTTCACCGCGCTGCGCCGGATGCTCGACAGAGAAGAGCCGGGCTACAGGGCGTAGCACCGGCTCAGTATCGCGGCGATGGGGGAGATCGCCGCGTCCATTCGGCAGTCCGGTCAGTTCATCGCGGCGATCTTGCCGACGAAGGCGGAGGACTGGGACGACAGCGACTTGATGTCGGCCAGCAGACCGTCCGCGGCGCTGGTGACCGAGGCGGCGGCGTCCGACGTGCGGTCGGCCGTGCCCTGGACGTCCTCGGCGAGCCTGGTGACCTCCTGAGTGCCCTGGGTCGCCTGGGCGACGTTCTGGGTGATCTCCCCCGTCGCCGCGTTCTGCTGCTCGACCGCTCCGGCGATGGCCTGGGCCATCTCCTCCATGCGGCTGATCGTCTCCGAGATCGAGGCGACGATCTCGCAGCTCTGGCTGGAGGCCTGCTGGATGCGATCGACCAGGGAGGTGATCTCCACCGTGGCGTCGCCGGTCTGCTTGGCCAGGCTCTTCACCTCGCCGGCGACCACGGCGAAGCCCTTTCCGGCGTCACCGGCCCGCGCGGCCTCGATGGTCGCGTTCAGCGCCAGCAGATTGGTCTGGTCGGCGATGTCGCGGATCAGGCTGAGAACGTTGGAGATCTCCGTCGTCACAGTGGCGAGGTCGCCGACGGTGTCGGTGGCGTTGGAGGCGAGCTGGGAGGCGCCCCGCATCTCGCTCACCGCGCCGTTCGCCTGGTGGGAGATCTCGGCGATGGTCGCGCTCATCTCCTCCATCGCGCTGGAGATGGTCTGAACGTTGACGCTCATGTCGGACGCCCGCGAGACCGCCATGGACGAGGCGTTGCGGGTGGCATCGGCCTCGCCGGTCAGGCTGGCCGCGGTCTTGCCCATGGTCTCGGCGGCGGTCGACAGGGAGCGGGTGAGGTTGCCGATCGACTCGTCGAACTGCGAGGACAGGTCGGTCAGCCGCTTGCGGTGATCGCGCTCCTTGGCATCCAGATACACGCCGATGACCAGGTTGATGTCGAGCAGGATGACCTTGTCCAGCGCCGCCACCAGCTTCTCCGCCCGCTCGGCCGCGGCCTTCATAGAGAAGCCGGTGAGGGAATGGCGGATCGCGAGCTTGTGCAACTCGGCGGTGATCCGGGTATAGCCGTCGATGTACCAGGATGTCTCGAGGCCGAGTTTGTTGTGCACTTCGCCGATCCGCTGAACGGAGTCAAAGTAAGCCGGATCGTCGCCTGCCGTGAACATGCGCTTCCAGTGTGACGCCTGAGCCTTCGCAGCGTGCTTCTGGCGTTCCGATGTATTGAACATGGCCGCCAGATGGGGAATGCCCGAGAGCTTCTGATAGAATCGTTCTAGGATTCCATCCAAATGCTTCTCAACGATCGGGAAGAACTCTGAAAGCAGCGTACGCTCGCTTTTCGTGAGTTCAATGAAGTCGACGTGCCCGCGAAGATCTTTGCTCATGTGTTTCCCCGTGATCCAAAACATATGGATGCGCGTAAAGGAATCTGAACGTTATTGTTTAAAATAACTTTAAGCTTGATCTTAATTAAACATTAACCGTCTATTTTCGTGGGGATATAACAATTTCAGAGACTGTCAGCGTCGGAATATGTCCCGCCATATAGCTTTTTCTCGGTAGGCAGCGTTCGAATGGATGAATTTTTCGAATGGGAAGTTGTGGGGCGAAATTAAACATATCCTCCCCGGACAGGGCGAATAGCCTTAGCACGTTTGTGGCGATATTCTTTTTTTGACTGCCGCCGGACGGGGGCCGAATGCATTCCCTCCGAGCAGGGTTGGGGCCGGCAGTTCCGGCCCCGCCCGGCGTGCCGATCAGGAGGCGGCGGGACGCGCGCCGAAGGCCGCCTCCAGCCCGGCGACCTCGATCCGGCCCATGCCCATGAGAGCCTCAGTCACCCGACCCGCCGCCTGGGGATCGCCGGCATGCATGAGCCGCGGCAGGGCCTTCGGCACGATCTGCCAGTGGATGCCGAAGCGGTCGCGCAGCCAGCCGCAGTGGCCGCCCTCGCCCCCATGGGCGCAGAGCGCCTGCCAGAGCCGGTCGGTCTCGGCCTGGTCCTCGGTCAGGACGGAGATCGACACCGCATGGCTTGGCTGGGACGGCGGCGCGCCGTTCATCGCCATGTAGGGTGTTCCGGCCAGGGTGAACTCCACCACCAGCGGCGGTCCGTTCGGGTCCGGGCGGAAGATCTGGTCGATCCCGCTATCCGGCAGTAGCGAGCAGTAGAACTCCGCCGCCTCCAGCGCCCCCTTGGGCAGGAACAGGCAGGTCCGCGTCTTCGCCTTGAACAGCGGATCCGCCCCGAGCGCCCGCGGGAGCGAGGCGGCCAACTCCTCGAGCTGGTCGGTGGCGGCGTTCCAGCCGGCCTCGAATCCCATCTCCAGATGCTGCTGCACCGTCTCCACCGACGGGTGCCGCGCGCCCCAGATCATCCGGGTGCGCCCCTGCCCCGCATCCTCCAGGGTCAGGAAGCCGGTCATGAAGTGACTGCCCGAGGGCACGAAGCCTTCGGTATAGGCGTCGGTGAAGGTGAGGTGCCGGCCGGGCTCAACCGCCAGGAACGCGCCCTTGTTCTCGAACCTTTCGCCCTCGGGGCCCTCCATCACCGTGTTGAAGCGGCCGCCCGGGCGCAGCTCCATCTCGGCGGCGGTCACCTGCCAGGGCTTCGGGCAGTGCCACTGCATCAGCAGCTCCGGCTCGCTCCAGCACCGCCAGACGGCGGAGCGGGGCGCGTCGAGCACCCGGTCGAGAACGAGTGTGCGGTCGTCGGGTCTTTGGATCGGCGTGGTCATGACGGATGCGGCTCCCAGGGGCGGGCTTCGAACAGAAGCGTGATGTAGCGTTTGAGATGGTCGACCTGCTCGACCGCGACGTCGGGCCCGCCCCCGGCCTTGGCCAGGATGAAGGCGCCCTGAAGCACCGCCTGGGTGTGGCGGGCAAGGCTGGCAGCGGTCCAGTCGATGCCGGTCAGGCCACTCGCGTCCATCGCCTCTGCGATATCGCCCTCCAGGGTGCGGGCATGGCCGAAGATGCTGCGCCCGCAGGCATCGGCGATGTCCGGATGGGCGTCGTAGGCCTCCTGGACCATGGTGCCGACCAGGCAGGTGAAGTTGCAGAGTTCGCCGGCGATCAGCGCCCGCCGGAAATCCACATAGCCGAGCACCCGGTCCAGCGGATCCGCGTGGCTGTGATAGGTGGCAGAGGCGAACAGCCCGCCGGTCAGCTCCGACCAGTGATCCGCCGCGGCAACCGCCAGCGCGTCCTTGCTCCTGAAGTGATGGAAGAACGCACCCTTGGTGACGCCGGCGGCGGCGCAGAGGTCGTCGACGCTGGTGGCCGAGTAGCCCTTGGCGCGGATCACCGACAGGGCCGCGGTGAGCAGCTTGTCGCGGGCACTCGGCCTTCCGGCGGCGGGTCGGGGCATCGGCGTCTCCTCAGTTAGCGCAACATACCAACTGGTCGGTATCTTTGTAAACCGACAAACGCCCCCTCCGCCGACCGGACAAAAAAGGCCGGCGATGCGAGACACACCGCCGGCTCGAGTGGGCCGGGAGGTACCAGCCGTCAGGTCAGGAAGGCGAAGGGATCAGCCCACCCGGTCCCAGTAACGCAGGGCACCGCAAGTCTCGATGAAGGCGGCCGTGTCCCCCTTGCCGGAGAGCACCTTCATGCCGTCGTCGCGATCGGTGATGCCGGCCGCATCCAGCAGCGCGCCCGCCGCATCGCTCAGGGCGATGAACTTGGCATGGGCATAGGCGTCGGCGGCGAAGCTCCGGGCGGCGTGCATGGACTTCAGGTCCGCCACGCCGTCCTCGGACACGATGATCGCCACCGCGTCGTAGAGGACGGAGGGGCCGCCATCGATCTTCTGCTGCGCCTCCAGCTTCTTGCCGTCGGACAGCCGGACGCCATAGACCTGGGGGGCGACGATCTCGACCATGGCGCCGGCCTCCTCCACGGCGTCCATCAGGCCGTGCACCAGCGCCGCGTCGGCTCCGTCGGTCACCAGGATCCCCAGCTTGCGCCCCTCGAACCGGCCGGGGCCGTTCTTCAGGATCGACAGCTTGTCGGAGACCGGCAGGTCGACCGGCGACCGGGCCGGCTCCGCCGCCTTCGGCATGGTCTCCAGACCGAGCCCGTCGGCCACATCCTCGGCCAGCCCGTCATCGATGTTCAGTAGGTGCGAGACGACCCGCTCGCGGATCCCCGGCACTTCGACCTTGGACAGCTCGAAGACCAGGGCAGCGGCGATGTGGCCCTGCTCGATCTCGGTCTGGCTCAGGTAGAACTGGCGGGCCTGGCTGTAATGGTCGGCGAAGGTCTCCGAGCGCACCCGGCGCTTGTCGCCCTGCACCCGCTCCGCAATCGACTGGAAGCCCTGCTTCGGCGCCGCCCGCGGACCGCCCTGGGCCCAGGAGTTGGGCTCGTAGTTGGCCCGGCCCTTGGGGTTGTGCATCGCCATGTGCCCGTCCTGCTGGAAATGGTGGAACGGGCATTTCGGCGCGTTGATCGGGATATGGGTGAAGTTCGGGCCCCCCAGGCGTTTGATCTGGGTGTCCAGGTAGGAGAAGTTCCGGCCCTGCAGCAGCGGGTCGTTGGTGAAATCGATGCCAGGAACGATGTTCTGGGTGCAGAAGGCCACCTGCTCGGTCTCAGCGAAGAAATTGTCGACCATCCGGTCGAGCACCAGCCGGCCGATGATGCGCACCGGCACGTCTTCCTCGGGGATCAGCTTGGTGGCGTCGAGGACGTCGAACTCGAACTTGTCGGCGAAGTCGTCGTCGAACACCTGCACGCCGAGTTCCCATTCCGGGAAGTCGCCGGCCTGAATGGCGTTCCAGAGATCGCGCCGATGGAAGTCGGGATCGGCGCCGTTGATGGTGACGGCCTCATCCCAGACCACGGATTGCAGGCCCAGCTTCGGCTTCCAGTGGAACTTGACGAAGGTGCCCTTGCCCGCCTCGTTCACGAAACGGAAGGTGTGGACGCCGAAGCCTTCCATGAACCGGAACGAGCGCGGGATCGCCCGGTCGGACATGGCCCACATGACCATGTGCATGGATTCCGGCATCAGCGAGACGAAATCCCAGAAATTGTCATGGGCCGACTGGGCCTGGGGAAAGCCGCGGTCCGGCTCCGGCTTCACCGAGTGGATCAGGTCCGGGAACTTCATGGCGTCCTGGATGAAGAACACCGGGATGTTGTTGCCGACGATGTCCCAGTTGCCGTCTTCGGTGTACAGCTTTACCGCGAAGCCGCGCACGTCGCGCGCCAGGTCCGGCGAGCCCTTGCTGCCGGCCACCGTGGAGAAGCGCACGAAGGCGGGGACCCGGTTGCCGGACTTCTGGAACAGGCTGGCGGAGGTGAGCTCCGGGATCGCCTCGGTCACCTCCAGATAGCCATGCGCCCCGTAGCCGCGGGCATGGACCACACGCTCGGGGATGCGCTCATGGTCGAAATGGAACAGCTTCTCGCGGAAATGCAGGTCCTCCATCAGGGTCGGACCGCGCGCCCCCGCCTTCAGGCTGTTCTGATCGTCCGACACCGGCGTGCCCTGGGCCGTCGTCATCCGGGCGGCATCGGCCTTCGGGGTCTGGTGCAGTTCGCCGCCCTGTCCCCGCTCGGCCGGATGATCGGTCCGCTCGTTGGAGGTCTGGCTGTCGCTGGTCGCGCGGTACAACGGCTCGTCTTGCATGGGATACCCTCGGGGTTTCTGGGTCGGTTCGCACGGGCGAACGGCGCGGTCGGAACACACGCGTTCTCCAGTTTTGAACAGTTCCAGAAACCGAAAGTTCCGGGCCTTCGGAGACAGCACTGACACAAGTGGCGGTGGCAGGCGGCGGAAGGCGTCTACATCCAGGTTCCCGACAGCGTCACGGGCGTTGCACCCGTGCCGAGCTTGAAGCGGGACACGCCTTCCATGGCGGCGTCGATGCCGCCCAGGTCGAGCCAGCGCACGCCGTCGGCCGCCAGCCGCCGCATGCCTTCCCACAGCAGCAGCCTGTTGGCATTGGCGGCACGGCCGGCCTCGCTGGTGTAGGCGAGCTGATAGGTGGCCGAAAAGCCGTGACGCAGGAACAGCACGCCGGCGATCGGATCCGACCCGCGCTCGGCCTGGAGCAGCAGCACGTCGCGCGGCCGCGGCGCACAGATCGACAGGGCGGCGGCGAACGCACCGCTGGTCGCGCGGAACCGTTTGCGCTTGCGCTCGGCATCGTACTTGGTGAGCAGCCAGTTCAGGGCCTGGCCCGAATGGGCGTCGCGGATGCGCAGCTTCTCCGCCTCGCCCGCCACGAGCTGGTTGCGCCATTTCTGGTTCATCCCGGCCCGCAGCCGGTCCGCCCCGATGGTCAGGTCCAGCCAGGCGGTGGAATAGCCGGTGATCGTCCGCTTCATCTTCAGGCTGTGCATCACCGAGCGGGAGACGTCGCCGTCGACCATCTCAGGCGTGAAGAAGAACCAGTTCAGCCGCGGCATCGGCCAGCGGTCGGCGATGAGCTGGTGGACGGCGACACATTCCTCCTCGGTCACGTCCTTCAGGAACAGCGGCCCGCGCACCACCTTGACGAGACGGGCCGCCCGGCCGAAGGACCATTCCAACGCCTGGACGATGGCGACCGGCTTGCCGTCGCGGGTCACCACGCCCCGGGTCGGCCGGTAGGGAGAGCCGGCGGAGATCGCCTCGCCATACATCCAGGCCTGCTCCAGCGGCGCCATGGCGACGGCGCTGTGCAGATCCATCCAGCGGCGCATGTCGACCCCGTCCCAGGTCAGCACCAGCCCGGCCCGTTCGCCCCCCGGCCGGCCACCCTCCGTCGCCGATCGTCTCCTGCTGCGGGCTGTCGCCATGGTGGTTCCGTCTCCGTCGCGCCGAGGCTACTCTGGCCCCATGGTAGGCATTAAGAACAAGCCCGTAACCATTCTCGGTCACCTGGTCCCGCGCCGGCACTTTACGTGGTGGGCGATCGTGTATGTGCTGATTTTCATCGGCCTGCCGATCACCCTGCTGATGGCGCTGCTGGACTTGGCGGCCTGGGCCCTGACGGTCCACGTCTTCGGCGCCGACTGCTACGGCGTCGGCTGCCTGTTCCAGTGAGGCTGGAGCGATGCGGGTCGAGCTTCAACGCTGCACCCGGACCGGTCGGCCATTCCACATCACCCGCATCGAAGAGGGCGACAACCGGCTGGAGATGATCTCCGCCGACCCGGACCCGCGCCTGCAGGATGTCGTGCTGTCCTACACCGGCTACCGCGAACGCACATCCGGGCCGACGCGCCGACAGGAACTACCGACCACGGGAATCGTACTGATCTTCGATTTCGGCCCGACCCTGCGGTTCCTCGACAGGGAGGGCGCCCGCGTGGTCGGACGCCATGCCGGCGGCTTCCTTGCCGGGCTGTCCGAAGGACCGGTCCTGACCGAGACCGCCGGCGCCCAGAGCGGGCTGCATGTGAACCTCACCCCGCTCGGCGCCCGGCGGTTGCTCGGCCTGCCGATGAGCGAAATCGCCAACCGGGTCGTCGGGGTGGAGGCGGTCTTCGGGCCGCGGGGTGCGGCACTGGCTTCCGCCCTTCGCGACATGGACGACTGGCCGCGCCGCTTCGCCCTGATCGACGAGACGGTGGCGAGGCGTCTGATGGAGACGGAGCGCGTCCCCGGCCTCGCCGCTATGGCCTGGCACCGACTGCAGCAGACCGCCGGGCGCATCTCCGTCGCCCAGCTCGCCTCCGAACTGGACTGCAGCCGCAAGCATCTGTCGGCGGTGTTCCGCGACCAGCTCGGCCTGCCCCCGAAGCGCCTGTCCCGGGTGCTGCGCTTCCGCCATGCGATCGACCTGTACGACCGGCGGATCTGCACCGGCTGGGCCGATATCGCCTATGCCAGCGGCTACACCGACCAGGCCCATTTCGTGCGCGAGTTCCAGCATTTCAGCGGGGCGACCCCGACGGAGTTCCTGCGCCGCCGCCGGCCGCACGAGGATGCCACCCTGGCCGGCTGACCGCCGGTAACAAATCTACAATTCGGCGTCCCGCAGCCTCGCTAGGCTGGCGTCAGACCGTCCCGCCAGACAGAGGAGCCGCCCATGGCGACCCATCCGACCGTATTCCCCTGCATCAAATACGCCGACGCCCGCGCCGCCATCGACTGGCTGGAAAAGGCCTTCGGCTTCGCGCCGAAGCTCGTCGTGCCGGGCGACACCGGAACGATCATGCATGCCGAACTGCGCAGCGGCGCCGGGATCGTCATGTGCGGGTCCGCCGCCGATCCGGAGCCCGGCAATCCCTGGGCCGGCGCGCCGTTCGGCATCTACGTGCGGGTGGACGACGTCGACGCCCACCACGCCCGCGCCAAGGCCGCCGGTGCGGAGATCGTCAGCCCGCCGACCGACAAGCCGTACGGGGCGCGGGACTACTCGGTGCGCGATCTCGAGGGCCGGCTCTGGTCCTTCGGCGACTACGACCCGTTCGCCGAGGCCTGACGGCGGATCAGCCGTCCTTGCTCTCGGGCAGCTCGATCCCGGCGAGCTTCTGGAACACCTTGATCACCGCGCTGTCGTCCTCGCGTCCGAGGCCGGCCGCGGCGGCGGC
This sequence comes from Thalassobaculum sp., assembly GCF_965223715.1. Classification (GTDB taxonomy): domain Bacteria; phylum Pseudomonadota; class Alphaproteobacteria; order Thalassobaculales; family Thalassobaculaceae; genus Thalassobaculum. Next base: position 4,834,653 of record NZ_OZ245012.1, on the reverse strand, counting down.
CAGGAACTGCTGGTGTGCCGCCGCCGTGAGCGGCAGCGGGAAGGTGTGCCGCTTGCCGGTCTCCAGCACGATGCCGAGATCCTTGACGAAGATGTCGACCGCACTCTTCGGCGCGTAGTCGCCGTCGAGGATATGCGGCACCCGGTTGTTGAACATCCAGGAGGCGCCGGCGGAGTTGGAGATCACCTCGAACAGGGTGCGCGGATCCACGCCGGCCCGCACGCCGAGCGCCATCGCCTCGCAGGCGGCGGCGATATGCACGCCGGCGAGAAGCTGGTTGATGGTCTTCACCGAGGAGCCGATGCCGTGAGCGGTGCCCAGGCGGTAGACCTTCTTTGCGATGGCGTCGAGCACCGGCTGGGCCAGCTCGAACGCCATGTCCGGGCCGGACCCCATGATCGACAGCTCGCCGGCATTGGCGCCGACTGCACCGCCGGAAACCGGGCCGTCGATCATGTAGATGCCGCGATCCGCCAAGTCCTGCCCGATGGCGATGGCCTCGGAGGCCGGCACGGTCGCGCTGGCGATCACCACGGAGTCGGCCGCCATGGCCTCGGCCGCACCGGCATCGGCGAACAGCACGCCGCGGGTCTGCTCGGCATTGACCACCAGGACGATGGCGACGTCGACATTCTTGCCGAGTTCCCACGGGCTCGTCGCCCAGTGTCCGCCGATCTCTTCCAGCTCGCTGCGGCGGGTATCGACCACGTCGCAGCCCCAGGTCTCGATCCCGGCCCGGCGGAGCGAGCGTGCCACGCCCATTCCCATGGAACCGAGGCCGATCACGCCGGCGCTGATAGTCTCGCTCATGCCATCCTCCCGTTCGCTGGCTCGCAGCGCTATTGCCTTCGCGACGGGGGCCTGTCTAGCGCGGTTACGTGAAGACTTCGTAGAGCCGCAGGAACATGCGTACCGCCGTCACCCCCAAGAATAGCGCGAAGGCGCGGCGGAGCCAGACCCGGTTCAGCTTGTGGGCGATGGCGGCGCCGTAGGGCGCCATCAGGGAGGACAGCGGGAAGATCAGCAGGAAGCCGATGATGTTGATGAAGCCGATGGACAGCGGCGGCCGGTCCTCCACGCCCCAGCCGGCGATGGCGAAGCCGATCACGCCGGGAATGGCGATCGGGAGACCCAGAGCGGCGGCGGTGCCAACGGCGCGGTGGATCGGGTAGTTGAAGGCCGACAGGGTCGGAACGGTCAGCGTTCCGCCGCCGATGCCCATGGTCACCGAGAAGCCGCCGATGAAGAACGACATGATCCCGTTCTTCACCTTGGACTCGGGCAGCTTATCAGCCACCTTCAGACCGTCGCGGCTGGCCATGTTGATGGCGACCAGCGAGGCGACAACGGCGAAGATCGCGGTCAGCATCCAGCTCTTGAACTGGCCGGCGAGGATGGTGCCGATGGTGGCGCCGACAAACGCCCAGACGGCCCAGACCTTCAGCAGGTCGACATCCACGTTGCCCTTCTTCCAATGCGCCCGCATGGACATGATCGAAGTCGGGATGATCGTCGCCAGCGAGGTCGCCACGGCCACGTGCATGGCCCATTCCTGCGGCAGGTGCAGCACGCCGAACAGGTTGAACAGCACCGGCACGATCACGATTCCGCCGCCGACACCGAGCAGGCCCGCAAGCAGGCCGGCGACGGCGCCGGTGAACATCAGGACGAGAATGGACGGGAGATAGGTGGCGATATCGCCGCCGAATTCGGGCATCAGGGAGTCTCCGGACAGGAAGGCGGGTGTTCCCTACACCGGGAGCGGCAGGGAATAAAGACGTCAAGACGAAGCACCCCGGGCGCCGGTGCACCGCAGATCCTGAATCAAGTTCAGGATGACGGTGGGGAGAGTTCAGGGTGACGGTGGGGAGAGGCGGTGCCTCTCGCACCCCATCCCGCGACCCGACGCTGGGTCCTGGAGCTACCCGGCCCGCGATCCGCCCGGCCCGCCGATCGTCCCACTCGCGATCTGTCACGTGTGAGAGCTGGACCGTGCGAGAGCTGTCACCTTCGAGAGTTGGACCGTGTGAGAGCTGATCGGATGGAGAGCGAACACCGCGCCGCTCCCGTCATCCTGAACTTGATTCAGGATCTGCGGTGCACCGCCGCCAAACTCCCCGCCTTTGCCTGCCTCACGCGAAGGTGTGTTCGCCGCCGCCCGCGCCTGCCGTATGAGGTCGGGATCCGGTTGCGGAGGCTGACATGCGTGTCCTGGTTCTCTTCCTGCTCCTGACGCTCGCCCCGCCGGTCCAGGCCGCCTCGCCCGTTGCGACCGTGACCGTCGAAACCGGCAGGCCGTTCGGCGCCTATGTCGAGGCCCTGCCGAAGGCGATCACAGACACCGGATTCAACATCGTCGGCATCGCCTGCGCGACCTGCGCGATCCGCGGCGCGTTCGGCGAGACCGTGCCCGGGAACCGGGTGTTTCTGTTCTTCCGGCCGGACTACGCCCGCCGCATGCTGCAGGCCAGCACCGAGGCGGGCATCGAGGCGCCGATCCGGCTCTATGTGACCGAAGCGGCGGACGGAACCGCCCGGGTCACCTACCGATCGCCGAGCGATGTCTTCGGCGCCTACGGGATCGATGCGCTGAGCGTCCTGGGCCGGGAGCTGGACGCCCATGTGGCGGCGATCCTGAAGGCCGCCGACGAGGCGGGCTGAGCGAGCCGCCATGCCGCTCCGCGATCCGATCATCCCGACTTCCGGCCCCCGACCGGGAAGGTTTCACCCCGGTCCATGGTCGCCATCCATCGGCGCCCTATCTTTCGCCTCGATCACGCTGCGATCGCCAACAAATACGACACCAACAGGGAGTAGCCCCATGACGCACACCCCCTCTCGCCTGACCCGCCGCGCCGCCCTTCTCGGTGCCGCGGGCGCCACCGCGCTTGCGGCCTCCGGGACGCTGACCGCCCCGCCGGCCAGCGCCAGCGCCCCCCTGATGAGCCCGACCCAGCGGACCCATCACCGCTTCAAGCTCGGCGAGTTCGACGTCACCGTGATCCATGACGGCTTCATCTCGCTGGACGGCCCGCATCCCATCTTCGGCACCGACCAGGAGCCCCAGGCGGTCGAGGCACTGGCGGCCGAGAACTTCCTGCCGCCGAAGAAGATGACCATCGGTTTCTCGCCCGTCGTCGTGAACACCGGGTCCGAGCTGATCCTGTTCGATACCGGCAACGGGGCCGGGCGCCGGCCGGATGCCGGACAGCTCCGTGCGCTGCTCGCCGGGGCCGGCTACACGCCGGAGCAGATCGACATCGTCGTGCTGACCCATTTCCACCCGGACCATATCGGCGGTCTCATGGAGGACGGCACCCCCGCCTTCCCGAACGCCCGCTACGTCGCCGGCCGGGCAGAGTACGATTTCTGGTCGCCGGAGGAGAAGGCGAGCGGCCCGACCGAACGGGTCGGCAAGCTGGTGCAGTCGAACGTGATCCCCTTCGCCGAGAAGATGACCTTCCTTGAGGACAACCAGGACGTGGTCTCCGGCATCACCGCGATCAGCGCCTTCGGCCATACCCCGGGCCACCTGGTCTTCCATGCGGAAAGCGCGGGCCAGCGGCTGATGATCACCGGCGATACCGCCAACCACTACGTGGTGTCGCTGCAGAAGCCGGACTGGCATGTCCGCTTCGACATGGACAAGGAGGCCGCCGCGGCCGCGCGCCGCAAGGTGTTCGGCATGATCGCCGCCGACCGTATCCCATTCTCCGGCTACCACATGCCCTTCCCCAATATCGGCTATGTGGAAGCGCAGGGCGACGGCTTCCGCTATGCGCCGGTGAGTTACCAGTTCGACGTGCAGTGACGGACAGCCCACGACGACGCCACGGGTAATAGAGCCGGCCGATTTATTTCGGCCGGCTCATATGTTTGCTGAATAGATTTTAATGTTCTGGAGAAACATTAGGCCGTACGGTTCCTGCTCAGAATAACAAAGTCAGGAAACTACTGGCCGATGACGCAGGATGACCGCGATCCGGCCCAGGGCAAGGACGGGTCCGGCCACGCGGGAAAGACTCCCGGCGGCACCGCTCCCATCGACCTGGACCCAAGACTTCTGCCGTCGCTGCGCCATCTGATCCGGGACGGCGCCAGCCTCGCCGCGATGAGCGACGGACTTCCCGAGCCGGAACTGGTGCTCGCCCTGGTGGCGGACCTGCCAGCGGTCGCATCGGCCACCCTGGAGACCGACCCTGCCCCGCTGTCCCCCGCGCAGCGTCGGTTCGACCTGAAGCCGGCCGGAAGCGAGGACCACCAGTACATCCTGGTCGCCACCTTTCATTCCCCCGCCCTTGCCGCCGAAATGGAGGACGATCTCCGCCGAACGCTCGACCTCCTGCGGATCGGTGGCGGAGCGATCGGCGAGCCGGGCCAGCCCTCGGTCGACCTGCGGGTCTGGCGCAAGGAACGCGCGCTCGCCCACATGCGCCGGGCGTTCGTCGTGACCGACCGCGACCAGCGCATCCTGTGGGCCAATCCGGCCTTCGAGCGGGTGACCGGTTTCCGGCGCACCGACGCCGCCGGCCAGATCTGCGACGTGCTGCTCGGATATCGGGAGCATAACCCCGAGCTCTTCCCGCAGCTTACCGCGCACCTGCAGGAGCGCCGGTCCTTCGAGGGCGAGATCAGGATCGCCAATGCCTGGGGCGAGGAACTGACCCTCCACCTGGAGCGGCTCCCCGATGTCGATCCCAACGGCCGCCTGGTGTGGCTGTCGCTGCTCACCGAAGGCTCGCAGAACGGGGTGGCGGAGCGGAGCGAGACGGAGAGCCGGTCCCTGGCGATCTCGGCCAACCACGGCCAATGGTATTTCGAGACCGATACGGAGGACCGATTCGTCCGGGTCTGGGGCGGACCCGCCGTCGCCATCGGCCGCCGCATCGGCGCGCGGCGGCAAGATGTCTCCGCCGAAGACACCAACACCCAGAAGTGGGACCAATACCGCCGGGCGCTGGCCCGCCGGGAGCCGTATCAAGACTTCGTCTACCGGGTGAAGGCGGTCCCGCACGACCGCCTGGTGATGGTTTCCGGCACGCCGCGTTACGACAGCCAGGGCCGGTTTCTCGGATACGAGGGGGTGTCGCGGGACGTCACCGACATCGAGCGCAACCGCGTCAACTCCATGCTGGTGGGGGCGGCGCTGGAGGGCATCCAGGAACTCATCGCCCTGTTCGACGACATGGGAACGGTCCTGTTCATGAACCAGGCTTTCGTGCAGACCTTCCGCCTCGATCCCCAGGCCATCCGTCTGCGGGAGACGACGATCGAGGATCTGACGCGCGACATCATCCGGCGCGGCGATCCGGACCTGGACGCCGAGACCCGGGAGATGGCCGTGGTAGACCGGCTGCAGCGATACTGGGCGGCAACCGGCTCCCACGACTTCCGCTTTGGCGACCGCTGGATCCGTCTCCATGACCGGCCGACCGCCGATGGTGGACGGCTTGTGGTGGGCTTCGACAACTCCCAGGCCCGAGCCAGCAGCGAGGCGATGACCGCCGCCCTGGCGAAGGCCGAGGCCTCCGCCCGCGCGGTCGACGCCTTCCTGGCGCGCATGAGCCACGAGCTGCGCACCCCGCTCAACGCCATCATCGGCCTGTCAGAACTGATGACCGCAGAGCAGCTCCAGCTTCCCCCGGACAAGCTTCGGGAATATGCCGGCGACATCAACCGGTCCGGCCGACATCTGCTGGACCTGATCCAGGACATCCTGGAGTTCTCCTCGATCCGATCCAAGGACCGCACGCTGGCCGACGAGCAGGTGGATGTGAGCGCCGTGCTGGAGGAGGTGCAGGCGATCGTCCGGCCGATCCTGACCCGGCGCCGCCAGACCCTGGCGGTCACCAACACCCTGGCCCCGACCGACCGGATCCGCGGCGATGCCCGCGCGGTGAAGCAGATCCTGATCAACCTGCTCACCAACGCCTCCAAATACGGCCGGCGGGAGGGCAATGTCTGGCTGGAGCTGGCGCGGCGGGAAGACCGGGCGGTGATTGTCGTGATCGACGACGGGCCGGGCATCGCCCCGCGCGACCTGCCCCATGTGTTCGACCCGTTCTATCGCGGCATGAACCCGATGAGCACCACGTCGGACGACGAGGATATCGACGGCACCGGCCTCGGCCTGGCGATCGTCAAGACGATGGCCGAGCGCATGGAGGGGACGGTGACCCTGGACAGCTCGGCGGAGACCGGAACCCGGGTGACCATCGACCTGCCGTTGGCCGCCGAGCCGGTCGGGCCGGCTACGGATCGACCGGCCAGCCGGTCCGCCGACAGAATTCAAGCTGTTCCGGAGTGAAGACGGTGAGATCGCGCTCCCGCCACCGGCCGATGCTCGACGGCACGATCACGCCGCCGACCGCCGCGTTCAGCGCCGCCTCGTCAGAGTTGAGTCCGAGTCGGGCGGCGAGTGCGGCCACCTGGGGCACGGGGTCAGTGGCGAAGGCGTCGAAATTCAGCGGGTAGATCCGGCCCTCATGCCGCGCCAGCAGGTCGTCCAGCCGCCTCTGCGTCCGGATCCAGTATTCGAGCTGAGCCGCCTCCGGTGCGGCGAACGCCTCCGGCTCAAGGTCGAACAGCCAGCTCCAGTTGCCGAGCTGTCCCTTGTTGTCGCTATAGGCCATGTCCAGCGGGTGACGCGTCACATAGACGAAGAGTGCGTCCGGCCAGCGCTCCAGGATCGGCTCGACGAACAGGTGGCAGTTCGGCTCCTTGGTCATCCAACCGATGGCGCCCGGGGTTCCGGCCAGTCCCCTGCCCTGTGCCCTGCGAAACCGGCGCAGGCCCGGCCAGCGCAGCATCGACATGGCGCCGACGCCGTCGCGCATGACCTGCTCGAACAGGGCCAGGCGGCGGTCGATCGCCGTCGGGCTGGCGCCGCTGCGGATCCAGTCCGGGCGCTTGAACAGCTCGGTGAAGATCAGGTTGTCGTTGGCGCCGTTCAGGCAGCCGCCGGCGTAGTAGCCGAGCGCCATCATGGTGCCGGCCACCGCTCGGGTCCCGGAGCCGCCAAGGCCGCCGATGAACAGGATGGGTGCTTCAGAAGTCACCCGCGGCGGATAGCCGAGCGGGCCCGGCCCGTCAATGGCGGCGAGCGCCGAAGGGACGGTCCGGGCCGGCAGAACCTACTCGGCGCCCTCGACGATCCGCATGTCGCGCTCGGCACCGTCGGCCAGCGCGTCCAGCGCCTCCTTGTAGGCCGGGCTGTCATGGGTGGCGATTGCGGCCTCCACGCTTGGGAACTCGATCAGCACCGTGCGCTCGGCCAGACCGGCCTCGTAGGTCTTGGCCGGCATGCCGCGGGCCAGGAATTTGCCGCCGCCGGCGGTGATCGCCGGGCCGGCCAGCTTGGCATAGGCGGCGAGCTTGTCCGCGTCCTTGACCTTGCGATACGCGGAAATCCAGTAGGCTTTCGCCATGTCATCCTCCGAAACAGTCGTGAGGGGCGATGAGAACGGGTCGGCAGGCGCTTTGGCAATGGCCGATCGCCAGCTCAGGCCGCCGACGCCCGCCTGCCTGTGAACAGGATCCACAGCACGCCGATCGCCAGCACCACATAGACGGCGCAGGCCAAGGCGATGGCCTCCATGGAGATGCCGGCATCGAGCCCCCAGCCCATCAGCGCCGGCGACAGGGCGCTGGAGACCACCGAGCAGGCGGTCACCAGCGCCCGGATCGCGCCCAGGTGCCGCACGCCGTAGATCTCGGCCCAGAGCGTGCCCAACAGGGTCGACGATGCGCCGGACGTGGCGCCGCACATGGCCAGGAAGAACAGGCCGGCCCAGACCGCGTCCGACACCGCCAGGACCGTCAATCCGATCACCATCGGTGCCAGATAGACCCGGGCCACCCGGCGGGCACCGATCCGGTCGATCGCCGGGCCGGCCACCAGGGCGACGGCGATCTGGCAGACCGCGTAGCCGACATAGCCGGTGGCGAAGACCGACAGGTCCCAGCCCTTGGTCTCGGTCAGGTGGACCTGATGGAACAGGATTCCCGTCACGATGAAGGACGGCGCCAGCACGGCGGTGAGCGACCACAGGAAGGTCGGGTCGCGCAGGACCTCGCCCCGCGTCCATTGCCGCAATCCGCCCTCGGCCCCGTCGTCCAGGGTCCGCGCCATCAGATCCGTATGCCGTCGGCCATGGGTCGCGAGGAGCAGCAGGGCGAGGGGCAGGAATACCGCCAGGGCGAGAAGCCCCGCGGCGCCATAGGTCCAGCGCCAGCCGATCAGCGCGATCAGCGCCACCGCCACCGTCGGCCAGACCGCCTCGCCCACCGGGAAGCCGAGCGCGGCGAGGCTGACCGAGCGGCCGCGCACGCCGGCATCCGCGTAGCGGGCGACCGACGTCACCGCTGTATGGCTCGCCAGCCCCTGGCCGAAGAACCGCAGCAGGAACAGCACGACGACCAGCGTGACCGGTCCGGTCATCACCGAGGCGAACCCGGAGGCGGCCGCGATCCCGGTCAGCACGATGGCCGCGAAGATCCGCAGATCCACCCGGTCGATCATCCCGCCGGCCCAGAGCAGCAGCAGCCCGCTGGTCAGGGTCGCCGCCGAGTACAGGGTGCCGAAGCCGCCATGGGTCAGGTCGAACGCCGCGCGGAACTCGGCTGAGAACAGGGAGATGAAATAGGTCTGCCCGAAGCTGGACGAGAACGACATCAGGAAGCCGAAGGCGAGCAGCCGCCAGTCGAGCGCCAGACCGCGAAGCGACATCATGATCGCGACCCGCCGCCCGCGCCCTCAAGGGCGAAGAGTTCCGGCGGCGCATCGACACCGGGAAGGGCAGGCCGGCCGCGGGAGCTCACCGGGACCTCCGGGCAGGCCTCGACGAGGGCCCGCGAGAGCAGCACGGTGTCGCCTGTCTGTTTGCAGGCCTGCTCGATCCGGTTCGCGAGATTCACGACATCGCCGATCACCGTGAATTCCAATCGGTCCTCGCTGCCGACATTGCCGACCATCGCCTCGCCGGCATGAATGCCGATGCGATGGAAGACGGGCCGCTCCCCGGCGGCGACGCGTTCGGCGTTGATCGTCTCAAGAGCGGCCATCATGCCCTCGGCCGTCGCCACCGCGCGCTCGCAAGGCGCGGGCACCGCCCCGGTCGCGCCGAAGGTGGCCAGGATGCCGTCGCCGATGAACTTGTCGACCGATCCGCCGTTGCGGAAGATCACCTCGGTCATGCGCTTCTGGTAATCGGCCAGAAACCGCAGGGTCGCATCCGGTCCCATCGACGCCGACAGGGCGGTGAACCCTTCGATGTCGGATACCAGCACGACGACGAAGCGGAGGCTGCCGCCGGGCCGCAGGAACTCGGGATCCGCCGTCGCCACCCGCTCGGCGACTTCCGGCGAGAAGTAGCGGCTGAGCTGGCCCGCCGCCTGCTCCAGCCGGGCGGCGGACAGCACCGTGCGCCGAGCGATCCAGGTCGAGAAGGTGACGATGGCTCCGGTGGCCAGCAGAAACGCGGTCTCGTTGGCTACCCGGCCCAGATGCAGGGCCGGCCCCATCACGTGCTCCTGCCAGGTGGGCAGTGTCGCCAGGACGGTGTCGGGATCGTCCAGGGCGAGGCCGAACAGCAGGCCGTGGAACAGCGCCAGAAGGACCGTGACGAGTGCGGGATAGAGCGGCTGCAGGGTCGTGGCGGTCACCACCAGCAGGATCAGGCCCATGGGATAACCGGTCTTCACCAGATAGGAGGCCGCCGTGCCCGTCCCCTCCCATTCCAGGAACACGAAGGGTCCGGTCGCCAGGATCGACACCACCACCGCCACCAGGCCGGCCCGGGTCACCCATCGCCGTCGGCGCACCTGAAACAGCAGCCCCGCCAGCACGAGAATGCCCAGCAGCGAGACCGCGAGGACCGACAGCGGCATCGCCCGGGACACGAACAGGAGAATGCCCAAGGTCAGGGCGACGAGACCGACGATCTCCAGGGTGATGAAGAGGGCGACGCCCTTCGCCTCGCGGTCGCGCAGGACCTCGGCGGTCGTGCTCACGCTCGGGTCAGCTCCGCCAGCGCAGGGTGGTTTCGCGCACCGGGTTCTCGAACGCCCCCTCGCTCCAGCCGCCATAGGCCTTCTTCAGGCGGTAGTACCACTTGGCCTGCATGTCGGCGTCGTTGATGAGCATCAGGTTCGGATCGTATTTCAGCCCGCGCTGCTGCTTGACCACCACGTCGCGGTCCTGGCCCAGGAACTTGCGGGCGAAGACCCGCAGGATCGGCTTCAGCGCCGCGGCCCAGCCCACGTTCCAGTACATCAGGTGGTGGATCTCGGTGGTCTGCCTGTCGATCGGGGTGACCGTGGTCAGGTTGCACACCCGTTTGGCGCCGACCTCGATATCCTCGATCCGGATACCCGGAAGGCGGAAACGGATCTCGGTCGTCGGCGTCCCGCCCAACAGCTTGTAGGCGGCGGAGTTGCTCGACGGCTGGTGGCGCAGCATGGCGAAGCCGTACTCGGCCGGCCCGAAGCGCTTGGCCTTCTCGTGGATCGAGCGTTTGGAACGCCACCACCAGCTCTGGTGTACGAACGGGCCGTGGGCCGGGTCCATCAGCCCGATGACCGCGTGGTCGATATGGCTCGGAAAGATCATCCGCTCGCAGAGGCCGGGGCCAAGCGCGGTGACCTCGGGCAGTTCGGGCGGGGCCACCTTCGGCTCGGCCCGGCCGCGCGGGTCGGAGGACATGTAGACCCAGATGCCACCGCCGCGCTCCTCCACCGGATAGGGGCGCACGCGGATCGCGTCCACGTCCATCTCCTGATCCTCGGTCAGGGAGGGGATGCAGGTGCAGTGGCCGTTCGGGGCAAAACGCCAGCCGTGATAGCAGCACTCCACCTCCTTGCCGTCGAACCAGCCGTCGGAGAGCGGGATGCCGCGATGCGGGCAGATGTCGCGCAAGGCGAACACCTTGCCCTCGCTCGTGCGGGCAAAGACCAGCGGCTCTTCCAGCAGGGTCTTGTCACGCATCTCACCCGGCTTCAGCGCCGCCGAAGGCATCGCGAAGTACCAGATGTCGCGGAGAAAATCGTTTGCGTCGATCGCCATGACCGGACACTGCCACCAGACCCCGCGGCAGGCAACGGGCATGCACCGCCCTGCGACGTCTCATCCCTCGGCGCAATCTATCCCCCGGCGCAGTCTATCCCTCGGCGCAGTCGATGCAGAGGGTGACGGCAGGATCGAAGGTGAGGCGTTCCAGGGCGATCTCCTCGCCGCAGCGCACGCACAGTCCGTAGTCGCCGGCTTCCAGCCGGGTCAGCGCGGACTCGATGCGCTGCAGCTCCAGGGTGCGGCGGCGGTCGGTCTCCAGCGCCATGGCCTGGTCCTGCAGCGCGTCCATGCGGGACAGCCGGCCGACCCGGGACTGGTCCAGCTCGACCGCCTCGCGCGCCTCCTTGGAGCCGGCGACCAGAGCGCTGACTTCGGCCCGGCGCGCGCTCAGGACGCGGCGGACCTCGTCGTCATCACCCGGATCGAAGGGAGGATCAGCCATCCGGATAGGATGCCGGACCGGGACGCGGGTGTCATCCCCGGTGCCGCTTCACTCCGCTTGGAACCCAGATCTTCTCTCACTGCTAGAGCGGAATGGGATGGAAAGACTTGGGGAGCTCCGCGAAACCGCTCAATACACCAGCTGGTCGTCGCCGCCGGAGCCACCGAGCACGATCTCGCCGCGGTCGGCCAGATCCTTGGCGGACTGCACCATGGCGTTCTGGGCGTCTTCAACGTCCTTGAGGCGGATCGGGCCCAGCGCCTGCATGTCTTCGCGCATCAGCTTGCCGGCGCGCTCGGACATGTTGGAGAAGAATAGGTCGCGCAGTTCCTCCGACGCGCCCTTGAGCGCGATCGTCATCTTGTCCTTGTCCACCGCCCGCAGCAGGGTCTGCACGCCGGCCGGGTCGAGGCGGTTCAGATCCTCGAAGGTGAACATCAGGGAGCGGATCTTTTCCGCGCTGTCCTTGTTGCGCTCTTCCAGGGCCGACAGGAAGCGGCTCTCCGTCGCGCGGTCGAGGCTGTTGAAGATCTCGGCCATCATCTCGTGGCTGTCGCGCCGGTTGGTGCGCGCCAGGTTGGACATGAACTCGGTGCGCAGCACCCGTTCGACGTCGCGCTCGATCTCCTTGTTCACCGCCTCCATGCGCAGCATGCGCATGACCACTTCCATGGCGAAGTTCTCGGGCAGGGTGGCCAGCACCTTGGCCGCATGGTTCTGGCTGATCTTGGCGAGGATGACGGCGACGGTCTGCGGATATTCGTTCTTCAGGTAGTTCGCCAGAACGTTCTCGTTCACGTTGGCGAGCTTGTCCCACATGGTGCGACCCGCCGGGCCGCGGATCTCCTCCATGATGTCGGCGACCCGGTCCTCGCCCAGGACCTTGGTCAGCAGACGCTCGGTGCTGTCGAGCGACCCCACCAGGGAGCCGGTGGAGGAGACCTGCTCGGCGAACTCGACGAACAACCTTTCGACGATATTCGAAGAAACCGTACCAAGCCCAGCCATGACCTGGGAGATCTCCTTGATCTCCTCGTCGTCCATCTGGCTGAACAGCGCGGCGGCCTGCGCCTCGCCCAGGGACATGAGCAGGATGGCGGCCTTCTCAGGCCCGTTGATGCTGCGGTAATCCTCGCGAACGCGCATGATCCCTCCGGCCCTTGGTGCCGATGTCACCGAAATATAGGGTCATTCTGCTTCTTAACAATAAATCCCTAGAAGCGGCGGGTACATATACCAAATCGCCTCGCACTGTCGACGCAAGACGCCCGCTAGACTTGAAAAGCATTCAGCCGGCGGTCGTCCATCCAGACGACCTGAGGGTCTCGCGCGAGCACTGCGCGCAGCTCCGCCTCGGCATAGAGATCGATGCTGGCGAACACCGCCTGCAGGCTGCCGCCGAAATCGTCCATATGGCGTCGCCAGAGGCTGTTCAGGCGCAGGATGCCGGGCCGGTCCGCCGGCAGGTCCACCGCCCGCGGGTGGGCAATGTACTCGATCGCCGCATCCTCCAGGCGCCGGTCCACATCGGCCCCGACGAACGCCTGCCGGCCCAGGCTCGGCGCGCCGAGGGTCCCGTCGCACAGCCCGTAATGCCAGCGCGGGTCCCGGAACACTGGGGCGAGCACCTCCCTGCGGATGCCGGCCAGCGAGACCTCCCGGCCCTCGACCCGCACCAGCGGCACGTCCCAGGGGCCGCGGGAGAACAGGCCGCCGGTCTGGATCTCGTCCGGACTGCCGACGATCAGGTGGTCTAGCACCAGCCGCACCACCAGGGCGTTGTAGAGGTTCAGCCAGAACGCCAGCTGCTCCACCCGCGACAGCGACGCCACCGGCAGGGCCGACTGCTCGCGCACATAGGCTTCCAGCAGCTCGCGGTCGGCGGTGGAGAACCGGGCGTAGTCGACCCGGGTGATGCCGTCAGGCCAGTCGCGGGTGTTGCGGTCGAGCAGGACCTGCCACACCCGATGGTCCACGACCCGCGTCGACAGCGGGTCGTGACGGCGCCAGATGTCCGCTCCCGGCCCGCCCGCACAGGAGGCGACAGGCAGGGCGGCAAGAGCGGCAAGCAGGTCTCGGCGCGGCATTCCTCTCGGCATGGGCGCAGTCTACGCGTTGACGCGGCGTCCGGACCATCGCTACATGGCGCGTCTTCCCCGGGAGCCGACGCTTGGATGCCATCCTCAACGCCGTCGTCCCTCTGTTCGCCGTGATCTTCGCCGGCTTCCTCGCCGGCAAGACCCGCGTACTGGCAGAGGAATGGGTACGCGGCCTGAACGTCTTCGTCTTCACCTTCGCCATGCCGCCGATGCTGTTCCGGCTGATGGCGACGACCGACGTCACCGCGATCGGCGAATGGTCCTTCGTGGCCGGGTTCTTCTACAGCGAGGTCCTGGTCTTCACCGCCGGCGCGGTGCTGGGCGGGCTGCTGTTCCGCCAGCGCTTCGCCGAGATGACCATGCAGGGTTTCGGCTCCTGCTTCTCCAACGGCGTGCTGCTCGCCCTGCCCCTGCTGATCAGCCTGTTCGGGGAGAAGGGTGCGACGGCGGCCGTGCTGCTGTTCACACTCGACGTGCTGCTGTTCAGCATCGTCACCATGATGCTGGAGATCGCCCGCAGCGGCGACCGGCCCGGCGGCGGCTGGCGGGCGGTGCGGATGTCGCTGCGCGCCATGCTGAAGAACCCGATCCTGATGTCGACCCTGATCGGCATCCTGTGGGGCATCGCCGGCCTGCCAGTGCCCGACCTGATCGACAAGAGCTTCGGCTTCATCGGCCAGGCGGGGCCGCCGTCGGCCCTGTTCGCGCTCGGCGCCACCCTGGCCTATCGCCGGGTGGCCGGCAGCGTCGGACCGGCGGCGATGATGGTGGTGTTCAAGCTGTTCATCCACCCGGCGGTCACCTTCGTGATCCTGGCCTATGTGGTCGGCGCCGATCCGTTCTGGATCCAGGCCGCGGTGATCTTCGCCGCCTGCCCGGTCGGCGCGAATGTCTATGTCTTCGCCCAGCATTACGGCATCTCCGTCACCGCCGCCTCGGCCGCCATCCTTGCCGCGACCGGCCTGTCGCTGCTGACGGTGACCGGCCTGCTGATCCTGTATCCGCCGATCGGGGTCTGACCGTGGCCCGCCGGCCCGCCAGGCCCCGCTCCCGCAAGGCCGCCAACCACCAGCGCGTCGGCTACTGGAGGCGCCGGACCGGACGGTGGTCGCGCTGGGCGGTGCTGATCGCCGCCCTGGTCGCCGCGGTCGCGGGCCTGCGCCAGTCGGAGCTGTTCTATCCGGTGGACGAGCCGTTCGATCGGGAGCTCTACCGGCATTGGAGCGACGCCGACGGCAACTGCCGCGACACCCGCCAGGAGGTCCTTGTCGCCGAGAGCCTGGAACGGCCGGAGATGAGCGCCGACGGCTGCAAGGTGGTGTCCGGCCGCTGGTTCGATCCATTCACCGGCACCAGCTTCACCGACCCGACCGAGCTGGATGTCGACCACCGGGTGCCGCTGTCGGAGGCGCATCGGTCGGGCGCCCATCGCTGGGACGCGGCCCGCCGGGAGGCCTATGCCAACGACCTCTCCCACCCGGACACCCTGATCGCCGTCGATCGCAGCGCCAACCGCTCGAAGGGCGACGGCGACCCGCTGTCGTGGATGCCGCCGGACTATGGCTACTGGTGCCCCTACGCCGCCCGCTGGCGGGCCACCAAGCAGCGCTGGGATCTGCAGGAGGACCTGCTGGAGGGCTGGTGGATTGACGCCGTGCTGACGACCTGCACACTGCTCGGCAGGCCCATCGGGCCATAAACCGACAGACTCCGACAAACGGCACCCTCATCGGACAAGGGACCACCGGACATGACCGAGCTGATCCTCACCACCTTCGACTGGGTTCCGGAGCCGCCGCGGGGCCTGGTGCGCGACCTGCGCATCCGCTGGGCGCTGGAGGAGGCCGGGCTGCCCTACCGGGTGGAAAGCGTGCCCTTCGAGGACCGCGGGCCCACGCATTTCGCCCACCAGCCCTTCGGACAGGTCCCCTGGCTGACGGACGGCGAGACCTCGATCTTCGAGACCGGCGCCATCCTGCTGCATCTGGGCGGGCAGAGCGAGGCCCTGCTGCCCAGCGCATCCGGCACGCGCGCCGCGGCGGTGCAGTGGCTGTTCGCCGCCCTCAATTCCGTGGAGATGGCCACCCAGCCCTGGGTTCTCTACCAGTTCACCGGCGACACCACGCAGACGCCCGGCCGGCAGCTCATGGACAGGTTCGCCGCCGGACGGCTGGATCGCATGGACGCGATGCTGGCCGACCGCGAGTGGCTGGTGGGAGACTTCTGCGTCGCCGACCTGCTGATGGCCGACATCCTGCGGGCCGTCGACCGGTTCGACGGGTTGTCCGCGCACCCGGCCTGCCGGGCCTATGTCGCCCGGGCCACGGGGCGGCCGGCCTTCGCCAAGGCCCATGACGACCAGCTCGCCCATTTCGCCGCGGCGGATGCCGCCCGGGCACCTTAGACCGGGAACCCTAGACCGGGCACCTTAGAAACGCTGTTGGTCCTTTCCGTGCGGCGGTGGAGTATTGTCCTCTACCGACCCGCCCCGACCTGCCCAGAGGACACCGCCGCATGCCGTTCGATTTCGACGAGATCATCGACCGTGAGAACACCCATTCGGTCAAGTGGGACTACCACAACCACGGCGGCTTCGCGGTCTGGGACAAGACCTACCGCCGCGCCGGCGACGACCGGGTGCTGCCCATGTGGGTGGCCGACATGGACTTCCGCTGCCCGCCGGCGGTGACCAAGGCGCTGGGCGATCTCGCCGCCCATGGGATCTTCGGCTATTCGGCCAAGACCGACGAGTATGTCGACGCGGTCTGCGGCTGGTTCCGCACCCGCCAGGGCTGGGACGCCAGGGGCGAGTGGCTGATCACCGCGCCGGGCGTGGTGCCGACCCTGAACGTGGTCGTGCGCGCTTTCACCCAGCCCGGCGACAAGGTCATCGTCCAGCGGCCGGTCTACTACCCGTTCTTCCGGGTGACGACCAACAACGGCTGCGAGGTCGTCTCCAACTCCCTGATCCTGGAGGACGGTGCCTACCGCATGGACCTGGAGGATCTGGAGGCCAAGGCCAAGGACCCAAAGACCAAGCTGCTGATCCTGTGCTCGCCCCACAACCCGATCGGCCGGGTCTGGAGCGCCGAGGAACTGACCGCCGTCGCCGAGATCTGCGCCCGCCACGGCGTCATCGTCGTGGCCGATGAGATCCATGGCGACCTGATGTTCCCGGGCGAGACCTTCACCCCCTTCGCCACCTTGGGCGACGTGGCGGCCCAGAACACCATCGTCTGCACCGCGCCGTCCAAGACCTTCAATCTGGCCGGCCTGCACACCTCCAACATCTTCATCCCCAACCCGGCCCTGCGCGAGAAGTTCGCCGAGACCTTCGCGCTGCACACCCTGCCGGGCATGAACCCGTTCGGCATCGCCGCCACCATGGCGGCCTATCGCGGGGCGGCCGACTGGCTCGACGCGGTGATGGCCTATGTCGCCGGCAACGCCGACCGGCTGATCGCCTTCTTCGGACAGGAAGTGCCGGAGATCCGCGCCATCCGCCCCCAAGGCACGTACCTGCAGTGGTTCGACTGCCGGGCCCTGGGCCTGGACAAGGACGCGCTGGAGGACCTGATGCTGAACCAGGCCAAGGTCTATTTCGACGAAGGCTACATCTTCGGTGCCGAGGGCGAAGGCTTCGAGCGCATCAACCTGGCCTGCCCGCGCAGCACCCTGGACGAGGCCCTGGTACGGATCCGCGACGCGATCAAGGCACGGCGCGCCTGAACTCAGCGCGCCCGCCCCGACACCTGACCCGGGGCGGGTCCGCGATCAGCCGCCGGCCACATAGGCCGAAAGCTGGCGCACCTCCTCCTCGGTCTCCTCCAGGCGGAACTTCACCACGTCGCCGATCGACACCATGCCGGCGAGCCGACCCTCCTCCAACACGGGGACATGGCGGAAGCGGCCCTGGGTCATCATCTCCATCACATCGGCGATGGTCTGGGACGGGCTGCAGGTGACGACCTTGGCGGTCATCAGGGAGCTGACCGGTTCGTCCAGCACGTCGCCGCCCTGCTGGGCCAGCACCCGGACCACGTCGCGCTCCGACAGGATGCCGGCAAGCGCGCCGCCATCGGTGGTGACGACGATGCAGCCGATGCGCTTTTCGGCCAGCGTGGCGACGGCGGTCCCCACCGGCGTGTCCGGCGCCACGGTGACGACGTTCTTGCCCTTGGTCTTCAGGATGTCGGAAACAATCATCTCTACCTCCCGCTTGGCGAAGCGGGCGGGCCGGTCCGGCGGCCCATCGGAACGTCTGTGCGTCCGCGTCAGTGAACCGTCAGCCTGAGCTCTGCGCCGACGGCCCGGCCGCGCCCGTTCCGAGGCGGCAAGAACGGCCCGATCCCGTCGCAAATGCCCATTGGCCGGGCCCTTGGTGACATGATCGGCCTGAATGCCCCGCCTGGCAAGCGCCTCGACGGTGGCACCCCGGCCCGGCCTGCGGTAGAAGGGACCCGGCTGTCCTCGTAGCTCAGCTGGATAGAGCACCAGATTCCTAATCTGGGGGTCACAGGTTCGAATCCTGTCGGGGACACCATTCCTTCATCGGATCTGATGGTCGTTTTGGCCGACCGTTCTCGCCTCAGTTCCCGGTGGCCTGGGCGCGCAGGCGGTCGATGACGTTCTCGTCGGTGATCCGACGGTGGGCAGCCTCCACGAAGCTGGACAGGCCGAACATCAGCAGACCGACCGCCACCACCCCGAGCAGCCAGGGGCCCGAGGGCTGCTTCTGCAGCTCGCGCAGCGCCTCGGCGAGGCCGCCCGCCTGGCTCGGATCGGTGTTCCATCCGGCACTGACCAGGAAGACCGCCACGAGGGTCAGGACGATCGCGCGGGCGGCATATCCCGCCCGGCCCACCGTCTTGGCGGTGCCGTGGCTCTCGCCGGAGATGGCCAGATCGTCCATGAAGTTCGCGGTCCAGGCTGCCTTGGCCTGCCCCAGGGCGACGCCGAACACCACGGCGCCGACGGCCATCACCATCCACGGGCCGTAGGGTTGGCGCATCAGCCAGGCGGTCCAGCCCTTCATGTCGCCGCCTGACATGGTCAATCCGATGGCGAGAGCCGCGGCGTAGATCGCCAGACCGATATGGATGACCGCGCTGACGATCCGGGCGCTGCGCATCACCAGGCCGCGCGCGTCACTGCCGATATCGTTCAGGTCGAGGACCGCTTCCACCATGCGGAACAGCCCGTAGCACAGCAAGCCCAGCGCCATGGCGCCGAGCATCGCCCATCCGAACGGGCCGCCGACCAGGCTGTGCAGGGCGCCCTTGGTGTCGGTGGGGACACCCACCCCGAGGGCGGAGCGCATGGCGAACCAGCCGACCAGGAGATAGACCACGCCATGCGCCGCGAAGCCTATGCGGCCGAACGTCTCCAACCGGTAGACCCGGTCCATAGGTTTCTCCGTGTTCATCTGACAGGTTGGAACGCGCGAGGGCCGCCGGTGGTTGCCTCAAGGCCCGCCCCGGTCGCTACGGGTCAGCGGCCCTCATTAAGGAATTCTTCAGAATTCACCCGCTTAGGTTGCTACTTCCACTCGATTTCTCTCCTCTGCCCGGTTCGCACCCATGTCCTCTGCACAGAACCCGCTCGGCGCCGCCGGACGCCTTTCGTGGACGCCGCCGCCGGATAGTGAATACTGGAGGGATCGATCTCGCCTCGGGGAGTTGGCATGACGGAACCTGATCAGACGGACGCACGTTCCGTTCCGGGTCCGGTCGGGATCTGCGCGGACGTCTTCGACCACTGGCGGGCGCTCTGCCGACAGGAGGCGGCGGCGCTCGGCATACCGGTGCGCGACCAGATCGACCTGCTGACCCTGCCGAAATCCGCCCGCGGCAACTTCTTCCTGATCGAGCGACGGGAGGACCGCTACCTCGTGCGCCTCGCGTCGACGACCCTGGTGGACAATATGGGGACCGAGACGACCGGTAAGTATCTCGACGAGTTGATGCGACCGGAGATCTATCCGGCACGCCGCGCGCTGTTTGATTTCTGTGTACACCAGGGCTGTCCCGTCTACTATGGCGCGACTCTCGCCGCCCCGACCCGGGGGCATATCGCCTTTCGACGCATCCTCCTTCCGTTGCGCAGCGCGGCCGACGCCGACATCGACCTGGTCTGTGGCGCAATGGAATTTCTCTCTGCGCAGGAACTTGCCGATGGCCCGTCGACTGCGACCTCATCCGCGCTCCCGGAGCCGGCAGACGACAAGGGATTGGTATTCCGCAGGGTTTTCAGAAGCGACCGGTGGACCGACTGGTCGGACGACCCTTTACCCCTCGACGAAACACAAGTTTCGCGTTAACGAGTCGTTAACCTTTCTGCCCAAGGATGCGTTCCAGGTCGGCAGTTCGTGTCTCCGCACCCTTCTCTCGCGCGGGGGCTCGGCCTCTCCTTTCGGTTGTTATATTATGGAGCGGGGCGTTGTCAGAAACCGGCTTCCCCGGTGAGCTAAGGAACGCGGGCATCGCGCCGGACGGCCTGTGTGCCGATCTGTTCAGCCATTGGCTCGAGCTCTGCGCCGATTCATCCGCTCCCGACCGAATTCCCGTGCGATCCCAGATCGACATGCTGACCCTGCCGACGCAGGTCCTGCCCTGGTTCTTCCTGCAGGAATGGCGCGACGGCCGGTACAAGAGCGTCATCGCCGGCACCAAGCTGACCGACGAGTTCGGCTTCGAGCCCAGGGGCCGGTTCATGGACGAGCTGCTGTCCAACGCCGTCTATCACGCCCGGCGCAGGATGTTCGACACCTGCCTGGAGGTCGGGGTGCCGTTCTACTACCGCGGCAGCCTGTCCCGGCCGGCCGACCGGTATGTCGCCTTCCAACGCCTGCTCCTGCCACTGCGCGCCGCCGAGGACGCTCCGATCAGCATGCTGTTCGGGGTGCTCCGGTTCTACGAGCGGACGGCGCTGAGCGATCGCGAGCTGCGGCTGATGGAGTTCGATGCCGGCAGCCTGTTCCACTGCAGCACCTACGAGCACGGGCGCTGGCTCACCTGGCCGCCAGAGAGCGCCCCCCACCCTGCGCGCTGACCGTGGCGCTCAGCCCGACCAGTTCGGCGAGATCTTCCCCGCGCAGGCCCGCTGCCAGCTCTCCCGCTGCCGCAGGGCCGCCATCGCCTTGGTCAGCGACGGCGCCTGCTCCAGCAGCGTCCCCGCCTCGTCCAGAAGCGTGAGCACGTCGAGGGTGCAGACCAGCACGATATCGGCCAGGGACAGGCGCCCACCGGCGAGATGGCCCTGTTCGGCGTATTGCCGGTCCAGCGCGGCGATATCCCGCACCGCCGCCTTGCGCGCCCGGGCGATCCGGGGCTCGTTGACCGACCGGTCGGGGCCGGACGGAAAAGCCAGCTCCAGCGCCCAGTCCCGCACGATGTGCCGGTCGACCGTTCCCATCACCCCGTTGAACCACTGATCCATCCGGATGCGCTCCAGCGGGTCGGACGGCTGCAGGCTGTCGGGCTCGCCGAAGGTCAGGTCGATGTAGCGCATGATCGCCAGGCTCTCGAACAGCACCACGTCGCCGTGGCGCATCACCGGCACCTTGCCGAAGGGCGAGATCGCCTGTATCTCGCGCGAGCGCATGTCGCGGAAGCCGGTCAGAGCCGTCTCGTAGGTCGCGCCGTTCTCCAGGGCTGTCATGGCGCAGGCCCGCACGAAGTTGGAATGGGCGATGCCATAGAGAACGATGTCGGCCATGGAAGACTCCGTCTGGAACAGGTCGCGCCCGCCGGTCAGTCGAGCGCGTAGACCATCGCCTTGAGATAGGCGCTCTCCGGCAAATGTGCATGGACCGGATGGTCCGGGCCCGCCCCGGCCGAGCGCAGCAACCGCCCCTGGCGCTCCGCATCGCCGAGACCGCGGGCGTTCTGCTGGGCGAAGGACACCGGATCCATGTGGTGCGAGCACGAGGCCAGCAGCAGCACGCCGCCGGGTGCGGTGATCTGCGCGGTCATCCGGGCAAGCTTGCGATAGGCTTTGGCCGCCGGGCCGACATCCTTCTTCGAGCGCGCGAAGGCCGGGGGATCGCAGACCACGATGTCGTACTGCTCCCCGGTCTTCACCAGATGCTCCAGGGCGGCGAAGGCATCGGCCTTGCGGGTGGAAACCCGATCGGCGACGCCGCTCAGCTCCGCCGCCTTGGTCGCCTGGGCCAGGGCGGGGGCGGCCCGGTCGATCAGGTCGACCGAGACGGCACCGGCGACCGCCGCCTGCACACCGAAGCCTCCCGTATGGGTATAGAGGTCGAGCACCCGCGCACCGGCCGCGAGGCGGGCGATGAAGGCGCGGTTGTCGCGATGGTCGAAGAACCAGCCGGTCTTCTGGCCGCCCAGCGGGTCGAGCGGAAACAGCGCGCCGCCCTCGGCCACCAGGGCCGGATCGGGCACCGTCCCCTCGACCAGCCGGACCTCCTCGCCCAGCCCCTCGAGCTTGCGCACCGGGCTGTCGTTGCGCAGCACGATGGCGGCGGGGGCGAGCACCTCGCGCACCGCTTCCACGACCAGCGGCATCATGCGGTCCATGCCGGCGGAATTGGCCTGGAGCACGACGACGTCGCCATAGCGGTCGACGATCAGCCCGGGCAGCCCGTCGGCCTCCGCATGGACGACCCGGTAATACGGCGTGTCGAACATCCGCTCGCGCCAGGCCAGCGCCTCGGCGAGCTTGCCGGCGATCCAGCCGGCATCGATCACCGCCGCCGGATCGCGGTCGAGCATGCGCAGGGCGATGAGGCTGTGCGGGTTCATATGGGCCCAGCCCAGCGGCTCGCCCGCATGGGTCTCCACGGCCACCACCGTGCCCGGCGTCAGCGCCTTGGCCTCGGCGGTCATCGCGACCTCGTTGGAGAAGCCCCAGGGATGGCCCCGCAGCAGGCGGGTGCCGCCTCCCTTGTTCAGTCGGATCGTGGGGGTGTTGTCGGACATGGGAGTCTCCGGGCCGGACGGTGCGACACAGGCGGCACCGATTGTGGGGTGCGGGTTATGGCACGACTGGCCGGGCTCGCGGTACCATAAGCTATGATTCGCGCTCTACCCCTCCTCGTCCTGCTTACCGCCCTGGCCGCCTGTACGGCGCCGCAGACGGCCGTGCAGCGCCCCGGGCCTCCGGCCCCGCAGCTCACCCTCGTGGAAGCCGTCCCGCCGGACGCGCGCTGCCGGGCGGTCGGACGTGTCGCCCGCCGCGACATGCAGGCGGCGCCGATGAGCATCGACCCACGCAAGCTCGGCTTCCCGGTCGAGATCACCTGCGAGGCGCCGGGCTATCTGACGACGACGGAGGTTCTGCACCCCCGGCCCCTGCCCGACGTCCTGACCACCGCCCAGGCCCGGCAGCCGTTCTCGCCGATGGCGGATCCGGCCCCCGCCGCCGGTGCGCCGCCGACCAGCCAGGTGCCCTTCCGACTCATCGTCCCTCTGCGCGGCGCCCTGTTCGAGACCGCCGCCGACCGCGCCGCCTTCTACGAAGCGCTGCTCAACGACCGGATGGCGCGCTGGACAGCCCTTCAGCACCAGGCGGAGGCCGACTGCTCCAAACCCGGGACCTCGCGGGCCGGCGCCAGTTCCACCTCGCCTCCGGAGGTCTGCCGCCGGGCCTATGGCTGGCTGCGCGAGCTGCGCGATGCCGACCTGCGGACGCTGGAGATCGACCGCCGCCGGGCCACCTTTCGGTAGAAATCCACCCGTTTTCAGTCTGAATCCGTCCGCTTGGCCGAATTTTAGAATTATCCCATTGCCCATCACGCGCTTGTCGCTGGTACAGTCCGGTGCAGTTAACTACGAGCGGGCACAGGGTGGGGTCCGGTTTGCGCTTTCGGCGCTCCGCCTGGCATAACCCGTCCACGAAAAAAGGGAATCCAGCGGGGACCCAAGATGAAAATCGGCATCGTCAAGGAACGCCGAGAGGGCGAGAAACGCGTCGCTGCCTCGGCGGACACGGTAAAGAAATACATCCAGCTCGGCGCGGAGGTCGCGATCGAGTCCGGCGCGGGTCTCTCCGCCGCCGTGACCGATGACGCCTACACCGCGGCCGGCGCGAAGATCGTCAAGACCGCCAAGGAGGCGATCGGCGACGCCGATGTCGTCCTGAAGGTCCGAAAACCGACCACCGAAGAGATCCCGCTGCTCAAGAAGGGCGCGCTGCTGATCTCCCTGATGGAGCCGCACAAGGACAAGGCGCTGATCGACGCCATCGCCAAGCAGGGCGTGCGCAGCTTCGCCCTGGAGCTGGTGCCGCGGATCACCCGCGCCCAGTCGATGGACGTGCTGTCGTCCCAGTCGAACCTGGCCGGCTACAAGGCCGTGCTGGACGCCGCCGCCGTGTTCGGCCGGGCCTTCCCGATGATGATGACGGCCGCCGGCACGGTCCCGCCGGCCCGCGTGCTGGTCATGGGTGCGGGTGTCGCCGGTCTGCAGGCGATCGCCACGGCCCGCCGTCTCGGCGCCATCGTGTCGGCCACCGACGTGCGCCCGGCCGCCAAGGAGCAGGTCGAGAGCCTGGGCGGAACCTTCGTCGCCGTGGAGGACGAGGAGTTCAAGCAGGCCGAAACCGCCGGCGGCTACGCCAAGGAAATGAGCGATGAGTACAAGAAGAAGCAGGCGGCCCTGATCGCCGAGACCATCGCCAAGCAGGACATCGTCATCACCACCGCCCTGATCCCGGGCCGGCCGGCCCCGGTGCTGGTCACCGAGGAGATGGTGAAGACCATGAAGCCGGGCTCGGTCATCGTCGACCTCGCCGTCGAGCAGGGCGGCAACTGCCCGCTGTCCAAGCCGGGCGAGGTGGTGGAGGCCCATGGCGTGACCCTGGTCGGCCACGTGAACGTCCCGAGCCGGGTCGCGGTCGATGCCAGCGCGCTCTACGCCAAGAACCTGCTGAACTTCCTCACCCCCCTGATCGACAAGGAAAGCAAGGCGATCAAGGTCGACGAGGAGGACGAGATCATCAAGGCGTCCACCATCACCAAGGACGGCGCCATCACCAGCGATCGGATCCTGGCGCTGCCGGACGAGCCGGCCGAGGCTCCCAAGGCTGCGGCGAAACCGGCGGCCAAACCGGCTGCCAAGAAAGCGCCGGCCAAGAAGCCGGCCGCCAAGAAGGAAGCCCCGAAGGCAGCCGAAAAGAAGGCTGAGGAAACCAAGCCGGAGGCGGCGCCCAAGCCGGACGGCTCAAGCGGCGACGCGAAGGCGTAAGGAGGGACCCTGATGTCGGACACTTCTCTCGCGGACAAGCTTAAGGACCTCGCCGAAGAGGCCCGCGAGCTTGCCTCTGATGCCGCCGACCTGGCCACCCAGGCTGGCACCGCGGCGCTGGACAAGACGGTCGCGGCGACCGCCCCGGCGGCCCAGGCCGCCCAGGGCGGCGCGCTCGACCCCACCGTGGTCGGCCTGACCGTCTTCGTGCTGGCCTGCTTCGTCGGCTACTACGTGGTGTGGCGGGTCACCCCGGCCCTGCACTCGCCGCTGATGGCGGTCACCAACGCGATCTCCTCGGTGATCATCGTCGGCGCGCTGATCGCGGCCGGCCCGGACAGCATGAACTTCTCGTCGATCATGGGCTTCTTCGCCGTGGTGCTGGCCAGCGTGAACATCGCCGGCGGCTTCCTGGTGACCGAGCGCATGCTCGCCATGTTCAAGAAGAAGAAGTGAGGGAAGGACCCATATCATGAGTGGCACCATCTCCTCGCTTCTGTACCTGGTCTCCGGCGTCTGCTTCATCATGGCGCTGCGCGGCCTGTCGCACCCCTCCACCTCGCGGGCGGGCAACTATTACGGCATGGCCGGCATGGCCATCGCCATCGTCACCACCCTGACCCTGCCGGTGGTGCAGTCCTACGAGATCATCATCGTCGGCCTGCTGAT
Organism: Thalassobaculum sp.; assembly: GCF_965223715.1. GTDB lineage: Bacteria > Pseudomonadota > Alphaproteobacteria > Thalassobaculales > Thalassobaculaceae > Thalassobaculum. Next base: position 4,809,168 of record NZ_OZ245012.1, on the reverse strand, counting down.
CGGCGGCGCCATCGGTGCCGTCATCGCCCGCAAGATCCAGATGACCGCCCTGCCTCAGCTCGTGGCGGCGTTCCACAGCCTGGTCGGTCTCGCCGCCTGTTTCGTGGCGGCCGCGGCCTTCTACCGGCCGGACGCCTACGGCATCGGCGAGATCGGCGCGATCCGCGTCGGCTCGCTGATCGAGATGGCGCTGGGCCTGGCGATCGGCGCGATCACCTTCACCGGATCGATCATCGCCTTCGGCAAGCTCCAGGGTCTGGTCACCGGCCGGCCGCTGGTCTTCACCGGCCAGCATCCGCTGAACGCCCTGCTCGGCGTCGCCCTGGTGGTCCTGATCATCTGGCTGTGCGTCACCCAGGGCCCGACCGCGTTCTGGCTGATCTTCATCGTCGCCCTGGCGCTCGGCTTCCTGCTGATCCTGCCGATCGGCGGCGCCGACATGCCGGTCGTGGTGTCGATGCTGAACTCGTATTCGGGCTGGGCGGCGGCCGGCATCGGCTTCACCCTCGGCAACCACCTGCTGATCATCACCGGTGCGCTGGTGGGCTCCTCCGGCGCGATCCTGTCCTACATCATGTGCAAGGGCATGAACCGGTCGTTCATCAGCGTCATTCTCGGCGGCTTCGGCGGCGAGAGCGAGGCGGCGGCGGCCGGTGGGCCGGGCGGCGACCGCTCGGTCAAGTCGGGCAGTGCCGAAGACGCGGCCTTCATCATGGAGAGCGCGTCGTCGGTCATCATCGTGCCGGGCTATGGCATGGCGGTGGCCCAGGCCCAGCACGCCCTGCGCGAGATGGCCGACACGCTGAAGGCCAAGGGCGTGAAGGTCCGCTACGCCATCCACCCGGTGGCGGGCCGCATGCCGGGCCACATGAACGTGCTGCTGGCCGAGGCCAACGTGCCCTATGACGAGGTGCTCGAACTGGAGGAGATCAACCGCGATTTCTCCCAGACCGACGTGGCCTTCGTGATCGGCGCCAACGACGTGACCAACCCGGCGGCCAAGACCGACCCGGCGAGCCCGATCTACGGCATGCCGATCCTGGACGTGGAGAACGCCAAGACCGTGCTGTTCGTGAAGCGCTCCATGGCGTCCGGCTATGCCGGCGTGGAGAACGAGGTGTTCTTCCGCGACAACACGATGATGCTGTTCGGCGACGCCAAGAAGATGTGCGAGGAGATCGTCCAGTCGCTGGACTGACGGTCTTCGCCGCGAAACACGAAAGGCGCCGGGGAGCGATCTCCGGCGCCTTTTCTTTGTGGGTGTGGGCCGCCCTTCGACACCCTATCCGATCACCGGCTCCAGGGTCTCCTTCACCCAGCGGGCGATGGCGCCGGTGCGCCAGTCCTCGTTGTGGCGGCCGACGATCTGGACGCCGACCGGCATGCCGTCGACCGACAGCATCGGCACGGTCACGCAGGGGCAGCCGATCGCCGAGGTCCAGGCGTTGTAGGCCGGCAGGCCGGTGGTGTGGATCAGCCCCGGCTCGCCCTCCTGGGTGGCGGAATCGACGAATTTCGGCGCCGGGCCGGTGGAGGACAGGGTGATCATCGCATCCGCGTTCGCCGATACCGCCTTGAACCGGGCCCGCATCGCGTCGCGCTTGGTCAGGGCCGCCCGGTAGTCGTCGATCGACATCTCCGAGGCCATGGACAGGCGCTGGCGCATGCTGTCGCTGAGCTTGGTGACGTCCTTCTCCGCCAGGTTGCGCAGCACCCAGAGCATCTCCCAGCCGCAGATGTCGCGGCACAGCAGCAGGCTCTCGGCGATCTCCTTCTCGAAGGCGTCGAGATCACCATGGTCGGCGCGGCGGAGGATCTCCACGCCCGAGGCGGCGATCCGGTCGATCAGGGTCTCGAAGGCGGTCTTTGTGGCGTCGTCGGTCTGATGCCAGCCCTCGCTCTCGGTCACGATCAGCCGCGCCGGCTTGCTCGCGACGGGGGCGGTCTGCGGACCGAACAGGCCCGGGCTGCCCGGGTCGCCGCCGACGAAGTGGGAGACGGCATGGGTGACCGCCCACATGTCGGCGATCGATCCGGCGTGGACGCCCAGGTGGCTGTGGCTCATGCCCTGACGCTCGCCCCGGTGCAGGGCGCCCAGGGTCGGCTTGATCGCGGTATTCGCGCAGAAGCCGGCCGGCCGGATGATCGAGCCCACGACCTGGCTGCCCAGCGCCGCCGGCACCATGCCCGCACCGATCACCGCGGCGGAGCCGGAGGACGAGCCGCCGGGCGTGCGCTCCGGATCGAACGGATTGGTGGTCGGCCCCGGATGGGAAAAGCCGAGCTCCGTGGTCACCGTCTTGCCGAGCACCACCGCACCCGCCAGCCGCAGGGCCTGGACTGGGGCCGAATCCTCTCCGGTCATGCGCCCGGCATAGAGCGGCGAGCCCATCTGGGTGGGCATGTCCTTGGTCATGTAGAGGTCCTTGACCCCGATCGGCATGCCGTCGATCGGCGACAGCGGCTTGCCGGCCTTCCAGCGCTTGGTCGAGGCGTCGGCCTGTTCCTTGGCGCCGGCTTCGTTCAGGGTGACCCAGGCCTTGACGGTGCCTTCGCGCGCGGAGATGACGTCCAGGCAGCGCTCGAGATAGGCGCTCGGGCTGTCCTTCCCCTCGGCGAAGGCCGAGGTCCCGTCCACGTAGGTCAGCGGCTGGAAGGTGGACGGATCGTAGGATGCGCCCTTGTCGCTGCCCGATAAGTCATTCATCACAAGTCTCCTCTGTCACGCGGGTTGCCCCCCATGCCCCTGTCCACAACGCTGATCATCATGGCTGTCAGTCTGACGTTGGCGGCCCTAGCGTGGCACATGCAGCGCCGGCCGCGCGAGACCCTGGATCCACCCTTGCCGGTGCCGTGGACGTTTTTGCAGATCCTCGGCGTGGTGGTCGCCCTGGCGGCGGCGGCGCACCTGATCTCGCTCGCCACCGGGCAGCCGTTCAAGGGGCGCTTCGGCTTCTAGCGTCGGATAGCCACACCGGGTTCCGCAGCGGCCGGTCTTTGATAGGATGGCATCGGCCGAGTGCCAGAGTGAGATGCACCCAGCGTGGTCGAGGTGTTCCGTGTCTGAACGGAAAGACATCCACAATTCGGATATCCCGGTGATCTGCCGCGCCTGCGAGGCCCGGCACAAGGGCATCTGCGGCGCGCTGTCCGGCGACGAGTTGCAGAAGCTGAGCCGGCACACCAGCAAGCGTGTCGCCGCCCGCAAGCAGGAACTTGTCCACGAGGAGGACGACGTCCACACCTATTCCAACATCCTGTCTGGCGCGGTGAAGCTCACCAAGCTGATGCCGGACGGCCGCCAGCAGATCGTCGGGCTGCAGTTCGCGCCCGATTTCCTCGGCCGGCCGTTCATGAAGTCGAGCAATTTCGGCGCCGAGGTCGCGGTCGACGTGAAGCTCTGCTCCTTCCCGAAGGACGTGCTGGAGTCGATGCTGCGGGAGAACCCGGAACTGGAGAATCGGCTGCTCCGCCAGGTTCTGAAGGAGCTGGACGAGGCCCGGCAATGGATGCTGGTGCTGGGCCGGATGACGGCCAAGGAGAAGGTGGCCAGCTTCCTGAGCCTGATCGCAGACCATATCGATCCCGAACACGAGGGGGACAGCGTCACCTTCGAGCTGCCCCTGTCCCGGGCGGAGATCGCCGACTATCTCGGGTTGACCATCGAGACCGTCAGCCGGCAGTTCACCGTCCTGCGCAAGGAAGGGCTGATCGAGATCGAGGGCAACCGGCACATCGTCGTGCCCGACCGCGAGGCGCTCAAGGACGCGACCGGCTCAGCTTGACGCCAGCCGCCGCCGCGCCGGTGCGATGAGCTGGCCCCGCTCGCGCGCATTGTGGCGGCGCAGATTGTCGAACAGTCCGCGCAGCATGTAGCCGAGCGTCGCCGCATCGTGATGGCGCTCGCCCGCCGTCCATTCCAGCAGCACCTCGCAGATCTCGTCGGCAAAGGCCTCGTCGGTCCGGTGCTCCTCGATCAGGTTGCGGATGCTGTCCTGAACCAGCTCGTCGCCGAGGGCCGCCGAAATGATCGGCAGGATCTCGGCTTCCTCCAGGGCATGGAGATCGCGCAGGACCGCACCGAGGCGCCGGGCCAGCCGGATATGGCTGCCGTTGCTCGGCAGCGTCGGCAGTCCGTCCGCCAGCTGCTCCAGCTCCGTGCAGACCCGCAGGACCTGGGCCTGGTTGGTCTCGAACTTCCGGATGGCCTCGCGCAGACACGGCGCGCACGCACCGCCGACCATCGGCTCGGTGCCGGGCGGCTCCGCCCCCTCGTTCTCCGCCGATCCGGAATGCAGCCTGTTGCCTCCCTGCATCACCTATCGATCCCGTTGGCCGCGACCGCTCTTTGGCGGTCTGAATAGTGTTAGGATAGGGCTCGCTTGCGGGGGCGGTCGTTGATCGAGATCAAGGAAACCAGGTCCCGAAAACGACACCTTCCGCGCCGTGTCAATCACACGCTGCGGGAATCCGGATCATGTCTAAAGCGATCGAACTTTCCCTCGCGGCCTTCGCCGGCCTGCTCGCCTTGTTCATGGCGGCAGGAGCGCAGGACGCGGTTTATGAGTTCCACGCCTACCTCTTCTTCCTCGTCGCTGTTCTGGTCGCCTTCTGGCTGATCGGGCGCGAGACCACCGCTGCCGACCCTGACAGCTACATGGACGGCCCGGTGCGCTTCGGCGTGCTGGCCACCGTGTTCTGGGGGATCGTCGGCTTCCTTGTCGGCGTGGTCGCCGCCTCCCAGCTTGCCTGGCCCGACCTGAATATTGAGCCCTGGTTCAATTTCGGACGTGTCCGCCCGCTGCATACCTCGGCCGTGATCTTTGCCTTCGGCGGCAACGCGCTGATCTGCACGAGCTTCTACGTGGTGCAGCGCACCTGCCGCGCCCGCCTGTTCGGCGGCGACCTGGCCTGGTTCGTCTTCTGGGGCTACCAGCTCTTCATCGTCCTGGCCGCAACCGGCTACCTGCTGGGAAACAGCCAGTCGAAGGAATACGCCGAACCGGAGTGGTACATCGACCTCTGGCTGACCGTCGTGTGGGTCGCCTACCTGGTCGTGTTTCTCGGCACCATCCTGAAGCGCAAGGAACCACACATCTACGTGGCCAACTGGTTCTACCTGTCGTTCATCGTCACGGTGGCCATGCTGCATGTGGTGAACGCCTTGGCGATCCCGGTCTCGCTGACCGGCTCGAAGAGCTACTCTCTATTCTCCGGCGTGCAGGATGCGCTGACCCAGTGGTGGTACGGCCATAACGCGGTCGGCTTCTTCCTGACCGCCGGCTTCCTGGGCATGATGTACTACTTCGTGCCGAAGCAGGCCGAGCGGCCGGTCTATTCCTACCGGCTGTCGATCGTGCACTTCTGGTCGCTGATCTTCCTCTACATCTGGGCCGGTCCGCACCACCTGCACTACACAGCCCTGCCCGACTGGGCGCAGACCCTCGGCATGGTGTTCTCGATCATGCTGTGGATGCCGTCCTGGGGTGGGATGATCAACGGCCTGATGACCCTCTCGGGGGCCTGGGACAAGATCCGCACCGACCCGATCATCCGCATGATGGTCATGGCGCTGGCGTTCTACGGCATGTCGACCTTCGAAGGTCCGATGATGTCGGTGAAGAGCGTGAACGCGCTCAGTCACTACACCGACTGGACCATCGGCCACGTGCATTCCGGCGCGCTCGGCTGGGTCGGCATGATCTCCTTCGGGGCGATCTACTTCCTGGTGCCGCGTCTGTACGGCCGCGAGAAGCTGTACTCCCTGCGGATGGTGAACTGGCACTTCTGGCTCGCCACCCTCGGCATCGCCGCCTATGCCGGCGTGATGTGGGTCAGCGGGATCATGCAGGGCCTGATGTGGCGCGAATACGATCAGGAAGGCTTCCTGGTCTACTCCTTCGCCGAGACGGTCGACGCCATGCATCCCTTCTACGTCGCCCGCACGTTCTCGGGGGTCCTCTACCTCGCTGGCGGACTGGTCATGGCCTACAACGTCGCCATGACGATCATGGGCCGCGAACGCAACGAGCAGCCGATCGTCACCGCTTCGGCACAACCCGCCTGATCGGAGGAAATCATGTCGATCCTCGATAAGCACCATCGTGTCGAAACCAACGCCACGCTGCTCCTGGTCCTGTCCTTCCTCGTGGTCACCATCGGCGGCATCGTCGAGATCGCGCCCCTGTTCTACCTGCAGAACACCATCGAGAAGGTGGAGGGGATGCGTCCCTACTCGCCGCTCGAGCTCAAGGGGCGCGAGATCTACCAGCGCGAGGGCTGCTACGTCTGCCACAGCCAGATGATCCGGCCCTTCCGCGACGAGGTGGAGCGCTACGGCCACTACTCGCTGGCGGCGGAAAGCATGTACGACCACCCGTTCCAGTGGGGCTCCAAGCGCACCGGACCGGACCTGGCCCGCATCGGCGACCGCTACTCCAACGAGTGGCATGTCCAGCACCTGATCGAGCCGCGCTCGGTCGTGCCGGAGTCGATCATGCCGTCGTACGCCTTCCTGGCCGATACCGACCTGGATACCACCAACATCGCCGGTCACCTGAAGACCAACCGGATGCTCGGTGTCCCGTATGACGACGAGATGATCGAGAACGCCCTGGCCGACCTGCGTGACCAGGCGAACCGTGATGCCGACTGGGACGGGCTGCTGGCCCGCTACCCGAAGGCCAAGACCGGTGACTTCGACGGCAACCCGAACCGCCTGACGGAGATGGATGCCGTGGTCGCCTACCTGCAGATGCTCGGGACGCTGGTCGACTTCTCGACCTTCGACCCCGAGGCCAACGCCCGCTGAGGAGGCCAGCCATGACCTACGAGAGTCTGAGACAGGCCGCCGACAGCTGGGGGCTGCTCTACATGGTGATCATCTTCGTTGGGGTGGTCGCCTACACATTCCGCCCGGGTGGACGCAAATCGGCCGACGACGCCGCCGCCATCCCGCTTAAGGAGGACTGAGCCATGAGCGAGAAGGAGATCGACAGCGTCACCAATGTCGAGACCACCGGTCACGAGTGGGACGGCATCAAGGAGCTGAACAATCCGCTGCCGCGCTGGTGGGTCTATGTGTTCTACGCCACCATCGTGTTCTCCATCGGCTACGCCGTGTACTACCCGGCGATCCCGCTGATCGAGGGGGCGACCCGGGGCATCTCCGGCGAGACCACCCGCGGTCAGCTGCACCAGGAGATGGCCGAGGTCGAGGCCGGCCGGGCCGACATGCTGGAGCAGATCCGCGGCATGGACGTGGGCGAGATCCAGGCCAATCCGGAACTGGCGCGCTTCGCGTCGGCCGGCGGTGCGTCGGCCTTCAAGGTCTACTGCTCCCAGTGCCACGGGTCCGGCGCCCAGGGTGCGGCGGGCTATCCGAACCTGAACGACGACGACTGGCTGTGGGGCGGGTCGGTCGAGCAGATCGCCGCCACCATCCGCCACGGCGTCCGCTACGAGGCCGACGGCGACACAAGGTGGTCCGAGATGCCGGCCTTCGGCCGCGACCAGCTCCTCCCCCGCGAGGACATCCTGGCGGTCGCCCACTACGTCCGCTCGCTCTCGGGTCTCGAGCATGACCAGAGCGCGATGGACGAGGGGGCCCGGGTCTATGCCGAGAACTGTGCGGCCTGCCACGGGGATGACGGGCTCGGCAACACCGAGCTGGGGGCGCCGAACCTGGCCGATGCGCTGTGGCTGTACGGCAACTCGCAGCAGGACATCGTGTCCCAGGTCAACAACCCCAAGCACGGTGTTATGCCCGCCTGGGGTGATCGTCTGGGTGATGCGGTTGTGAAGCAGCTCGCCGTGTATGTGCACGGTCTGGGCGGCGGCGAATAAGCGCCGCAGCGGCTGATTGACGGAGAGTTCCGATGACGACGGTTGACCAGAATGGCACGGCAGGGAGCGGCCTCGAGCAATTCGACGTCGAGCCGGTCAACCGTCGTGACAAGCAGCAGCCGCTCTACGCCCCGCGCAAGAAGATCCACCCGAAGCGCGCGGAAGGCACCTTCCGCCGCTTCAAGTGGCTGGTGATGCTGATCACGCTGGGCATCTACTATGTCACCCCGTGGATCCGCTGGGACCGGGGCGAGTTCGCCCCGGACCAGGCGGTGCTGATCGACCTGTATCACCGCCGCTTCTATTTCTTCTGGATCGAGATCTGGCCGCAGGAATTCTACTACGTGGCCGGCCTGCTGCTGATGGCGGCGCTGGGCCTGTTCCTGGTCACCTCCTCGGTCGGCCGCGCCTGGTGCGGCTACACCTGCCCGCAGACCGTCTGGGTCGACCTGTTCCTGGTGGTCGAGCGGTTCGTCGAGGGCGACCGCAACAAGCGCATCCGCCTCGACAAGGAACCCATGAGCGCGTCGAAGGCGGCCAAGCGCGTGAGCAAGCACACGATCTGGCTGCTGATCGCCGTGGCCACCGGCGGTGCGTGGATCTTCTATTTCGCCGACGCGCCGACCCTGCTCATGGAGGTGGTGACCGGCACCGCGCCGACGGTCGCCTACGGCACGATCGCGGTGCTCACCTTCACCACCTACTCGCTCGGCGGGCTGATGCGCGAACAGGTCTGCACCTACATGTGCCCCTGGCCGCGCATCCAGGCCGCGATGCTCGACGAGCACTCGCTGACCGTGACCTACAACGCCTGGCGCGGAGAGCCGCGCTCGCGCCACCGCAAGGTCCAGGAGGCGGCCGGTGCGACGGTCGGCGACTGCATCGACTGCAACGCCTGCGTGGCGGTCTGCCCGATGGGCATCGACATCCGCGACGGCCAGCAGCTCGAATGCATCACCTGCGCCCTGTGCATCGACGCCTGCGACCAGGTGATGGACAAGATCGGCAAGCCCAAGGGCCTGATCTCGTACTCCACCCTGGCCTCCTACGAACACAACATGACGCTGGCACGGCTCGCCGACGGCACGATCGACCCGTCGCGCGTCCACACCCCGGACGGCGGCATCGCGCCGGAGGTCGAGCACACCACCCTGCGCTCGATCCTGCGGCCGCGCACCATGGTCTACTTCGCCATCTGGGCGCTGATCGGCGTGGCGATGCTGGTGATGCTGACCACCCGCGACCGGCTGGAGCTCAACGTTCTGCACGACCGCAACCCGGTCTCCGTGCGCCTGTCCGACGGCAGCATCCGCAACGGCTATACCGTGAAGATCCTGAACATGATGCCCGAGCGCCGGACCGTCCTGCTCACCATCGAGGACTTCCCCGACGCCGCGATGATCATGCCGCTGGAGAAGGACGATCCGCGCCAGGCGATCTTCCTGGATGTCGATCCGGACAGCCTTCGGGCCCAGCGGATCTTCGTGGTCGCGGGCCCCGATGCTCTGGAAGGCGAGCAGACCCCCTTCCGCTTCCGGATCCGCGACAGTGCGGGCTCGGAGAGCGCCGAGTACGATGCGATCTTCTACGATGGAGCAGCGCGATGAGTGACACGTCCCGAGACGATGGATCGTTCAAGCTGACCGGCCGCCACGTCTTCCTGATCCTGCTGACCTTCTTCGGCCTGATCATCGCGGTCAACGTGACCATGGCCACCCTCGCCGCCGGCACCTGGCCGGGTCTCGTCGTCGCCAATTCCTATGTCGAAAGCCAACGCTTCAACGAGCGCGTCGCGGCCGCCCGAGAGCAGCAGGCGCTGGGCTACGCGCTGTCCTTCGTGCAGGCCAGGGACCAGCTCTCCCTGACCCTCACCGACGCCGACGGAAAGGGCGTGGAGATCCTCGGCGGGACGGTGCGGATCGGCCGGCCGGTCACCCGAACCGAGGATCGGCTGATTGACGTGCCGGCCGCCCCGAGCGGCGCGGTCAGCATGCCCGACGCCCTGGCCGACGGCCTCTGGGTCGCCGACGTCGCCCTCACCCTGGCGGACGGCCGGGTCTGGCGATACGAGACCCGGTTCTCCGTGAGCGAAGGCAAGTGACATGTCCTGCTGTGCCGCCTCCGCCTCCCTCTCGGTGCCGGGCCAGGCCCAGCGGCCGGACCGGCGCGAGCTGCTGGACGCCTCCCATGATATCGGCGGCGGACTGGTCGCCACCCGCCTCGCCGTGCCGGACGCCCATTGCGCCGCCTGCATCTCCACCATCGAGAAGGCAGTCGGTGCGGTCGAGGGCGTGACCGATGCCCGGGTGAACCTGGCTGGACGTTTCGTCACCGTGAAATGGCCGCGCGAGGCCGTGGAGTCCGAGGCCGTCTTCGCCGCGCTGGACCATGCCGGCTACCGCGCCGGTCTGATGGACGAGCAGGAGAGCGGGCCGGACCCGGTCCTGCGCAGCCTGTTCATCGCCCTGGCCGTCGCCGGCTTCGCCGCCGGCAACGTCATGCTGCTCTCCGTCTCGATCTGGTCGGGGGCGGACGACGCGACGCGCGACCTGTTCCACTGGATCTCGGCCGCCATCGCCATTCCCGCCGTCGCCGTCGCCGGACGGCCCTTCTTCGTGCCGGCGCTGCACGCGCTGAAGGCCGGCCGGCTGAACATGGACGTGCCGATCTCGCTCGCCGTGATCCTGGCGGTCGTGCTGTCGCTGCACGAGACCCTGACCGGCGGGGCCCATGCGTATTTCGACGCCTCGGTCACCCTGCTCTTCTTCCTGCTGATCGGCCGCACCCTGGATTACGTGATGCGCTCGCGCGCCGGCGCGGCTCTGAAGACCCTGGACCGCACCACGCCGCGCGGTGCCGTGGTCGTCGCATCCGACGGCACCACCTCCTGGACCCCGGTGTCCGAGGTGTCACCGGGCATGACCGTGCTGGTCGCGACCGGCGACCGGGTGCCGGTGGACGGCACCGTGACCACCGGCGGCGTGCGGGTCGACCTCTCGGTCGTCACCGGAGAGAGCGATGCGGTCGAGCTGGCCGCCGGCGAGACTATCGTGGCGGGCGCCATGGTGGTCGATGGACCGCTGAAGCTCATCGCGACCCGGGCCGGCCATGCCTCCTTCCTGGGCGAGATGCGGTCCATGCTGGAGGCGGCGGAGACCGCGCGTCCGGCGCTGAGCCGTCTGGCCGACCGGATGGCGGCGGTCTACGCCCCGGCGGTGCACCTGATCGCCGCGGCCACCTTCCTCGGCTGGTGGCTCGCGGGCGGCGGACTGCACCACGCGCTCACCACCGCCATCGCCGTGCTGATCATCACCTGCCCCTGCGCCCTGGGCCTTGCCGCCCCGATCGTGCAGGTTGTCGCCGCCGGACGGCTGCTGAGGCACCGCATCCTGCTGCGCGACGGCGGGGCGCTGGAGGCCCTGGCCACCGTGGACCGGGTGGTGCTGGACAAGACCGGCACCCTGACCACCCCGACCGTCGACCCGCGCGCCCTGGAGCGCCTGTCCGACACCACCTTGTCGGTCGCCGCCGCTCTCGCCCGGCATAGCCGGCATCCGGTGGCCCAGGCCATCGCCGCAGCCGCCCGGTCGACCCCGATCGCCCCCGACAGCGTCACCGAGCAGGCCGGCCATGGCATCGAGGGCGTCATCGACGGCCGGACCTGGCGCCTGGGCCGGCCGGACTGGGCCCTGTCGGAAGCGGCCTATGCCGACCTTGCCGTCGACCGGCTTGGCGCCCCGATACTGTCCTGCGACGGCACGCTGGCCGCCGCCTTCGACCTGCTCGACCGGCCGCGCCCCGGTGCGGACGGCGCCGTTGCGACCCTGATCCGCCTCGGTCTGGCCCCGGCCCTGCTCTCCGGCGACGGCGAGGCCAAGGTGGCGGAGACCGCCGCCCGGCTCGGCCTGGACCGCTGGTCCGCCCGCGCCACGCCGGCCAGCAAGATCGAGGCGATCCATGCGCTGCAGGCGGACGGTCACCGGGTGCTGATGATCGGCGACGGACTGAACGACGCGCCGGCCCTGGCCGCCGCCGACGTTTCCATGGCGCCGAGTGCCGCCTCCGATGTCAGCCGGTCAGCCGCCGGCATCGTCTTCCTGAGCGAGGACATGGGCGCGATCCCGACCGCCATCGCCGTCGCCCGCAAGGCGCGCCGGCTGATCCTGGAGAATTTCGGGCTGGCCATCGTCTACAACGCCATCGCCATCCCGCTGGCGATCGCCGGCTACGCGACTCCGCTCTTCGCCGCGATCGCCATGTCGGCCTCGTCGGTGGTGGTGGTCGCCAACGCCCTGCGCCTCGCCCTGCCGGGACGCCGGCCGGGGGTTGCGGCCGATGCCGGGAGGGACGACATCAAGACTCCCCTCACCCCGGCGATGGGAGCCCGCGCATGACCATCCTATCGATCCTGATTCCCGCCGCCCTCGCGCTCGGCCTGATCGGGCTGGTGGCCTTCCTGTGGGCGCTGCGGTCGGGCCAGTTCGAGGATCTGGACGGCGCGGCCGAGCGGATCCTGCTGCCCGAAGACGACAAGCCGAAGAAGTAGGTCCACCTACCCCTGCTTGGCAGCCTTCAGCCGGGCGAAGCTCTCCTCCGGCCAGTGATCGCGGTAGGAGTAGAACTCCTCCATCACCAGCGCGCCTTCGGGCAGCTTCACCCAGGGCAGCTTGGAGCGGGTGAAGATGTGGACATCCGGCGGCAGCTTGCCCGGGTCGTCCAGCGTGCCGACCCGAACGAAGGCGACGGACGGGCCCGCCCCGGCATAATGGCTGTACATGGCCGCCAGGCAGGTCGGGCAGCGCATGAAGATCTGGCCCTTCCCGCTCTCGGTCGGCGTGTCCACCGCCTCCAGCTTTCCCGACAGCAGTTCCACCTCCGCCGTCTCGATCAGCGCGTTCAGGGCGAAGGCCGTGCCGCTGTCGCGCTGGCACCAGGTGCAGTGGCAGCAATGCACGAACATCGGCTTGCGCTTGAGCCGGTAGCGGACCGTCCGGCAGGTGCACCCACCCTCGGCAAAGTGTCCCTCGGCCATCCTCACCCCCTCTGCAGGCTCGACCAGAAGCGCACCGGCTCACCGACGGCCTCGCCGACCAACTCGTCGTCGCGCATGACCACATTGCCGCGCACCAAGGTGGCGATCGGCCAGCCGGTGACGGTCTTGCCGTCGAACGGCGTCCAGCCGCACTTGCTGGCGATCCACTTGTTGGTGATCTCGCGCCTGGCCTTCAGGTCCACAAGGGTCAGGTCGGCGTCCCAGCCCTTGGCGATACGGCCCTTGCCGGCGATGCCGTAGATCCGGTGCGGACCGGCCGAGGTCAGGTCGACCAGACGGGCGAGCGTCAGGCGGCCGGCATTCATGTGGTCCAGCAGCAGCGGCAGCAGGGTCTGCACCCCGGGCATGCCGGACGGGCTCGACGGATAGGGGCGCTGCTTCTCCTCCAGGGTATGCGGCGCGTGGTCGGAGCCGATCACGTCGACCGTGCCGTCGGCGATCGCCCGCCACAGGGCGTCCTGATGGTGCTGCTCGCGCACCGGCGGGTTCATCTGCGCCAGCGAGCCGAGCCGCTCGTAGCATTCGGGAGCCGCCATGGTCAGGTGGTTCAGGGTGGTCTCGACCGTGGCCACGTCCTTGTTTTCGGCCAGGAAGGCCATCTCCTCGGCGGAGGTGATGTGCAGCACATGGACCGGGCGGCCGGCGGCGCGGCCCAGGCGCACGATCCGCTGGGTCGCCTTGAGCGCGCATTCCGGGGAGCGCCAGACCGGATGGGCGCGCGGATGGCCCTCCTCCTTGGCGATGTGCTGGCGCTCGCGCAGCATGTCCTCGTCCTCGGCATGGACGGCGACCCGGCGGCGGCCGGCGGCCAGCACCTTGGCCAGCAGCTCGTCCTTCTCCACCAGCAGCGAGCCGGTGGAGGAGCCCATGAACACCTTCACACCGGCGCAGCCCGGCGCCAGCTCCAGTTCCTCCAGCAGGTGGACGTTCTCCTCGGCAGCACCCACGAAATAGGCGTGGTCGCACCAGGCGCGGCCCTTGGAGCGGACGAGCTTGTCGTTCAGCTCGACCTCGGTGAGGGTCAGCGGCGAGGTGTTCGGCATCTCGAAGATCGAGGTGACTCCGCCCTTGGCGGCGGCGCGGGTGCCGTGGTGGATGTCTTCCTTATGCTCCAGGCCGGGCTCGCGGAAATGCACCTGAGTGTCGATCACCCCGGGCAGCACGGTCAGGCCGGACGCGTCGACCACCTCGCCGGCTTCCGCCGTCACCAGGTCGCCGATCCCGGTGATCTTCCCGCCGGTAACCCCGAGATCCACCCGTTCCAGCCCCGATGGGGTGAACACCTCGCCGCCCCGCACCACCAGATCGTATCGCGCCATGCCTGCCTCCGTTCGTGACGGGGCCAGCATAGTCACGCCGTGGCGGGCGGCAACCGGTCTTGGGAGGCAGGATCTCGTGCCGGCGTGCGAATTGCCACGGTGGAGCCGGCGGGGACGACCTGCGATAGTCGGCCCTCATTTCAGAGCGACATTGAGACCCGTCTTGTCCGTACCCCAGTTCGATCCCGCCGCACCGCGCCCCGAGCCCGCCTCGGTCTCCAAGATCGACTACAGCGAGGGCGGGACGTGGCCGCTGCTCCGCCGGCACCTGATCAATGTCGGGCTGATGATCCTCACGCTCGGCCTCTACCGGTTCTGGGCGATCACAATCATGCGGCAGATCCTGTGGCGGCGGATCCGCTTCTCCGGCCAGCCGCTGGAATATACCGGGACCGGGCTGGAGATCTTCCTCGGCTTCGTGCGGGTGTTCCTGATCATCCTGCTGCCGCTCGGCATCATCTTCGTGCTGATCGAGCTCGGCATTCAGCGCGAGATGCCGACGGCGAACGCCGATACGATCGAGACGGTCGACCTGCTCTACTTCATCGTCGTGCTCATGCTGATCGAGATGGGCCGCTTCCTGAGCTGGCGCTACCGGATCTCGCGCACCCGCTGGCGCGGCATCCGCGGCCGGATCGAGCACCCGGTGGGCAAGTATCTCTTCGTTGCCGCCGCCTCCGCCGCGATGATCGTCTTCTCCGGCTGGCTGCTGAAGCCGGTGGTCGACCTGTACCGGGCCAGCAGTGTCCTCAACACCCTCAATATCGGCGGATTGCGGGGCCGGTATGTCGGCGGCGTCTGGGCGCTGTTCGGCACCTGGATCGGCATCTGGCTCGCTCTCGCCGTGCTCGCCATCGCCGGATTCATGGCCTGGTTCTGGGTGATCGGCATCGCCGCCCTGATCGGCAGCGAGACGATCTTCTTCCTGGCCATGGGCGGGTTCGGCCTCGTGGTCTTCTGGGTCGTGCTCTACATGCTGTCGGTCTACCGGATCGCGTTCTGGCGGATCGTCTGCAACCTGTCCTCGGTCGGCCCCGCCCGGGTGCGGTTCCACGGCAATGCCCGCAGCCTGACCTGGCTGACCTTCGGCAACTGGCTGATCCTCATCTTCTCGGTCGGCCTGCTCGCCCCGGTCACCTGGGAGCGCAAGATCCGCTATCTTGCCGCCAACGTGGTGGTCCACGACATGCCCGACCCGGCCGGCCTGCGCCAGGTCGAGGACGACGACACCGCCATCGGCGGAGAAGGGCTGGCCGGTGACTTCGACATCGCCTGACCATAGCGCCGGGCCGCAGGGCAACGCCCATCTGCTCGACGGCGTCACCGGCGCCGACCACCGGGTCGCCGTTCTGCCGGAGCGGCAGGGTGTTCGGATCCTGCTGGCCGATCCACGCGCCGCGGCACCGCAATGCCCGCTGCTGTGGCCCTGGGACAAGGTCTACCGCCCGTCCTCCGCCGGCGAGGACATGACCTTCGCGATGCTGGATGCCCAGGATGCCCGGCTGACCCCGGATGCGGACGATCTCGCCCGCACGATCCTGGCCCGCGCCGGCGGCGACGAGCGGCGGGCCGGCCGGCAGGTCTTCGGCCTCGCCCGACGCCCGAGTGCCGCCCTTGCGATCGGCGCCACGGTCGCCGTCCTGGCCCTTGCCCTGGTCGCCCTGGCGCCGCTGAGCGGCGTGGCGGCCCATCTGCTGCCGGCCGATACCGGGGCCGCCTCCTCCGACCTGGCGATCGACCAACTCGCCTCAACCCATCGGCGCTGCGACGGCGCGGAGGGACGGACGGCACTCGACGCCCTCTCCCGCCGTCTGGCCGATGCGGGCGGCATCCCCACGCCGGAGCTGACGGTGCTGGACTGGGACGTGGTGAACGCCTTCGCCCTGCCGGGCGGCCGGGTGGTGCTGACCAGCGGGCTGATCGAGGAGAGCCGCGACGGCCCCGAGATCGCCGCGGTGATGGCGCACGAGATCTCCCATGTGGTGCATCGCGATCCGATGACCGGGTGGATCCGCCGGGAAGGGGTGAGCCTCGTCCTGGCCCTGCTGTTCGGCCAGGAGGCCGCCGGATCGATCGCCTCGACCCTGACCGGCGCGCTGCTCAACGCCCGCTATACCCGCGGCCAGGAGGACCGGGCCGACCACACCGCGCTCGATCTGATGCGGGCGACCGACATCAGCGCGCGGGGCGGCCAGGCCTTCTTCGAGCGCCTGCACGAGCAGGAGATCGGCGGCACGGTCGGCTCGCTGCTCTCGCTCATCGAGACCCACCCCGGCTCGGCCGACCGGGCCGCCCTGTTCGGCTCGGCGGATACCGGCAGCGGCCCCGGCCTCGACGCCGACCAACTTGCCGCGGTGAAGCGGATGTGCGGTTGAGCGGCGGACCGGCTCAGATCTTCTCGCCGCGCACCGCCTCGCGCAGGGCGTCGACCTCGAAACGGACCGGCAGGTAGGGGTGAATCTCCAGCGCCGCCTCGAAAGCGGCGAGCGCATCCGCCTTGCGATCGAGCTTCAGGTTGATCAGGCCGAGCCCCGACAGCGCGCCAAAATGTCGCGGCTCCAGATCGAGCGTCTTGCGGACATCGACGACCGACGCGGCGTAGTCGCCCATCAGGAAATGGATGGTGGCCCGCTTGTTCCACGCCTCGGCGAAATCGGGCGCCAGTTGCACCGCCCTGTCGAACGCGTGCAGCGCGTCCTCGTATCGGGACTCACGCATTGCTTGCAGCCCGACCTCCATGGTTTCCGCGACGTCCGGAATCTCGGGTGCTTCGTGCCAGATGATCCAGATCTGCTGCTCGGTCGCATGGGCGATTGAGAAAACCTCGGCGATTCTGAGCTTTTCGAACAATGCCTCCAGCCGTGGATCGGTCTGATCCGCCCGTGCCGCTCCAGTCGCGCCGAGAAGAAGGACAAGAGCAACAGCAAGCCATCTAAATTTCAGTAAAATACCATTCATTATTGTGCTCCCCAAGTCGCTTCGTAATCCTTTATTAATTCTTCCAACCTACGGTTATTCAGCCATTCAGACCCCTTCAGGAGTTGATTTATGTCCGTTACGGGAACGGCACAGCTCGACAATGAAAATTCCTCCGGCACCGACGAGTCCGAGCCGAACGCGCCCCGCAAGACCGGAGGCTTCGGAATCGCCGGCCGGCTGGGGACTGCGTTCGCGGCGACGACCCTGCTGACCGTGCTTACGGCCGGTGTCGCCTGGTTCGCGTTTTCCAATGTCGAGAGCACGCTGACGATCGTCACCGACGAGGCGATGCCGGCGGTGACCAGCAGCCTCGAGCTCGCCGCCAACAGTTCCGCCGTTGCCGCCGCGGCACCCAGCCTGGTGTCGGCCAAGACGGACGAGGAACGCCAGGCCATCCGCGACGAGCTCGCCACCAAGCAACAGGAACTAGCCGCCCGCCTGCAGGAGCTGCGGGCGACCGGCGCCGACACCACCACCCTGACCGAACTCGCCGACACCCTGTCCCAGGCGATGACCGATCTCGACTCCGCGGTCCTGCGCCGGGTCGACGCCAAGGCGAAGCTCGGCCAGGCGATCCAGACCGTCTCCGAGGTGAACACCCAGTTCCAGAACGACGTCCAGCCGATGATCGTCGATGCCAGCGAGCGCATGGTGAAGACCGGCGAAGAGGCCATCGAGGCGACCACCTCCACGGTCGGCGAGCTGCTCGGCACGCACATGACGGCGCTTAAGGACATCCTGACCCTGGCGGGCACCGGCCAGAAGATGCTGGGCATGCTGGCCCGGGTCGCCAGCACGGTGGACCTGGAGATGCTGGCCCGCGAGGAGGCGAAGTTCAAAGATCTCGCCACCGAGATGCAGTACTCCGTCACCAGCGCCCCCGATACCGAGGACGGTAACCGCTTCCGCGACGCCGCCCTGGAGCTGATCGCCCGCGGCACCGGTGACAACTCCGCCTTCGAGATCCGCCGCAAGGAGATCAACTGGGTCGAGCTGACCCCCGAGCAGTTCGACGAGGTCCAGCGCCAGCGCGAGGAACTCGACGCCGCCCTGCCGGCGATCGCCGAGGCGTTCGAGAAGTCCGTCAACCCGCTGGTCGGCGAGGCGCAGCGCAACATGGCCTTCGCCGGCCGAGACCTGGCGATCGGGTCGCGCAAGCTGATCGGCGGCCTCGTGCAGGACGACGTCCGCGAGTTCCAGCTGATGCTGGAGGCCGCGGCCACCTCGAACCTGATCATCGGCACCCTGAATGCGGCCGCCGGCGCTGAATCCGTCCGGCACCTGGACAGCATCAACCTCGAATTCTCGATGGCCCTGTCCATGCTGCAGGACATCCAGACCGAGGTGTCCGGGATCGAACGGCTGGCCGGCCTGCTGCCGAGCCTGAACGCCATCCTGGAACTCGGCGCCGACGAGGACGGCGTGTTCGAGCGGCGCAAGGCGATGCTGTTGGCCGAGGCCGACGCCGACACCGCCCTGGGCCGCGCCCGCGACGTGTCCGGTGCCTTCGGCACGGCCGTCGCCCAGATGGTCGATACCGCGACCGAAAGCGCGCACGCCACCGCCGACGCCGCCAAGCAGACGATCAACGACAGCCGCATGATGATCCTGGCCCTGGCCGCCGCCAGCGTCGTGGCCGCGATCCTGATCGGCCTGATCGTCGTCTGGCGCGGTGTGGTCAAGCGTCTGACCGGTCTGGCGGGCGTCATGCGCCGCCTGGCCGATGGTGAGCTGGACGTCGAGGTCGATACTTCCGGCTCCGACGAAATCAGCACCATGGCTGGCACCGTCCAGGTGTTCCGCGACAGTGCGAAGGAGGTCGAGCGTCTGCGGGCCGACCAGATCGAGTCCGAGCGCCGGGCCTCGGAGGAGCGTCAGCGCCAGCGGGTCGAACTGGCCGACGCCTTCGAGAGCCGGGTGAAGGGCATCGTCGACCGTCTCGGTGCCGCCTCGCGCGGCATGGCCGAGACGGCGAAGAAGATGGCCGCCGGTGCGGGCGACGTGCGCGAGCGTTCGACCGCCGGTGTCGGGGCCGCCCAGCAGACCTCGTCCAACGTGCAGACCGTCGCCGCGGCGGCGGAGGAGCTCTCGGCCTCGATCGTCGAGATCTCCAACAAGGTCAGCGAAAGCTCGGCCCGGGCCCGGGTGGCCGCGGACCAGGCGGATGCGACCAACCGCACGGTGGAGACGCTGGAGCAGTCGACCAACCGGATCGGCACGGTCGTCACGCTGATCCAGGACATCGCCGAGCAGACCAACCTGCTGGCGCTGAACGCCACCATCGAGGCGGCGCGGGCCGGCGAGGCCGGAAAAGGCTTTGCGGTCGTGGCGTCGGAGGTCAAGTCCCTGGCCAGCCAGACCGGCAAGGCGACCGAGGAGATCACGATCCAGATCAAGTCGGTGCAGGACGGCGTGGCCGCCGCGGTCACCGCGATCCGCGAGGTCTCCGAAGCGATCCGGGAGATCGACGGCCACGTAACCGCCATCGCCGGCGCGGTCGAGGAGCAGGGTGCCTCCACCCAGGAGATCGCCCGCTCCAGCCAGGAAGCGGCGACCGGCACCGACGACGTGACCCGGACCATCGAGATGGTCTCCACCGTGGCCAACGACACCGGTCACCAGGCGGAGGAGGTGCTGTCTTCGGCCACCCTCCTGGCGGAGGATTCCTCGGTGCTCGACCGCGAGGTGGAAGGCTTCCTGCGCCAGGTCCGCGGCGGCGGCAACGGCTGAGACAAAGCCTCAGGTACACACACGAAAGGGCGGGAGAGATCCCGCCCTTCTGTTATTCCTTCCCCGTCATCCCGGCGACCCCGGACTGGATCCGGGGCCGGGCTCGACCCGGAGATCGGCCGGGACCCATCACCACCGTCGGACCGAGGTCCCGGCCCGTCCCCGGATCAATCCCGGATTAAATCCGGGACGGGGACGTCCGGGATGACGATGGAGAGGGCTTAAAGCTGCGCCCCAGCCCTGAGCAGCCCCGGCCTCGCGCCGGGCCGTGTCGAAGGGCCGGAGGCTGGTTCAGCCGGCTACCCCAGCGCCCGCTCCAGCTCCGCGATCAGGTCGTCGCCGTCCTCGATGCCGACCGACAGCCGCACCAGCCCGTCCGAAATGCCGAGCGCCTCGCGGATCTCCTTCGGCACGCTGGCATGGGTCATGATGGCCGGGTGCTCGATTAGGCTCTCCACGCCGCCGAGGGACTCCGCGAGCGCGAACAGCTCGCAGCGCTCCAGAAAGGTCCGCGCCTCATCCAGCCCCCCCTTCAGCACCGCGGTCACCATGCCGCCGAACCGGGTCATCTGCCGCTTGGCGAGGTCGTGCTGCGGATGGCTGGCGAGGCCCGGATAGTAGACCTTCTCGACCTTGGGATGGGCCTCCAGGAAGGCGGCGATCCGCTCGGCATTGTCGCAGTGCCGCTCCATGCGCACCGGCAGGGTCTTCAGCGCGCGCAGCACCAGGAAGCTGTCGAACGGGCTCGCCACCGAGCCGACCGCGTTCTGCAGGTAGCCGAGCTTGTCGCGCAGCATGTCCCGCCCCTCGGCCACCACGGCGACGCCGCCGACCACGTCGGAATGGCCGTTCAGGTACTTGGTGGTGGAGTGCATGACGATGTCGATGCCGAGATCCAGCGGCCGCTGCACATAGGGCGAGCAGAAGGTGTTGTCACAGACCGTGATCAGGTCGTGCTTCTTGGCGAACTCGGCAATCGCGGCGAGGTCGACCAGCTTCAGCAGCGGATTGGTCGGGCTCTCGACCCAGATCATCTTCGTCTTCTCGGTGACCGCCGCCTCGAGCGCCGACAGGTCGGACAGATCGACGAAGCTGAACTCCAGCCCCGACGAGCGCCGGCGCACGTTCTCGAACAGCCGGTAGCTGCCGCCATAGAGGTCGTCCATGGCGATCACGTGGTCGCCGCTGTTCAGCAGTTCCAGCAGGGTGCCCATGGTCGCCAGACCGGAGGCGAAGGCGAAGCCCTTCTCGCCGTTCTCCAGGTCGGCGATGCAGGCCTCCAGGGCGAAGCGGGTCGGGTTCTGGCTGCGCGAATACTCGAAACCCTTATGGACGCCCGGGCTCTCCTGCACATAGGTGGAGGTGGCGTAGATCGGCGTCATGATCGCGCCGGTGGTCGGGTCCGGGCTCTGCCCCGCATGGATGGCGCGGGTGGCGAAACCGGGACGGTTGCGGCCTGTCTTGTTGGCAGCGGCTTTGGTCGGGTCGGTCATGAAAGCTCCGTTCGTCAGCCGACGGATCGGCGGATGTGGTTGATCAGGTCGACCTTGGTGATCATGCCGAGGAAGGTGTCCCCGTCCATCACCATCGCAACCTCGTTGCGGCGGAAGAGATCGAGCACCTCGTCCACCGGCCGGTCGACGGCGATCACGTCGAGCTGTCCGGTCATGTGTTTGGACACCGGGTCGCGGAACACTTCCGGCTTGTCGTAGACCGCCAGCAGGATGTCCTCCTCGTCCAGGATGCCGATCGGGTGGCCGTCCTGGATCACCGGCACCTGGCTGACCTCGTTCGCCCGCATCCGGTTATAGGCGGTGTTCACCGTGTCCTCGGGGCCGACGGAGATCACCCTGCCCTGGTCGGCGCGGAACATGATCAGGTCGCGCAGGTCGCCGGTCTTCTCCCGGGGGGTCAGCCCCTGCTCCACCAGCCAGGCGGCATCGAAGGCCTTGGACAGATACTTGTTGCCGGTGTCGCAGACGAAGGTGACGACGTTCTTCGGCTCGGTCTGCTTGCGGCACCATTTCAGGGCGCCGGCTAGAAGGGTACCGGTGGAGCTGCCGCCGAGGATGCCTTCGGTGCGCAGCAGGTCGTTCACCGCCGCGAAGGCCTCGGCGTCGCTGACGACCACACCGTCATCGATCACCGACAGGTCGAGGTTCGGGGGAATGAAGTCCTCGCCGATGCCCTCCACCAGCCAGGAGCCGCCCTCGTACTTCACCTCGCCGGTCTCCACCGCCGGGGCGACGACCGAGCCCTCCGGGTCGGCCGCCACGACCTTCAGGGCCGGATTCTTCGACTTCAGGTACCGGCCGGTGCCGGAGATCGTCCCGCCGGAGCCGACGCCGGCCACCAGGGCGTCCACCTTGCCGTCCATCTGCGCCCAGATCTCCGGGCCGGTGGTGGTCTCGTGGGCGGCGGGATTGGCCGGATTGTCGAACTGGCTCGCCCAGAATGCACCGGGCGTCTCCTTCACGATCCGCTCGGCCATGTCCTGATAGTATTCCGGGTGGCCCTTGGGCACGTCAGAGCGGGTCAGCCGCACCTCGGCGCCGAGCGCGCGCAGGTGGCGGATCTTGTCCGCACTCATCTTGTCCGGGATCACCAGGATCAGCCGGTAGCCCTTCTGGGCGGCCACCAGGGCGAGGCCCAGGCCGGTATTGCCGGCGGTCGCCTCGACGATGGTGCCGCCCGGCTTCAGGGAGCCGTCACGCTCGGCCGCCTCGACGATGGAGAGGCCGATCCGGTCCTTGATGGAGCCGGCCGGGTTCTGGTTCTCCAGCTTGACGAACAGCCGGCAGGGGCCGGTGTCGAGGTTCTTCAGTTCCAGCATCGGGGTGTTGCCGATCATCGCCAACACCGACGTCGCGGGCGCCATGGAGGTCTCCCTTACCGCGTTTCTCTCCGCGGCCCATATGGGGGTGATCGGCGCCCGACGAAAGCGCCATGCGCGCGCGACAACCGTTCCCGGCCATCACCAGCGACGGAAGCACCTAGTTCAGGATGCGGTAGAGCAACGACAGCAGGTCGTGCAGCGGATCGTATTTCAGGCGGCCGCCGAAATGCCGGTCGGTGATGAAGCGACGGACCTCCGAGGCATGGTCGAGGCGGGACAGTTCGTCGCCCAGCTCGTTGAAGATGTCCGAGGCATGGCCCAGGAAGGCGATGAACGGCCCGGGGCTGCGCTTCTCCACGAACAGGGCGGTATAGGCGTCGTTGTACTCGAGCAGCCGGCTGCGGGCGTGCTGCCAGCGGTCGCGCACCTTGTGGCGCACGCCGTCGCGGATCTCGTCCAGGATCTTGCGGTTGCCCGAGGGCACCATGTCCGTCGGCGTCGCCGAGTGGGTCAACCAGGTCGCCAGCTCGCGGACCCGACCCTCCAGCCGGGCGAGGCGGTAGTCGTAGTAGATCACGCCCTTCCATGCATGCAGCGCCTTGGGTGCCTCGTCGGTCGACAGCTCCATGGCGTCGAGGATCGGCTTCAGGCCCTCCATGTCCTTGGCTTCCCAGATCTTCTGCACAAGGGAGCGCAGCCGCGCCTGGGTCTTGGTGGCGTCGGCACCGCCGAAGGCGAACTCGACGATCGGGCGGAAGCGGCGCATGACGTGCTCGCGGATCTTGCGCCACTCCTCCTCCTCGATCTCGAAATAGCCCGAATGCGGTGCCAGCCCCTCGGCCTCCAGCCGGTCGCGCATCAGGAACGGATCCAGGGACGGCAGGCTGTCGAGGATCTGGATGACGTCGCGGTCGCGGATGTAGTCGGCCATCTTGCGGCTGCGGTCGAAGCCGAGCTGGAACGCCATGGCCTCGTCGAACTGGGGATCGCCGGCGAAGATCGACTTGCCGCCCTCGAAGGCGTTGGTCTCGTTGAAGGCGAAATACAGCTTGGTACCGATCCGGTTGGCCCGGTCCTTCTGGTAGTCGGAATCGATCAGCGCCTGCTTGATGAAGATGATCCGGTGCAGCTCGGGATGGCGGAACAGATGCTCGTCCCGCGGCGCGCCCTCGGCCATGATCGCCCGATGCAGCCGGTCGACGTTGAAGACACGGGTCGAGCCGGAATTCAACTCGCTCGCCAGGTAGGAGGCGGCAAGCTTGTCGCTGTCAACGAGTTTGGAGGAATCCAGCATCCAGCGAGTATCCTTCAATGCAGGGACCAGGACTATAAGCGCGGTTGAAGGCGTTTCGCCAGTTTTGGCGCGGGCCAGCCCGAGCGGCATTTGCCTGTCTTGTCCGGCGCCGGCCCTCCGTCGTTAGATGCCCTGGACCCGCTCAACCCGCCCGGATCCGCCCATGCCCTCCCAGGACGCGGCCCTCAAGGCCGAGATCTGCCGCCTCATCGACGCGCGGCGCGACGAATTCATCGACCTGCTGCGCGGCTTCCTGCGCATCCGCAGCGTCAACCCGCCGGGCGACATGCGCGAGGCTGCGGGCTTCGTGCGCGGCATCCTCGACCGGTACGGCGTCCCCCACCGCACCCTCGCGGCGCGCGACGACATGCCGAACATCGTCGGCCGATGGGACGCCGCCGCACCCGGCCGGCACCTGGTCCTGAACGGCCATATGGACGTCTTCCCGGCCAACGGCGAGAAGCTGTGGGCGGCGGATATCGAGGGCGACCGGATCGTCGCCCGGGGTGCCTCCGACATGAAGACCGGAACGCTCGCCTCCATCCTGGCCTATTGCCTTCTGCATCCCTATCGCGACCAGCTGCACGGCGCCCTCACCCTGACCGTGGTGTCGGACGAGCAGTCGGGCGGGCGCTACGGCACCAAGTACCTGTTCGACGAACACGAGGACGTGGTCACCGGCGACTGCTGCCTGAACGGCGAGCCGACCGGGCTGGACACGTTGCGCTTCATGGAGAAGGGCACGCTGCGCTTTTCGCTCGGCGCCACCTCGATCGGCGGCCATGGCGGCTACCCGCACCGCGCGCCGAATCCGATCCAGCAGATCACGGCGGCCGTCCACACGATCTACCAGCGCTTTCACCGCAAGCTCGCCGACCTGCCACCCGAATACGACGCGATCCTGACCTCGCCGGAGAGCATCGCCGCGGCGGACCGCAGTCTCGGCGTCGGCGCGGCTGACAACGCGCGGCGGATCACGGTGAATGCCGGGATCATCCAGGGTGGCCGGAAGGCGACCCAGATCCCCACCGAATGCACGGTCCATATGGACATGCGCTTCCCGGTGGGCGTCGACCGGAACGCCATCCGCGCCGAGCTGGCGGAGATCGCAGCCGAGTTCGGGGTGACTCTGACAGTGAACGAGGACCACAGCTATCCGGCCAGCAGCACCGATCCTAACGGCGAGATGGCGACGATCCTGCGCCGGAACATCAAGGAGCTGACCGGCAACGACGCCCCGCCGGTCTGCAGCCTGGGCGGGACGGACGGGCGCTACTGGCGCTGGCGCGGCATCCCGACGGTGATCTGCGGGCCGTCGAACCTGTCCATGGGCAGCGACAGCGAGTACGTCACCCTGGACGAGGCGATCGCGGTGATGAAGCTGCACGCGCTCTGCGCGGCGGAGTATCTGAGCCGGGCCGGGTAGAGCGCCCTCATCGCCGCCGCAGCATCCACTCGCCGTAACAATTCACTCCCCGGACCTGTTCCGGGGCCTACGGCCGCAGCCTCACGGTCGGCGGTCGGCCACGTTGACCCGTGGGCCCCGGAACAGGTCCGGGGAGTGAGGAGAGGGCGTGGTGAACGTCCGCAAAAAAGGGTGAGGCTCAAAATGACCTCAACCGTCCTAAAGTCTTCATCCTGAGCAGCCCCGTCCCGGACCTGATCCGGGATGGGGCGTGCCGAAGGGTTACATCACCGCTTCAATGAGATGCGGCCCCGGCTCTTCCACGGCGCGGGCGAGCGCCTTGTTGAAGCCGTCGGCGTCGTCGACCCGCACGCCGTCCACGCCCATGCCCTTGGCCAGGGCCACCCAGTCGAGGGCCGGCCGGTCGAGGGTCAGCATGTCGATCGCTTTGCGGCCCGGGTTCAGCGCGCCGACATTCGTCAGCTCGTGGCGCAGGATCGCGTAGGAGCGGTTGGCGAAGATGATGTTCACCACGTCGCAGCCCTCGCGCGCCTGGGTCCAGAGCGCCTGCAGGGTGTACATGCCGGAGCCGTCGCCCTCGGTGCAGATCACCTTTCGGTCCGGACAGGCGATCGCCGCACCGGTCGCATACGGCATGCCGATGCCGATCGACCCGCCGGTCAGGGCCAGCCAGTCATGGGGCGGCGCACCTTCGGTATACGGCATGAAACCGCGGCCCGAGGTGACGCTCTCATCGGCGATGATCGCGTTCTCCGGCATGTAGCGGCCAAGCGCCGCCGCGACGGAGTCGGGGGTGATCGCGCCGCCGGTGATCAGGTCGGGCTTCTTGGCCTGCTGGATCTTCGGCTCGCTGCCCCAGGCGTCGAGCTCGTCGCAGAGTGCGGTCAGCACCGCCTTGTGGTCGGCGGCGATGTCGGCCAGCTCCACAACGTTGCATCCGTCCGGGATCAGCACGCTCGGCTTGTCCGGATAGGCGAAGAAGGCCACCGGCACCTTGGCGCCGAGCAGAACCAGGTTCTTCACGCTCTCAAGCTGCTTCAGGGCGATGTCGACCGGGTACTGGATGCGCTCGATCGATACCCGGCCCGCACCGCGCTGCCAGCGGCCGTTGGAGGTCATGCAGGACAGGCGGCAGCCGGTCTTGGCCTGGATCCGGCCGGCGATCTCCAGCAGGTCGGCGCGCAGGGCGTCGCCGGTCATGTGGATCAGCGTCTGCTCGCCGGACATCAGGGCGGCGGCGGCCTTCCTGACCGCATCGGCGTCCGGGCCGGAGCGGGCGGGCGGGGCGACCGGTGCCGCCGGGCCGTTCGACGGATCCCAGGCGGTGTTGGCCGGCAGGATCAGGGTGGCGATCTGACCCGGAGGGCCCATGGAGGCGGCGACCGCGGCGGCCCCGTCGGCGGCCACGTCCGTCGACGAGCGCGAGGTCTTCACCCAGCCGGAGACCGGACGGGCGATGCCTTCGATATCGGCGGTCAGCGGCGCGTCGTATTCGATGTGATAGGTGGCGTGCTCCCCGACGATGTTGACGATCGGGGTGAACGCCTTCTTGGCGTTGTGCAGGTTGGCGATGCCGTTGCCGAGGCCCGGGCCCAGATGCAGCAAGGTGGAGGCGGGCTTGTCCGCCATGCGTCCGTAGCCGTCGGCCATGCCGGTCACCACGCCTTCGAACAGGCCGAGGACGCAGCGCATGCCCTCCACATGGTCGAGGGCGGCGACGAAGTGCATCTCCGAGGTGCCGGGGTTGGTGAAGCAGACTTCCACGCCGGATGCGACCAGCGTGCGGACCAGCGATTCCGCGCCGTTCATCTTGGGGCCGTTCATTGAGTTCCGTCCTCGACGGGTGGCGATAAAGAGCGGCGATCATGGCCGCCGAGCGCAGGTGGGGCAAGGGGTCGGACGCACTTGCCCACAACAGTTTCAGGCGGCGCCAGGGCCGCCCCGCCCGTCATCGCACCGCCGGCCTGCCGGGTAACAAAACTTCCGACGCCCAAATTGTCGCATAGTAAATTTTCAATCTCTCCCCATATCTCAACGGCTGCACCTCCGATTTCCGGGTCGCGCGCATCGCCATCCCGGAAGACTGCCATCGCTCGACGCCAATCGGTGCCGGGCCGGTCTGCTTTTCGTTTCTCGCGCAGACCCGTCGAATCCGCCCGCAGCAGACGGTTCGACTCTTGCAGGACTTCAATACGAGAGGACGCCTCTATGAGTTCCGTTTCTGCCCCCAGCGAAGAGCTCGACGCCCCCGTCGCCCCGCCGCCCCAGACACGCTCCTGCCTGCGGTGTCAGGAGGAGTTTATGAGCGAATGGGCCGGCGAGCGGGTCTGCAAGCGCTGCAAGGGAACCGCCGCCTGGCGCGAAGGCGGCACGATCATTTCCCATTCCAGCGCCGGCTTCTGACGGCACCCTGCCCCCTTACCCGACCGGACCTTCGCCCCGCACCAGCCGGTGGATGAAGCGCAGCTTCTCGATCACGTCGTTCGCCAGCACAAAGGGGTAGAGGTCCGGCTGGCCCATGCTGGCGTTCAAGCTGTTCACCGCCGCCGTCAGCGGCACCCAGGCCTCCACCAGACCGTCGAAATCGGCGGTCCGGTAAGGGTCGAACTCGATCTCCATCGCCAGGATCGGGTCGGTGCCGGCGCGTGCCCGGATGGTCATCCCGAACGTCTGCGCCGTCTCCAGCGTATCGACGATGTGCAGGTAATGGGCCCAGCTCTCGGCGAAGTCCTCCCAGGGATGGGCCGTGGCATAGGCGCTGATGAAATGGTTAGGCCAGTCCGCCGGCGGTCCGTTCTCGTAATGCCGGTTCAGCGCCTCGCCGTAATCCGCCCGCTCGTCGCCGAACAGCGCCCGATACGGCTCCAGCCAGCCGGTGCCATCGACCAGGTCGGCCCAGTAGTAGTGGCCGATCTCATGGCGGAAATGGCCCAGCAGCGTCCGGTATTTCTCCGTCATGTCCGTGCGCATCTGTTCGCGCGCCACGGGGTCGGCCTCGGCCAGATCGATGGTGATCACGCCGTTCGCATGACCGGTCAGCACCGGCTCGTCGGAATCCTCGGCCGACAGGAAATCGAAGGCGAGACCCTTGTCGGGATCGTCCTCCTTGCTCTGCACCGGCAGGCCGAGGCGCAGCAGGCTGTAGATCAGCCGCCGCTTGGCCGCCTCCAGCGGCCGCCAGAGATCCAACCGCTCGGGATGGCTGAGATTGGGCACCGTCCGGTTCAGTCGGCAGGCGCGGCAGTATTCCTCCCCGCTCTCCGCCGGCACCATCCAGTTGCAGGCGCCGTGCTCGGCATTGGCGCAGGCCCGGTACAGGTGGTCGGTATCGCCGAGCGCCTGCCACAGCCCCGGCTCCTGCGCCGGCTGCAGGGCGCTGAGTTGGGCCTGGCCGGGGAGATAGCCCAGCGTATGGCCGCAGCGCACGCAGACCGTGTTCTCGAAATACAGGAGATGGCCGCAGTTCTGGCACTCGAAGAGCTTCATAGTCTGTTCCGTTCCTGTCGGCCCGCCGCATCGGCACGGGCGGACATCATGCCTCTGGCCGTTATATATGGGGGCGGGACCGGGCCGGTTCCGTCCTACTCACAAAGAAAGCCGCCGCATGTCTCCGCAGCCGTCCACCCTCAGCGCCCTCGGCATCCGCATCGGCGAGCTGACCGCCGGGCCGTCGAACACCATCGCCGACGTTCCGGGGGTAGCGGTCGGCCACGTCACCCTCTCCGACGGGCCGGTCCAGACCGGCGTGACCGCCGTGCGGTTCCACGGGGGCAACGCCTTCCGCGACAAGCTGCCGGCCGCCGCCCATGTGCTGAACGGCTTCGGCAAGAGCATCGGCCTGGTCCAGGTGGAGGAACTCGGCACGCTTGAGACGCCGGTGGTGCTGACCAACACCCTGTCGGTCGGCACCGCCGCCACCGCCCTGGTCCGGCACATGCTGGAGGGCACGCCGGAGATCGGCGACACCACCGGCACCGTGAACCCGGTGGTCATGGAATGCAACGACGGCGCCTGGCTGAACGACATCCGCGGCCTGCATGTGACCGAGAGCCACGTGCGTGCCGCCCTGGACGGGGTGTCGCCGGTGTTCGAGCAGGGGAATGTGGGCGCCGGGACGGGCATGAGCTGCTACGGCCTCGCCGGCGGGATCGGCAGCGCGTCGCGGGTGGTACGGGTGAGCAGGCGCGACTACACGCTGGGGGTGCTCACCCTGTGCAACATGGGGCGGCTGGCGGATCTGCGTGTCGACGGACGGGCGGTCGGTCCCGCGATCGAGGAGCGGATCAGAGCGGA
Source organism: Thalassobaculum sp. (assembly GCF_965223715.1). Lineage (GTDB taxonomy): Bacteria > Pseudomonadota > Alphaproteobacteria > Thalassobaculales > Thalassobaculaceae > Thalassobaculum. The sequence continues at coordinate 4,779,393 of NZ_OZ245012.1, read as the reverse complement.
AGCGTCGGGCGCCGAGAAGGGTTCGATCATCGTGCTGGTCGCCACCGACGCCCCACTCGACAGCCGCCAGCTTCGGCGGGTCGCCACGCGGGCGGGGGCGGGGATCGTGCGCACCGGCTCCCATCTGGGCTCCGGCAGCGGCGACATCGCGCTCGCCGTCTCCACCGCCGAGCCGATCCCGCATGCGCCGAAAAACAGCAAGGTAATGACCCGCAGCGTGCTGCACGAGGACGCCATCGACCGGTTCTTCCGCGCGACGATCGAGGCAACGGAGGAGGCGATCCTCAATGCGCTGCTGGCGGCGAAGCCGCGGGTGGGCAAGCAGGGGCGGAGACGTCTGGCGCTCGGGGAGTTTGTTGAACTGCTGGCTCGCTGACCCTCCCCTCCACAAACCCTAACCGTCATCCCGAACTTGATTCGGGATCATGCCGCGGACGGGTACGATGCATGATCCTGGATCAAGTCCAGGATGACGGGTGGGGTGGATTGACGGGTGGGGTGGGTCAGACCGCCCCCGCCACGATCCCGTCGTCATGCAGCTTGCCGATCGCCCCGCTGTCGAGACCGAGCGCCTCCGCCAACACCTGATCCGTGTGCTGCCCCAGAGCCGGCGCCGGGGCCACGGGCAGGCGCTCCAGGCTGCGGAAGTCGATCGGCGAGCCGGGGGTCAGCACCTCGCCCACCTCAGGATGGGTCACGGTCTGGAACAGCGGGTTCTTCTCCGAGGCGCGCCAGTCGTCGGCCAGCATCTGTCCCACGGTCTGATACGGCCCCCAGGTCACGCCCGCCTCCGTCAGTGCGGCACCGACCGCGTCCAGGCTGTTGTCGCCGCACCACTTCTCGATCAGCGCGAACAGCACCTTGCGCCACTCGAAGCGCTGGCCCTCGTCGGAGAAGTCGGCGCCGAGCGCGCTCTCCAGCCCGGCGACCGTCTGCTCGATCCCGGCGACCCGGCACAGACCCTTCCACTGCTTCACCGTGATGGCCGAAATCATCACCCGCCGGCCGTCCGAGGTGGCGAAATCCCGGCCGAAGGCGCCGTAGAGGTCGTTGCCGATGGGTCCGCGGTCGACGCCGTTGCGCTGCACCTCGCCGATCTGGCCCATATTGCCGACCATCGCCATGGCGACATCGCTCAGCGCCACCTCGGCGCGCCCACCCTTGCCGGTACGCTTGCGCCGGTCGACCGAGGCGACGATGGCCAGGGCCGCATGCAGGCCGCAGCCCACGTCCCAGGCCGGCAGCACGTTGTTCACCGGCGTTGTGTCCGGCCCGGTCAGGTGCGGATAGCCCACCGCGCAGTTGATTGTATAGTCGACGGCGGGAGAGCCGTCCGGGCTGCCCTTCACGGCGACGGAGATGGCGTCGGCCCGCTTCTCCTCCAGCACCTCCTGGGACAGCCAGGGCAGGCCGGCGAAGTTGGTGAGCAGGATGCCGGCATCGTCGCCCGGCCGGGTCGCCAGCGTCTGCACCAGCTCGCGGCCGCGCGGATCGCGCAGGTTCACCGCCACCGACTTCTTGCCCTTGTTCAGCCCGGCCCAGTACAGGCTGCGCCCGGTCTCCTTGGACAGGGGCCAGCGGTTGTAGTCGAGGCCGCCGCCGATCATGTCGACCCGGATCACCTCGGCGCCGAGCTGCGCCAGGGTCATGGCGGCGAGCGGGGCGGCGACGAAGGCCGAAGCCTCGACGATGCTGAGGCGGTCGAGAAGATCGTACACGGAAACTCTCCGGATCAGGGGACGCGAAAGGACGGCGCCGACCTTACGGAAGGACCGGGCGCGCTGTCATTACCTCAACGGCACGCCTATGGCTGGGCGACCCGGTAGACCGTGATGTTGATCTCGTGCCCTCGAGAGTAGTTCAGGCCCTGCACCTCCCCCGCCGCCTCGACCTTGAGGCCGAGGGCCTCCACGCCGGCGAGGAAATCCGCCTGCTGCCGGCGCTCGACCACGGCGATGGCGCAGAGCGGGTTGGCGGCCAGGGTATCGAGGGCGCCGGACGCATCGCTGAGCCGGGTCTTGGTGCCGTGGACGAAGACCATGCTCGGCTCGGAGAAGCCGGCGGTGACCAGCGGACCGGTCTCGCAGGTGCCGGCTGAGGCGATCACCGGCTGCAGGGCGCGGGCGATCCACAGACGGTCCAGCGAAGGCGCCACCACGGCGAAGGTCAGGCCGTAGAACACGCAGACGCCGACCGCGAGATGCACCAGCCGGGCAAGCGAGAGCTCCTTGAGGAAGCGGACCATCAGGACCACGACTACGAGGCCGACTCCGGTCGCGGCGATGGTCCCCGGCGTCACGGTGCCGGTCAGATGGATCTTGGCGGCGGTGGGCACGGCCGCGACCGCGAGGCTGACCAGCACGGCGATCGCGCCGAGCACCCGGTGGGCCGTCCGGCCCTTGCCGCTGGCGACCAGACCGGTCCCGGTGGCGAGGAACAGTCCGGCCAGCACGGCTATCGCCGGATAGGTCGGGAAGGTGTAGTGCGGCAGCTTGGTCGCCACCGCCTCGAATACGACGACGGTCGGCACGATCCAGCAGATCAGGAAGCGGACATCCGGCGAGACCCGGCGGGTCCAGGCCAGCATGGCGCCGCCGGCCGCCAGGGCCGTGCCCGGCCAGAACACCAGTAGGAAGAACAGGGTGTGATAGCCCGGCGGAGCGCCGTGGGAGTCGTCGCCGCGGGCCACCTTGCCCAGGAGGGCGTGACCGATCGCTTCCTCCAGGAAGCCCGGCCCGACCTTCATGGTGATGGCAATCACCCAGGGGGCGACCACGGCGAGGCTCAGCGCGATGCCCGGCAGCCAATACATCCGCCGCAGCAGTTCGCGGTCCCGGTTCCACAGGCACCAGGCGGCGATGGTGGTGCCGGCCACCAGGGTGATGATCGGCCCCTTTATCAGCAGCCCGATCCCGTGGAACAGCCAGAACGCCGCGGGCGAGCGCAGCCCGCCGCCGAAGAAGCCCTCCGGCCGATCCGGATGGGTGGCGATGCGGTGCAGGGCGATCTGGGCGGCCAGGATCGCCGCCACCAGCAGGGCGTCGGTCTTGGCCGTGCGCGCCTCCACGCTGGTGATCAGCGCAAGCGCGATGACGATGCCGGCCGCCACGCCGGCCGTCGCCCCGCCGAGCCTTGCGGCCAGCCAGGCGGTCATGGCGACGATGGCGATGGCCCCCAGCAGGGAGGGCATGCGATAGGCCCAGATCCCGGCCTCCGGACCGCCGCCCAGGATCTCGGCACTTGCCGCCTGCAGCCAGTAGGTGCCGATCGGCTTCACGTGGCGCGGCACGTCCTGGAAGCGGATGTCGACCAGGTCACCGGTCTCCAGCATCTGGCGCGACGCCTGGGCATAGCGGGACTCGTCGCGGTCCATCGCCGGGATCTGAAAGATCCCCGGCATCAGGGCTGCCACGGCGATCACAAGCACTAGCAGCCATTGGCGAGGGGACAGGGCATTCGGAGACTGGGGCACGTCGGGCATCATGGCGCGCGATCCGCTTCCGCAATGGGGTTGGCGCCGACGGTCGTGCGGCGCAGGAGCCAGACCACGCCCAGCAGGTCGACGATCCCGACCAGGGCGCGGCCGATATTGGTGTATTTCGACCGCCCCGCCATGCGCGGCCGGTCATCGACCGAGACATGCAGCGTGTCGTAGCCGTAGCGCTTGGTCAGCGCCGGCATGTAGCGGTGCAGGCTGTCGAAATAGGGGAAGGCCAGGAACAGCGGACGCGGCACCACCTTCAGGCCGCAGGCGGTGTCCGGGCAGTCGTCGCGCAGCAGCAGGCGGCGCACCCCGTTGCCGATACGCGAGGCGATCAGCCGGCGGATGCCCGCGGTGCGGCGGCGGCGGATCCCGGCGACCAGGCCGACCCGGCCCACACGGGTAGCGTCGATCCGGGAGGCCATGGCGACCACGTCGGCCGGATCGTTCTCGCCGTCGCCGTCGATCGTCGCGATCCAGAGAGAGGTCGCCGCCATGGCGCCGGTGCGCAGGGCGGCACTCTTGCCGGAGCGGGCGGCGTGGCGGATCAGGGTGATGCGCGGGTCCTTGGCGGCCAGGTTGGCGACGATCCCGTCGGTGCCGTCCCGGCTGCCGTCATCGACGACGATTACTTCGACACTGTAGGCGGCGCCGACCTTGTCGAGGATCTCCTGCAACAGCGCGGCGATGGCGCCCGCCTCGTCGCAGACGGGAACGATCACACTGAGCGGGGGCAGGGCGGAACTGGCGGGCTGGGTATCGGACATCGGCCGGGCGCAAGGACAGGGTATGGCGCCCGTCCTAGCAGATCCGCCAGGACAAGGCGATCACGAAGCCCCGCGCTTCAGGCACGCATGCCGCGAAGCCGCCGGAACAGCGCCCTGTAATTGGCGACGCAGGCGTCCTGTGTGAAGTCCCCCTCGTGACGGGCGGTGCCGGCGGCGACAAGACGGTCGGCCAGCCCCTTCTCCTCCATCACCCGGCGCAGGGCGTCACGCAGGGGACCTGCCTCACCCTTGGGCACGATCAGACCGTCCTCGCCGTCACGCACGAACTCCGCCGGACCGTCGGCGTCGGTGGTCACCAGCGGCTTGCCATAGGCCCAGGCCTCCAGGGTCACCGTGCCGAAGGGCTCGTGACGCGACGGGAAGGCGACGATGTCGCAACTCCGGAAGAACGCACCGGTGTCGCGCCGCCAGCCTAGGAAGGTGACCCGGTCGGCAATGCCGAGTTCGCCCGCCAGCGCCTTGAGCGAGGCGTCCTCCGGCCCGCTGCCCGCGATCCAGAGATGCACCTGGGGCAGATCGACCGCCGCCTGCATCAGCACGTCGAAGCCCTTCACCTTGTGCAGGCGCGACGGGGTGAAGACGACGGTCGCCCCCTCCGGCACGCCCAGGGCGGCGCGGTCGGCGGCCGGGCTGTCGTCGCGCTCGGCGAAGTTCGGGATCACGCTGCACCGATCCTCCGGCCAGCCATGCGCGATCACGTGGCGGCGGATACCCTCGGTGATGCAGGCCAGGTGGTCGCAGTTGCGGAAGTATTTAAGGTCGTAAAAGCCACCCAGACGGGCAACCTTGGCATGGTTGCCGGCGGGCATGAAGGAACTGGCCCGACTCATGTAGGACAGCACAACCTCGGGCCGGAACTCCGCCACCACCCGGCGCAGCGCCGGCTTGGTGCGGAAATCGAGCCAGGAGCCGAAGGGCGCTTCGGAAACCGGCACCCCGCCGGCCTCCAGGTCGGCCCGGCGCGGCGGGTTCGGGCGGATGACGGCGCGGGACTCCTCCCCCGCCTCGGCGAGCGCCTTGGTCAGGGTGACGAAGAAGGTCTCGGCCCCGCCATTGGCGGCACCGGCGAGGATCGAGAGGATGCGCACGGGCTCGGTCCGCGTGGGTGTCGGTCGGGCCGCACTATGGCGTCGGGCGGCGCACCCACACAAGGTCGATGACCAGTGCCAGGGCCATCAGCCCGGCGGCGAGCGCGAAGATGAGAGGATAGGAGCCTAGGCGGTCGTAGAGGGCGGAGAAACCGTAGGCGCCGGCCGCCTGCCCGACCGCGAAGGCCATGGCTGCCCGCCCCCAGGTGCCGAGCCGGGCGGCGGGATCCTCCACCAGGTCGTGCACCCGGCCGAGCACCAGCGGCACCACGCCGGGAATCGATGCTCCGCCGACCACGGCGGAGACGAACAGGCCGATCTCGCCGACGCCGAGCGCCAGGGCGGCGACCGCCAGACCGACGACGACCAGATACAGCCGCAGCCCGGCGGCGAAGCCGATCCGGTCGGCCAGCCGTCCCGCCAGGGTCGGCCCGCAGGCAGCCCCGATGCCGAGCGCGATCCAGACCGCCGCCCCCAGGGCGAAGGAGCGCTCCAGTCCGCGCACCACGAAGTCCACCAGCAGCACCATGTGCGGCACCAGCCCGGCGGCGATCAGCCCGTAGACCGCCAGCAGGGCGATCACCGAAACGCTGGACGAGGCCCGCGCGCCGCCGAGGCGGCGGGGTGCCGCTCCCTCCGGCCACCAGGTCCAGACCAGCAGGGTGAAGACGGCGCAGAGCCCGCCCAGGGCAAGCCAGGTCTCCACCAGCCCGATCTGCAGAAGGGCGGGCACCAGGGTTCCGGAGATGGCGATGCCGAGACCGACGCCGGTGAAGATCAGCCCGCCGGCAAGCCCGCGCCGTCCCTGGGGCACCTGGGCCAGCGCGGTCGGGGCCGCGACCACCATCAGCGCGCCGCCGGCGATCCCGGCCACCAGGCGCCACAGGAAGACCCAGAGGAAGCCCAGCGGCTCGGCGCAGACCAGCAGGGAGACGGCACAGGCCGCCATCGACCAGCGCAGCACAGGCACCGCCCCGAACCGGGCCGACAGCCGGTTGCCCGCCACCGCCCCCGCCAGATAGCCGAGCAGGTTGGCGGCCCCAAGATAGAGGGCGGCGGCCGGCGCGAACCACCCGGCCTCCACCACCGCCGGGATCAGCGGGGTATAGGCGAAGCGGGCGAGGCCAATGCCCACCAGCATGGCGGCACATCCGGCCGCAACCGCCCGCCAGGGCATCCGCGCGCTCGTCTCGGTCATTGTCATCGCCTCGCTCATGCAGGCAAGCTAGGGGCGCGCCGCTCTCACGAGAAGCGAATTGATCCGATACCGGCGATCAATTCAGGAGATACCTACTCCGCCGCCACCGCCTGGGCCGGCCCGGCCGCCGTGGCGATCAGGGCGGTCAGGGCACTGGAGGCGTGGCCGTCGCGGCGGCGGATGAACAGGGTTTCGACCAGCCCGTCCTCCGGCGGCAGACGGTGCAGCTCGACCCGCCCCTCGGCCTCCGCCGGGGCGACGATGCCGCGCGGCATCAGGGTCACGCCCAGGCCGGCGGCCACGCTGCCGACGATGGCCTCGATCGTGCCGAACTCCAGGGTCCGCAGGCCGACGATGCCGCGGCGGGCGAGGATCTCCTCCAGCCGCTGGCGGTAGGAGCAGCCGGCCCGCAGCACCACGATCCGCACCTCGCGCCGGGCCGACAGCGCCTCGATGGCGCCGAGGCCGGGTGGGGCCACCAGCACCAGCTCCTCATGATAGACGGTCTGCACCTCGAGTTCGGGATGGGCGACCGGGCCGCAGACGAAACTGCCCTCCAGCTCGCCCTTGAGCACCCGCTCGATCAGCTCCGCCGTGGTGCCGGTGCGCAGAACGAGATCCACCTCGCGATGGGCGGCCACATAGGCGGCGAGCGGCCGCGACAGGTGCAGCGCGGCCGTGGTCTCCAGCGAGCCGACCACCAGGGAGCCCGAGGGCGTGCCGTCGTCCCGGGCGGCCCGCCGGGCATCGGTCATCAGCACGGCGGCGCGATGGGCATAGGGCAGCAGCCGCTCGCCGGCGGCGGTCAGGGCGACGCCGCGGCTGTGCCGGTCGAACAGCCGGACCTCCAGGTCCTCCTCCAGTGCGCGGATCCGGGCGGTGACGTTGGACTGGACGGTGGCCAGTTCCTCCGCCGCCCGCTTCATGCCGCCATGGCGGGCCACCGCCTCGAAAACCTTCAGGTCCTGCATGTCCATGGCACGCTCCGAACGCCCGATGAGATCGCGATAAACGCACTGTATCAGATCGAGCGATATCGAACGCGGGCGGATGTCACACGAATCGGCTATCCTGTCGTCCTTCTCTCCAGCAGGGAGCGCGGTCATGCGCCTGGACGACACGGTGACGGTCGAGTGCACGGATACCGACCAGAAGATGGACGCCCAGGTGGTCCGCATGCAGGGCGACCGGGTCGATGTGATGGTTTCCGGCCTGATCCTCTCCCTGAGGCGGACGAAACCCGGGATCTATGTCGGCAACCGAAGCGGCATGGAGTTCGTGCTGAAGACGAAATAGGCGGGATCGGTCAGGCGGCGCGGCTTTCCAGCACGTTGCCGCGCAGGACGTCGACGCAGACATCCATCTTCACGAAGGCCTCGGCCGGACCGAAATAGCTGCCCTGGAGCGGGATCGCCTGGCTCGGGTCGCGGGCGACGCCGACGCGGATCAGGTTCTCACCGCCGATGATGCCGTTGGTCGGGTCGTATTCGACCCAGCCGGCCCCCGGCAGATAGACCTGGACCCAGGCATGGGTGGCGCCCGCCCCCTGGACGGCCTGGCCACCGTGGATCGAATTCACCACGCCGCCGCCCACCTCCACCGCCGGATCGAAGACGTAGCCGGTGACGAACCGGGCGGCGAGGCCCAGCGCCCGGACCGCCTCCATCATCAGCAGGGCGAAGTCGCGGCAGGTCCCGCGCTTGCGCAGCAGCGTCTCGGACGGGGACTGCACCCCCTCCTCCTCGCGCGGACGATAGGCGAAATCGGCGCGCACGCTCTCGGTCATGCGGCGCAGCAGGTCGAGCGTCTCGGTCTTCTCGCCGGTGAAGAACGAGCGGGCCCAGGCCTCGATCTTCCCGTCGTCGGGATGGTGGCGCGTGGCGGTGCGGCCGAGATCCTGCAGGTCGTCCAGAGCATAGGCGAAGGGCAGGTAGCGGGCGTGCTCGGCGATCTCGAAGACCGGGGCGCTGGCGGCGTAGTGCTCGACCACGATCACGCTCTCGAACAGCAGCCGGTCGGCCGGATCGTCGAAGCGGGCGACCGCCACGGAGTTGGAGAACACGTCGTGCATCCAGCGCACGTTCGAGGCCGGCAGGATCTTCAGCCGGCTGTCGACCAGGCGCATGTCATGGCTGTCGCGCGGGCGGAACAGCAGGCGATGCTCTCCGAACCGTACCGGCTCGCGGTACGAATACTCCGTGCGGTGAATGATGCTGAGGACCTGCATGGCAGTCCGCCCACAACCAGTAACGTCGATAACCCTAACGACGAAACGTGAACAAACCGTTGCCGGTTATTCCGCTGCCTCGGCCAGCCCGAAGAACCGCTCTCCCAGCGCACCGCTGAGTTCGAGCAGGCCGTCCTGGATGGCGTCGGCGAACTTGTGCAGCCAGGCCGGTTCGATCCGGTCGGTGGGTGTCTGGCCGGAGATCTCCATGACCCGTCCCAGCTTCGCGCGCAGCCCCTCGCCCAGTTCGAGCCCATGCTCGCTCTCCAGACAGGCGAGGTCGTACTTGATCCGGTACAGGCAGAAGCAGATCGAGCGCGGGAACTCGCTGTCCGACATCAGGAAGCGGGCCACGTCGCTGGTGCTCATGCTGCCCGGACGGGTGCGGCGATAGGCCTGGTACCCGGCGGCGGAGCGCAGCAGGGCGTTCCACTGGCTGATGTCGATCGGCGAGCCCGGATCCTCCTCCACGCTCTGAAGCTGGCGGTACTTCACGTCGAGCAGGCGCGAGGTCTGGTCGGCGCGCTCCACGTGGCGGCCGAGTTGATAGAAGCGATAGGCCTGATCCCGGTACAGGGTGCCCTCGGCGATGCCCGTATGGGTCTGGCAGTTGGTCTTGATGAACGACGCCACCTTTGCCAGGCGGGCAAGGCCGATGTCCCGGCGCTTCAGCTCATGCATCTCGCCGAAGAAGGTGTTCAGATGCGCCCAGAGCTCGGTGCTGATCAGGTGCCGCACCGTCCGCGCATTCTCCCGGGCGTAGCCGATCGAGTTCAGGATCGAGGTCGGGCTCTTCGGGTCGATCAGGTAGAAATACAGGACCGCCGCCGCCGTCGCTTCCTTGTTGCGGCTGAAGAATTCCTCCTCATCCGCATTGATCCGGATCACCGCCTCCCAGTCGCCGGTCGCGCGCGGGTCGCGGGCGAAGGAGCCGTGGGTGTCCAGAAGGCGGGCGAGGTTCTCGGCGCGCTCGACATAACGGCCGAGCCAGTACACGTTCTCTGCATAGCGTGACAGCATCGGCCTACTCCAGCACCCAGGTGTCCTTGGATCCGCCGCCCTGGGACGAGTTCACCACCAGGGAGCCCTTCTTCAGCGCGACGCGGGTCAGGCCGCCGGGCAGCACCCAGGTCGACTTGCCGGTCACGCAGAACGGCCGCAGATCCACATGGCGCGGCTCCACCCGTCCGGCGATCAGGGTCGGGGAGACCGACAGCTCGACCATCGGCTGGGAGATGTAGTTCGCCGGATCCTTCTCGATCGCCTTGCGGGTCTCCGCCAGTTCGCGGGCCGAGGCGCGCGGACCGATCACCACGCCGTAGCCGCCGGCCTCGCCGACCGGCTTGGTCACCAGCTTGTCCAGATTGTCGAGCGTGTACTGCAGCCCGTCCTTCTCGCGGCACAGGTTGGTCGGCACGTTCGGCAGGATGGCATCCTGATCCAGGTAGTATTTGATCAGCCGCGGGATATAGGCGTAGACGCCCTTGTCGTCGGCCACGCCGGTGCCGACCGCGTTGGCGATCGTCACGTTGCCCTTGGCGTAGGCACGCATCACGCCCGGCACGCCGAGCATGCTGTCCTCGCGGAACACCTCCGGATCGAGGAAGTCGTCGTTGATCCGGCGGTAGATCACATGCACCGGCATCAGGCCGCCGGTGGTGCGCATGTAGACCTTGTCGTTCTCCACGACCATGTCCTGGCCGGTGACCAGCGGGATGCCCATCTCGCGGGCCAGGAACACATGCTCGAAATAGGCGGAATTGAACGGCCCGGGCGACAGCAGAACGACCTGCGGATCGCTGACGCCGGCCGGTGCTGACTCGCACAGGGCGCGATGCAGCCGCAGCCCGTAATCGAGCACGGGTCGGACGTTCATCCCCTCGAAAAGATGCGGCATGGTCCGCCGCATGAGCTGGCGGTTCTCCACCACGTAGGACACGCCGGACGGGCTGCGGGCGTTGTCCTCGAGCACCACGAACTGGCCGTCGCCGCCGCGCACCACGTCGACGCCGCAGACGTTGACGTAGGAGTTTTCCGGGACCTTGAGGCCGACCATCTCCGGGCGGTAGTTCGGATTCTTGAAGACCAGATCGGCGGGCAGGATACCGTCCTTGATCACCTTCTGGTCGCCATAGATGTCGGCGAGCAGCAGGTTCAGGGTCTGCACCCGCTGGATCGAGCCCTGCTCGATGGTCTCCCAGTCGGCCGGCGTCAGCACCCGGGGGATCAGGTCGAAGGGCAGCACCCGGTCGACCGACGAGCCCTCGTGGTAGAGCGTGAAGGTAATGCCGAGGTTGTAGAGTTCGCGATCGACCGCTTTGGAGAGCCGCGTCAGTTCCTTCGGCGTGGTGCCGTTCAACCGTTTCAGCAGGCCGGCAAGTACCTTCTGACGCTCCGTGTCACCCTGGTATTCGCAGAAGAACCCGTCGGGATCGTAGTCTTCAAGCAGTCGATGCCGCGCGCGGATGGCCGCCTCCCGTGCATTAGCGAAAACTTGCTAATAGCTTTAACAAGCACTCTGGTGCAGTGCAACGGGGTGACGCTGACGCGTCAGCCGCCGGTCGGCACCGAAACCTTCACGGTACGCTCACCGGTCACCTGACCGTTTCGCGTCAGCACCGCCCGTCCCGTCCAGTCGCCGCGGGTGAAGCCGTCGGGGAACCGGGCGCTGGTGTTCTTCAGGCCGACCGCCCGGAAGACCGCGGACTGGGTCTTGTCGAAGGTATGGGTGTCGTCGGCCACCGCCGTGCCGTCGGGAGCGAACAGCGTCAGCCGCCCCGTATCGCCCGGCTGCACGCCGACCGCCCGGAACCAGACGACGATCGCCCCGGCATCGGGCGGAAGGCTGGTCATGGCGGCCTCGCCGGCAGCGGCCCGATCGCTGTCGGGAACGCGGTCGAAGAAGGCGATGTCGAGCAGCGTCGGCGCCTTGATCGCGGCCAGGGAGGCCAGGGCCTTGTCGTCCCAGAGCGGCTGCCGGCCTAAACCGCAGCTCTCGCCGCCCTCCAGAACGCCCCGGAACGGGTCGACCACCTCGGAGCCACGCACCACGGAGAGGTGGACATGCGGGAACTGGGTCATCCCCGACAGGCCGACCGCGCCGAGCGCGTCACCGGCTGAGACCTCCTGTCCCGGATGGACGATCACGCTGCCCTTGCGCATGTGGCAGTACTGGGTGGCCCAGCCGTCGCCATGGTCGATGCGCACGCCGTTGCCGCACTCCTTGCCGGCGGCCTTGGCGGCCTCGATGCCCGCCGTACCGAGATCCTCCTCGCCGTCGCGGGTGCCGATCACCTTGCCGGCTGCCGCGGCGAGGACAGGGACGTTCTCCTCGACCCGGCGGTCATTGGCGAGGCCGATATCGGTCCCCTTGTGGCCGTCATAGGACATCTCGCCACAACGGTAGTCCTGGCGGCCCGGGCCGGGGTCGAGATCGACATAGTTCACCACCCAGCAGTCCACGCCCGGCTCGCAGGCGATCGGCAGGGACAGGGTGATGGGCCGTTCGCCCTCCACCGCGGGAAGCGCGACGGTCGGGGCAGAGACCGCGGGGGCAGAGACGGCGGGAGGTGTGGCGGCGGGTGCGGACGATTGCGGCGCCGGGTCCGCCGCGGGTGCCGGCGCGTCGGCGGCCGGGGCTTCCGTCCGGGGGGCGGGGTCGGCGGGTGCGGCAGCCTGATCCTGGGTCCTGGGCAGTTGGCGCTCGACCGGGATGTCGACGCTCCAGTTATGGCCTTCCGGCGACAGGACCAGCCAGAAGGCATAGGCAAAGGATGCGAGAGCGGCGCAGAAGATCAGGGCGAGTGCTGCACGAAAAAACAAGAGCCGGCCTCCGGATCTCCGCGCACCGCGTCAGTGCCGCGCGCGAACCATGCGCTGCAGATATTCACCATACCCCGATTTCGCCAGGGGGGCCGCGAGTTTCAACACCTGCTCGGCGTCGATGTAGTCCATGTAATAGGCGATCTCTTCCACACAGGCGATCTTCAGGCCCTGACGCTCCTCCACCGTGCGGACGAACTCCGAGGCCTGCAGCAGGCTCGCATGGGTGCCGGTATCGAGCCAGGCATAGCCGCGGCCCATGCGCTCGACCCGCAGGGTGCCGTTGTCCAGATACACCTTGTTCACGTCGGTGATCTCCAGCTCGCCGCGCGGCGACGGCTTGATGGAGGCGGCGACGTCCAGCACGCTGTTGTCGTAGAAATACAGCCCCGTGACCGCCCAGTTCGAGGCCGGGTTCGCCGGCTTCTCGACGATGGAGGTGGCCTTGCCCGCCTCGTCGAAATCGACGACGCCGTAGCGCTCCGGATCGCTCACGTAATAGCCGAAGACGGTCGCCCCGCCCTGCCCCGACGCCTCGGCGCGGGCGCGCTGCAGGATCTCGGTCAGGCCGTGTCCGTAGAAGATGTTGTCCCCCAGAACCAGGGCCACCGGGTCGTTGCCGACGAACTCGCGGCCGATGATGAAGGCTTCCGCAAGGCCGTTCGGTTCCGGCTGGACCGCATAGGTGATCTCGATGCCCCACTTGGTGCCGTCGCCCATCAGATGCTGGAAGGCCGGCTGGTCCTGCGGCGTGGTGATCACCAGGATCTCGCGGATACCGGCAAGCATCAGCGTGGTCAGCGGGTAGTAGATCATCGGCTTGTCGTAGACCGGCAGCAACTGCTTGCTGGCCACCATGGTCAACGGATAGAGCCGGGTCCCGGACCCGCCCGCCAGAATGATCCCTTTCATCAGACCGTCTCCTCTGCCGCCATACGGGCGGCGAAAACTTCATCCAGGGCCGCCTGCCAGGACCGGTGCGGCAGGGTCGGCAATGCCGCGATCAACGCTGAGGTATCAAGTACGGAATAAGCCGGGCGCTTCGCCGGGGTCGGGTAGTCAACGGTCGGAATCGCGTGAACCGTCGGTCGCCGCCCCCAGAGCGGCTCCGCCCGGTCGAAGATCGCCTCGGCGAAGCCGTGCCAGGTGGTGGTCCCGTCGGCGGTGTAGTGGTAGGTGCCGGCGGCCACCGGCGCTCCGTCCATGCGTGCCCGCACCAGCGCCAGCAGGGCGCCTGCGATATCGACCGCCGCTGTCGGCGTGCCGAACTGATCGTCGACGACCCGCAGCTCGTCCCGATCCTTGCCGACCCGCAGCATGGTGTTCATGAAATTGCCGCCGCGGGCCGCGTAGACCCAGGCCGTGCGCAGGATCAGGTGATCCTCCAGCGCGTGGCGGATCGCGGTCTCGCCGGCCTCCTTGGACGCCCCGTAGACGCCCAGGGGCGAGACCGGATCGGTCGGCTGGTAGGGGCGGCTGCCCTCGCCATCGAACACGTAATCGGTGGAGACATGGATCAGGCCGATCCGCCGCTCCGCGCAGGCGGCCGCCAGGGCGGCGGGGCCGTCGCGGTTGATGGCGAAGGCCAGATCGGTCTCCTGCTCGGCCTTGTCCACGGCGGTATAGGCGGCGGGATTGATCACCAGGTCCGGACGCACGGCGTCGAGCGCCCCGTCGATGCGGCCGGGCTGGGCGAGGTCCAGGCGATCCCGGCCGACGCCGACGATCTCGATGCCCTCGGCGGTCTCGTCGCCGGCCAGCCGGACGAGTGCGCCGCCGACTTGGCCGGTCACTCCGGTTACCAGAACCCGCATGCTCACCCCGTCTTTCCGGCGGTGCCGGTGCCGACCCGGGCCAGCACGTTGCGGTCGAGCAGCGGCTGCCACCAGGCCTCGTTGTCCAGATACCAGCGCACCGTCTTCTCGATCCCGCTCTCGAAGGTCTCGCGGGGCGTCCAGCCGAGCTCGCGCTCGATCTTGGCGGCATCGATGGCGTAGCGGAAATCGTGGCCCGGCCGGTCGGTGACGAAGGTGATCAGCTCGCGCCGGGACTTGCCGCCCGGGAGCGGCGGCGCATGGCGGTCCAGCAGGTCGCAGATCGTCTCGACCACGGCCAGGTTGGACATCTCGTTATGGCCGCCGATATTGTAGCTCTCGCCTTCCGCGCCCTTGGACAGCACGGTCCACAGCGCCCGGGCATGGTCCTCGACGAACAGCCAGTCGCGCACGTTCTGGCCGTTGCCATAGACCGGCAGGGGCTCGCCCCGCAGACCCTTGATGATCATCAGCGGGATCAGCTTCTCGGGGAAGTGGAACGGCCCGTAATTGTTCGAGCAGTTCGACACCACGACCGGCAGCCCGTAGGTCTCGCCCCAGGCCCGCACCAGATGGTCGGACGAGGCTTTCGACGCCGAATAGGGCGAACGCGGGTCGTAGCCGGTCTCCTCGGTGAACATGCCCTCGTCGCCGAGCGAGCCGAACACCTCGTCGGTGGAGATGTGGTGGAAACGGAAGCCCGCCTTGCGGCCGTCCTCCAGGCCGCCGAAATGCTGGCGCGCGGCCTGCAACAGGCGGAAGGTGCCGATGATGTTGGTCTGGATGAACGCTTCCGGCCCGTCGATCGAGCGGTCCACATGGGACTCGGCCGCCAGATGCATCACCGCGTCCGGGTCATGGGTCTCAAACACCCGCTTCAGCGCCGCCGAGTCGGTGATGTCGACCTGCTCGAAGGCGTAGCGGTTGCTGTCCTCGACGGCGCGCAGGGCGGTACCGCTGGCCGCGTAGGTCAGCTTGTCGACATTCACCACACGCACATCGGTCTCGGCGATCAGCAGCCGGATGACCGCCGATCCGATGAATCCGGCGCCGCCGGTGACCAGAACCGTTTTCGGTGTCGCCATGACCCTCTCCAGCGCCGACGTCAGATCGAGAAATAGGCCGGCAGATCGGCCAGCTTGGGATGCTTGGTGTCCTTGTCGGACAGGGTCGGCGTCGCGCCGTTCAGCGGCCAGTCGATGCCGATCGCCGGATCGTCCCAGGCCAGGCCCTTGTCGTTCTCCGGCGCATAGGGAGCGGTGACCTTGTAGATCACCTCGGTATCCGGCTCGAGGGTGACGAAGCCGTGGGCGAAGCCGACCGGCACCAGGATCTGGTTCCAGGCCTCGGCCGAGATCTCCGCGCCGACCCAATTGCCGTAGGTGGGCGAACCCTGGCGGATATCGACGGCCACGTCGAAGATCCGGCCCTTCACCACCCGCACCAGCTTGTCCTGGGCGAAGGGCGGGGTCTGGAAATGCAGGCCGCGCAGCACGCCGACGGCCTGGGACATGGAGTGATTGTCCTGGACGAAATCCAGGCTCAAACCGTGCTCGGCGAAGGCCGCCTTGTTGTAGGTCTCGGAGAAGAAGCCGCGGGGGTCGCCGAACCGCTTCGGCGTCAGGATCTTTACGTCCGGGATTGCCAGCGATTCTACCTGCACGTTCTATCCTCCGGATACGCTTGCCGGCCCAGGCCTTGGGATCGATCGGAGGGCGGGCGAGAAACCGCGGCGGGTGATAGCATGGTGCAAGTGACGTCTACAACTCCGCAGGCAGGCGCGTTTCTTCGGAGCGCGGCAATATGCTAGTGTTCACCTTAAGTGCCTTTTGACACGATTGTATGATACCGAACTCCTGCTAAGAGGAGGACGGGCGGAATTTATTGGTCGGGAAAACGATCGGGACCTGATGAGCCTGACGACAGAACCTTTTGACCGGCGGGTTGTTGCCTTACGCCCCAGGGCAGTCAGCACCAGCCCCGCGATGGAGTCATCCCAGCGCGAGCCGGTGCGGGCTCACGCCTGCACGGTGGTCGTCGTGTCCTACCGGACCGGGTCGGTTCTGATCGACAGCGTGACCGCCGCTCTGCAGCAGGAGGGCGTGCGATCCGTCGTCCTGGTCGATAACGGGAATTCGTCGGACACCCGTGCCGCGATCGACGCGCTCGCTGCCGAGGACAAGCGTCTTGTCGTCATCCGGGGACAGGGCAATGTCGGGTTTTCCCGGGGCTGCAATCTCGGCGTGCGCTACGCCAAGACCGCCTATGTGCTGCTGCTTAACCCGGATTGTGTCCTGCGGCCGGGCGTGGTGAACCGGGTGTTCGCCGTGTTCGACGACGCCCCCCAGGCGGCCATGGCGACCGTGCGGATCGAGAATCCGGACGGCAGCGAGCAGCGCGGCGGCCGGCGCAACCTGATGACGCCCTGGACCTGTCTGGTGGAGCTGTTCCGGCTCGACCGGCTGATGCCGAACCACCCGCATTTCCAGCGCCTGAACCTCAACGAGACCGAGCCGCTGGACAAGGTCACCGCGGTGCAGTGCATCTCCGGCGCCTTCATGATGATCCCGACGGAGACCTACAACGCGCTGGGCGGCATGGACGAGGACTACTTCCTGCATGTGGAGGACGTCGACCTGTGCATGCGGGTCGCCAAGTCCGGCAAGCAGATCCTCTACGTCCCCGACGCGGCGGTCACCCATGTGAAGGGCACCAGCCGAGTCTCGCCGTTCACCGTCGAGTGGCACAAGTCGATCAGCGCCACGAAATATTTCCGCAAGCATTTCCGGCCGCAGTATCCGGACCTGATGCTCAGCATCATAAGCGTCGCGATCTTCGCCCGCCTGGCCGTCCGGGCGGTGCCGATCACGCTCGCCTGGATCGGCGAGCGGCTGCGCAGCGGCTCCGGCCGGTAGGCCCCAACCGCCTTACCCCCGCCAGCCCGCCAGGAAGCCACCGAAGATGGCGCGAAGCTTCGCGCCCCTGTCGGTCTCGTAGACGGCCGCCTTCCAGACATCGTAGAGCGCCGCGGTGACGTCCCAGCCCACCCAGGCAGGGACCTCGGCCGCGAACCGCCGCCAGACCCGCACCCGGTTGCGGTGGATCAGCCGTCTGCGCCAGGCGGAATGGGTGTTCAGCGCCACCCTGCGGCCCAGCACCTCGGTCTCATGGAATTCGCCCAGCCGATGGGTGAGCACGGCGTCGCCGATGCCGACGATCTCGAACCCGGCCCGGCGCAGGCGCAGGCTGAACTCGATATCCACGTAATCGATGAAGAACGACCCGGCCATGGGCCCGACCACGTCGAGCACGTCGCGGCGGAGCAGACTGCCCGAGGCGATGGCGAAGACCCCGTCGCGCACCACCGCCCCCGGCACCATCCGACCGCGCCGCAGGTCCCAGCCGGTGCCGCTGGACAGCAGATAGGGCTTCAGCGTGCCCTCGGCGTCGCTGAGCCGCGGCGACAGCAGGCCGACCCGGTCGCGGCCCGCCAGCGACCGCCAGCCGTCCAGCAGCCGCACCACCATGTCAGGCGCGGGCACGCTGTCGTCATCAAGCAGGAGGATCCAGTCCGCCCCAGCGACCCGGGCGAGCTCCAGCCCCTGGTTCTGCGCCGCCGCCAGGCCGAGGTTCTCGGCATTCTCAATCAGGGTGAGCGTCGATGCCGCCGCTGCCCGGTCGCGCAATCGATGGCGGACATCGTCCGAACTGGCGTTGTCCACCAGCACGACCCGGCCGCATTGGGCGAGCGCTGCATCCAGCACGGCGTCCAGCCGCGCGTCCGGCTCGTGGCTGACGATCACCGCGACGATCGACGGGTTGTCCGCATCGCGTGTTGAAAGCCGGTCCGGCAGGTCCGCGATCGGCCGGGCATCGATCCCGCGCCGCAGGAAGCGCAGGGGCGACCAGGTCATCGACCCCAGCGCGCTCACCTCCGCCGTCTGGGCGATCGCGGAGCGTTCCCGCATCGTCTCTGGAAGGGACCGCAGCGCCTCCAGCAGCGCGCTTGCCCGGGCGCCGCCACCGCCGCGCAGCAGCCCCGCCAGCACACCGGCAAGCGCCAGAGCGGCCATCACCGGCGAGAAGACCAGCCCCGCCAGCGCCGGCATGCCCCGCAGATAGGTCCAGACCCGGTTCCGGGTGGCATGACGCAGCACGAAGGCCGAGGAGGTCGAGCCGGAGCCCACATGGCGCACGACGGCCCAGGGCGTGATCACCGAGCGCCAGCCCACGCGCCGGAGCCGCAGGGCGAGGTCCACATCCTCGTAGTAGCAGAAGAACCGCTCGCAGAACCCGCCGACCGCCTCGAACGCCTCGCGCCGGTACAGGGCCGCCGCCGCACAGGGCCCGAAGACCTCGCTCTCGGCCACCGGCACGGCGAGCCCGCCCTTGCCGCCCCGCCAGGCCGCTCCCCACGGGGCGTAGGGGTCGCCCATCCCGTCGAGCCGGTCCGGATCCCCGTCGCTGAGCTGGACAGAGGCGATGCTCGCCGCGTCGGGATGGCGTTCGGCGGCGGCGATCAGCGCGTCGAGCCAGCCGGGCTCGGCGAAGGCGTCCGGGTTCAGGGTGACCAGATAGCTCCCCCTGGCCGAGCGGGCGGCCAGGTTATTCCCGGCGGCGAATCCGACATTCTCCGGCGATCGCACCAGGGTCAGCCAGTCGTAACGGGGGATCGCCTCCACGGCCCCGTCCGTGGAGGCGTTGTCGACCAGGATGACCTCGAAGTCCCACCGCGTCTGGCGGTCCAGCGCTTCCAGGCAACGGCCGAGATCCGGGCCGGACTGGTAGGCGACGATCAGGATGGAGGCAACGGGAGGGGCTGCGGGCACGGTCTCAAATCGCTCACGTCAAATTCGGAGCCCCACCCTACCACGGCCGGAAGCCCGCGCGAGCGTCCCCGGACTTAACAGGCGGGGGACTTGACAGGCCGGGGGCCGGACTGGCCAATGCGGCACCTTTGAACGAGCCGCACCATAGGACGCAATGACCCGCATCGTTTCGCGTTTCCCGCTGCCCCCCATGAGCCTCGGCACCGAGCGCTACCTGACGGTCCATACCTACGGCGATCCCGACGCCACGCCCAAGGCCTATATCCAGGCCGCCACCCATGCCGGCGAGTTGGCGGGGTCACTGGCGCTGCACCACCTGATCCGGCGCCTGGACGCGGCCGAGCACGAGATCCTCGGCCATATCATGCTGGTGCCGATCGCCAATCCGATCGGCCAGTCCCAGGTCATGCGCGGCACCCTGTCCGGACGCTTCGCCGAGGCCGACGGCTCCAACTTCAACCGCGGATTCCCGGACATCGCCGCCGAAGTGGCGAATGCCGTGCGCGGCCGGCTGACCGACGACGCCCGCGCCAATGTGGTGCTGGTGCGCGAGGTGATCGCCGACATCCTGGCCGAACAGGCCAGCATGGCGGAGACCGAGATCGACTATCTGCGGATCACCCTGATGCGGCTCGGCTGCGACGCGGACCTGGTGCTGGACCTGCATTGCGAGGAAGAGGGGCTGGTCCACCTCTACCTCGACACCATGCACTGGCCGCAGGCGAGCGACCTGTCCCGCCTGCTGGGCAGCGCGGTCACCCTGCTGACCAACCCGACCGGCGCGATGTCCTATGACGAGGCGTTGACCACCCCGTGGCGCGAACTCGACGAGGAGTTGGGGGCCGCCGGCATGCGCGACGGCTGCCTCTGCTCCACGGTGGAGCTGCGCGGAGCCGGGGATGTGGGCGACGCCCTGGCCGAGGAAGACGCGGACCGGTTGTACCGCACCCTGCAGCGCTACGGCATCATCGCCGGCGGGGAGGACCTGGAGATCGACACCAAGGCCGCCGTGCGCGCCGTGCCGGTGGAAGGCATGGAGCGGGTCCAGGCGCCGACCCCGGGCATCATCAGCTTCCGGGTACAACTGGGCGCCGAAGTGACGGAAGGCCAACCGATCGCCGACCTGATCGACCCGACCGCCGACGACCCGGCCGAGGGCCGCACCGAGCTGTTCGCCGAGAGCGACGGCATCGTCTACGCGCGGCGCATCCAGCGCTTCGCCCATACCGGTGCCACGGTGGCCAAGATCGCCAGCAACCGGCCGGTCACGGTGACGTCGAGCCACCTGACGGACTGAGCGCCGCAATGAAAAAGCCCGCCCGGGACGACCGGAGCGGGCTTTCAAAATCGGATCGTGGACGCCGTTTACTTCAGCAGGTCCAGAATGAAGCGCGGCAGGGCGAAACTGCCCTGGTGGACCGCCGGTGTGTAGTAGCGGGTGGCGATATCCGCCTTGGCGAAGCGGTCTTCCAGGACCGACAGGTCGGTCTTGCGCTTGGCCGCATCGTCGGTCGCCCAGCCGAAGGCCATGAAACCACCCTGGTAGGTCGGCACCGGGGCGACGAAGAACCAGACATCGGCGAAGCTCTTGCCGAGACGGTTCCAGGAATTGGTCACTTCCGTGCCCTGCAGGGCCGGCACGCCGTTCTGCGTCACCACGATGCCGCCCTCGGTCAGGCAGCGCTTGCAGTTGGCGTAGAACTCGGCGGTGAACAGGACCTCGCCCGGGCCGATCGGGT
Source organism: Thalassobaculum sp. (assembly GCF_965223715.1). Classification (GTDB taxonomy): domain Bacteria; phylum Pseudomonadota; class Alphaproteobacteria; order Thalassobaculales; family Thalassobaculaceae; genus Thalassobaculum. The sequence continues at coordinate 4,758,407 of NZ_OZ245012.1, read as the reverse complement.
CGGTGCTGTCGACGATGATCACATCGAACCGGTCGCCGGTCTCGGCCACATAGGCGGCCCCGTCGGTGATGATCAGCTCGAAGCGCGGGTCGTCGAACGCACCGGCGCTGAGCGACGGCAGGTGCTCGACGCTCATGTCGACCACCGCGCGATCGATCTCGACCATGGTGAGGTGCTCGACCTCGGGGTGCTTGAGCACCTCGCGGGCCATGCCGCCGTCGCCGCCGCCGATGATCAGCACGCGCTTGGCGTTCCCATGGGCCGTCAGCGGCACATGGGTCAGCATCTCGTGATAGACGAACTCATCGCCCTCGGTGGTCTGAACCACCCCGTCGAGAGTGAGCACCCGACCGAACTTCTCGTTCTCGAAGATGATCAGGTCCTGGTGCTCGGTCTTCTCGCGGTAGAGCACGCGATCCATGCGGAGGCGCTGCGCCAGCCAGGGGTGCAGCGTCTCCGTGAACCATTCCGTCATACCACCATGCCCCGGCGGTGATCGCCGACATTGACGCGCTCGGGCCCGAAGGCCTCCTTCAGCACGTCGATCGCCTTGTGCGGCTGGGCGTCGCCGCACATGAACACGTCGAACGCCGCGTAGTCGCATTCCGGCCAGGTGTGGACGGAGATGTGGGACTCGGCCAGCACCGCCACGCCCGACACCCCGCCATTCGGCGAGAAGTGGTGCAGGTGGATGTGCAGCAGGGTCGCACCGGCCTCGGTCACGCACTTCTTCAGCGCGGTCTCGATATGCTCGATGTCGTCGAGCCGGGACGCGCCCCAGAGGTCGATGATCAGGTGAGTGCCGGCGAAGGTCAGACCGTCACGCTTGACGAAGTGGTCGAAGCGTTCGTCCGAACTACTGAAACCCGTGGAGGGAAGCCGGATGACATTGTCGTCGCTGTGACGACGGGCGGATTCGTCCTGGAATTCGCTCGGCTGAGTGGCCGAGTCCATCCCCAATTTGGCGGTGAGTTCCATTGTCTCACTCCTCCTAACCAGAAGATTGACCCAGCTACCCTTAGACCCTCCACCCCCATGGACCACGAGGAGCCCTACGGGACGAGCGGAATGGGCAGACAAGAAAACCCACCCCACAGGGGGCGGGCATCACGAATATTCGCCGGTTTGGACCCCACCCTCATCCGAGGGCATGGCGATCATCGTGCAGGCAGTGCGTCGAGTCACCTCCGTGGGGGCTACGCCCCTGACGCTGAACACTGAACCTCGGGTCTCCACCTCCGGCCCAAAAGAAAAGGCCCGGACCCGAGGAGCACGCGCTCCGCCGTTTCCCGGCCGTTTCTGCATCGGAACATGGAGAGATTTTGCTGACCGGTCAAGGGGATTCGTATGGTTTTTCGCGGCATGACGGGCTTGACCCCCGCGCATGGCTCGGGGCTAGCTTTCCGGGAATAATTTCGCTGTGGAGACGTCCATGCCCATCGACCTGTGGCTTGCCTTCGTCACCGCCTCGCTGGCGATCCTTCTGCTGCCCGGCCCCACCACCATGCTGATCGTCGGCTATGCCCTGGGCGACGGAAGGCGGGCCGCCTTCGGCGCGGTCGGCGGTGTCCTGGCCGGCGACCTCGCCGCCCTCGCGGTATCCGCCATCGGCCTCGGCGCGATCCTGGCGAGTTCGGCCACCGTCTTTACCGTAATGAAGTTCGCCGGGGCGGCCTACCTGATCTGGCTCGGCGTGAAGATGTGGCGGGCGCCGGTGGATCCGGATGCGATGGATGCGGCCCAGGCGGAAGCCGCGGCCGACCGCCGGGCGAAGGGCCGGCGCCGCGCGCTGCACGGGTTCATCGTCACCGCGCTGAACCCGAAGCTGATCGCCTTCTTCATCGCCTTCCTGCCGCAGTTCATGACGCCCCATGCCCCGGTGCTGCCGCAGCTTCTGATCCTGGCGCCCACCTTCCTCGGCGTGTCGGTGATCACCAACTCGCTCTATGTGCTGGCCGCCAGCGCCGCCCGAAGCCGGCTGCGCTCACGCCGCGCGCTTACGGCGGTAAACCGGGTCGGGGCCGGATGCCTGATCGGCGCCGGCGTGCTGACGGCGGCGTTGAGGCGCGCGTGAGGATAGCGGCCGCCCCGCTCCTGTTCGCGGCCCTGCTCGCGGCTCTGCTCGGCGCCTGCCAGATGGCCGAGGTCAGGGACGACCGCTTCGTGCGGTTCTTCGACGAGCTGGCCTTCGGCAGCGGCGCCGACGGGGCGGCCGACAAGCGTCCGGTGATCCGGCGTTGGGAGGGAGCGCTGGTCTGGTCGGTGACCGGATCCGAGGCCTTCCAGGAAACCGTCGCCGCCCGGGTCGCCCTGATTGCGGCGATCGCCGGACGCGAGGCGCAACGGGTGCCCGAGAACGGGCCGATCCAGATTACCCAGGACCCGGCCGGGACCACCTATCCGGTGCAGGACAACCTCACCGCCTGCTTCGCCCGGGTGCTGTATGCCGGCGACCAGATCGTCCGCGCCCGGATCCGCATCGCCGAGGACACACCCGGCAGGATCGTGCGCTGCACCGACCACGAGATGATGCATGGTCTGGGGTTTCCTTCCCATTCCGCGGCCATCGCCTCGGTCATGAGCCCGCTGCATACCCAGGACCGGCTCAGCCGCTGGGACATCATGGCGATCCGCGCCCTGATGTCGGAGCGCCTGGCCGCCGGCACCCCGCGGGACGTGGCCCTGGCCGAGGTCGAGCGCCTGCTGCCCGAGGTGCGGGCCTTCGCCGACACCCAGACCCAGGCCGTGCGGACCGACTGACCCCGACCCCGATGTGGAGGATACGATGAGACCCATTCTCGCCGCTTTCATTCTCGGTCTCCTTGCCCTTCCGGCCGGAGCGTCCCACGCCTCCGAAGATGCGGGCCTCGACTGGCAGTCCGTGCGGGCCGAGGAGTCGAAGATCGTCATCCAGCTGCCGGAGGCCCTGGGATCGGGCATCTTCCTGCGGGCGATGAACGACAGCTTCAGCAGCACCTTCCACGTCGCCCGCTACAAGTCCGACAAGATCAGGCTCGACCGGGCGATGCTGGTCTACCTGGAGCTTCAGCCCGGCTACCATTTCCGCTCGCCCCGATCGACCGACCGGGTGCTGAAATGGAAAGTGCTGCAGAACGCCGATATCGACCTTGGTCAGAAGCTGCAGGTGGCGACCGAGCGCGGCACCCTGGACGTGCAGCGCTTCCGGCTCGAGGACCGGGTGGAATGCGCGGCACTCGCCCAGACCTGGGGCGGATCGGGCTCTGAGACCACCTCGGCCGGTACCGAACAGATCCTGGGCTACCTCTGCGAGGAACCGGAAGTCGCCGTCACCCTGGAACGGATCGAACAGGTCGCCCAGGCCATCGTGGTCCGCGACTGAGCCGGCCCGACAGACCGTGACATACGTGCCACGGCTTGCATGGGTCGGTCCGAGGCGTTATGGCCGGGGGGAGACCGGGGGCGGGTATGCGACCGGCGCCGCAGAAATGTCAGCGGCGCCTTGAATTCTTGAGAGAGGAATCATGCGCGAAACCCTGAGACGTCTGTCCTTCGCCGCGGCCCTGGCGGTCATCGCCGGTGCGGCCCTTTCCGCCGCGCCCGCTTCTGCCCAGTGGAACAAGGTGCGCGGGGCGGAGTCGAAGATCCGCCTGACCCACCCGATCGTGGAGAACACCCAGGCGACCTACACCACCCGGCAGGATGGCGGCACGCCCGCGACCCAGCACGCAGCCATGTACCAGTCCACCGAGACCCGTCTGGCCCGGGCGCTTGTGGTCTACGAGGAAATCTCCAGCGGCGATCGCCTGCACAGCCCCGACGACCCGCAGCAGATCGGCAACCTGATCGGCCAGACCCGCGGCGCGAAGCCGGAATTCGGGGAGGCCTTCGACGTGATCTCCGGCACCCGGCAGTTCACGGTGCGCCGCTTCTCCAGCGGGGCCGACCTGTGCTTCGCCTTCACCCGCGCCTGGGATCAGGGCAAGACCGAGATTGTGGAGGCGGGCAACCGCGCCACCTGGGGCTTTGCCTGCGCCAATCCGAACGACGCGGTGGCCAACGACACCATCGCCGACGTGCTCTCCGGCCTGGCGATCAACGACGGCTGAGGCTCGGTCCGCCCTTCGGCACGCCCCGACGGGGCGCGTGTCGAAGGGTCACTCAGGCCGCTTCACGACGAAGTCGATCTCCACCAGCGCGCCGCGCGCCAGGCCCGTCACCCCGATGCAGGTGCGGGCCGGGCGGCGGTCCTCGGCGAAGTAGCGGGCATAGACGGCGTTCATGGCGGCGTAGTCGCGCTCGAACTCGGTGATGAAGACGCGGGCCTGGACCACGTGCTCGAAACCGAGGCCGAGCCCGGAGAGCACCTGCTTCAGGTTCTCCATGGTCTTGACGGTCTGCGCCTCCACGCCCTCGGGCAGCGGCGCGGAATCGTCGTCCGGATCGGTGGCGAGCTGGCCGGTGACCAGCACCCAGCCGTCCACCTCCACCGCATGGCTGTAGGGCGCGACAGGTGCCGGAGCACCCGCCAGCATGTGAAAGATCGGTGCGCTCATACTCGGCTCTCCCCTGTCGGCCGTCTCAGCCGGCCCGCCGGCGGCGGCCGCGACGGCGGCCACCCTCGTCCTCGATCCCGTCCGGCGCATGGTTCGACAGCCGTCCGCCCTTGGCCCAGGGCGCGCCCAGCTCCTCGGTGATCCGCTCCAGCGTCGGCCGCGCGCCGGGCACATAGCCCTTCAGCGCCTCGGCGATGGCGCGGACATGTTCGGGCTTGGAGCCGCAGCAGCCGCCGACGATCCGCGCCCCGGCATCCCGCACGATCCGGGCATAGACGGCCATGGCCTCCGGCGTGCCGTCATAGACGATGGCGCCGTCGACATATTGCGGGATGCCGCAATTCCCCTTGGCCACCACGACCGCAGCGGGATCCGCCTCGGTCAGGCCGAGGACGGTCTGCGCCAGTTCCGCCGGCCCGACGCCGCAATTGGCGCCGATGGCGCTGGGCGGAGTCGGCAGCGACCTGGCCAGAGAGGCGAAATCGGCCGGAGTCAGGCCCATCATGGTGCGGGCATTGGTGTCGAAGGTCATGGTGGCGACGATCGGCAGGCCGGTGCGCGCGGCGCCGGCAACGGCGGCGGCCATCTCCTCGGCGGCGGAGATCGTCTCGATCCACAGCACGTCGGCCCCGCCTTCCGCCAGCCCCTCGGCCTGGGCGGCGAAGGCGGCCTCGGCGGTTTCCGGCGTCAGTGCACCCAGCGGCTCGAACAGCTCGCCGGTCGGCCCCATGGAACCGGCGACCAGAGAGGTCTTGCCGGTCTCTTCCTTCCAGCGGTCGACGGCCGTGCGGCAGACCCGGGCGGCGGCGGCGTTGAGCTCCTTCACCCGGTCCTGGGCGCCGTGCAGCTTCAGACGATGGGCGGTGCCACCGAAGCTGTTTGTGAGCACGATGTCGGACCCGGCCTCCAGGAAACCGCGATGGACGGTAGCAACCTTCTCCGGCGCCTCAACGTTCCACAGCTCGGGCGAGTTGCCGGTCTCCAGCCCCAGGGCGAACAGGTTGGTGCCCATGGCCCCGTCGGCGATCAGGTGGCCGCGCTCGGCCAGCAGGTCCAGCAACGCATTCGACACTCAGGTGGTCCCCTGTTCCGTGGAGCCCGCCATGCGGCGGCGCTTGGTCATGCGGCGGCGGTTCTCGCCGGCCTCGGTCTGGCGCTGGCGCAGGGCCTCGATAACCTCCAGGCGCCGGGCGTCGTCGTAGCGCGACCAGTGGGCGATCTCCTCCATCGAGCGGTAGCAGCCCAGGCAGAACCGGGTCTCGCGGTCGATCGAACAGACGCCGACGCAGGGGCTGGGCACGGTGGCGGCCGGACGCGGCGGGGAGGTTTCACTGGTCATGGCGGCACTCTATCGGCTGATCGGTGCGGTGCATAAACGAAAGCGACGCCGATGCATCCACCGGCGTCGCTTCCAGACATTTTAGACGGCACCGCCTCTGCGGCGCCAGGGCTCAGGCAACGCCGGATCAGGCGGCCTTCGCGTCCTCGCTCTCGTAGGCGGCGACGACGGCCACGAACGCGTCCATCGCGTCGCGCACGCCCTCGGCGCCATTGGCGGTGACCAGCGCACCCTCGACCACGAACGGGGTCTCTTCCCAGCTGGCGCCGGCAGCCTCGAGCTCGGCGCGGACGTCGGCGCTGGAGGTCACGGTGCGACCCTTGACGGTATCGGCCTGCGCCAGCAGCTTGCCGGCGTCGCCCACGATGGCGACCGGCATCGACGCGCGCATGAACGCCTTCAGGACGCGCTGGCTGTGCGGATCCTCGGCCATCTTGTCGACGGCGCGCATGCCGCCCGGAATAACCAGGCCGTCATAGTCGACTGCCAGCGTTTCGGCCAGATCGACATCGACGGGGAAGAAGTGACCCCAGGAGCCCTCGTACCAGCCGTTGACCAGGCCGTTGGCGCGCGACACCACCTTGGTGGTCGCACCGGCCTCGATCAGCTTCTTCTGGGGCTCGGTGAACTCGATCTCGTCAAATCCGTTGGCGAGCATAATAGCAATGGTACGTCCGGCGAGCGGCTTATCTGCCATGCGGTCCTCCTCTTTGATGATAACGTGTCAGCCCACCCGGCACCGGTGCTAGCAGAGGCGCTCGGCAGACAGGACGCGCAGGCGCCCGAAAAGGTCGGACTGCCTATGGCGCGTTGACGATGTGGAAACTTGAACGCGTCACTTAGCGCCCTCCGGCGAATATTTCAAGGGCGGCTTGCTGCGACATTGTGCAACGCAGCAGTAACAGAAACGTTAACGCGGTCGCGAAAACTGCCGCGCGGCAAGGCTGGCCAAGGCGAAGCCGGCGAGCGGCAGGACGATCTGCAGGAGTCCGAAGGCGGCGATCACCCGGCGGTCGCCGGAGGAGGCCCGCGCCACCGCCTCGGTCGTCAGGGTCTCGATTCGCCCGCCGCCGGCGAAAAGCGTCGGCAGATAGAGCGCGACGGAGACCGCCGCCCCGACAGCCGCCGCGGTCGCCACCGGCCGGGCCAGCATCGGCAGGGTAACGGAGAACAGCACGGCGGTCGGACCGCGACCGAGGCTGCGGGCGACGGCGATGTAGCGGGTGTCGAACCGCCGCCAGCCCCCGGCGAGCGACAGGAAGACATAGGGCAGCACGAACACCAGGTGGCTCCACACCACCGCGAGCCAGCCGCCATCCAGATGCCCGACGATCAGCAGGACCTGGACGCCGAAGAGGAAGGCGACCTGGGGCACGATCAGCGGGGTGTAGAGCAGCCAGTCCACCGCCCGCCCCGGCCGGGCGCCAAGCCGTGTCTCCCGCTCCAGGCAGGCGACGACGAGGGCGAGGGCGATCGCGGTGGCCGCGAGCGCGACCGTCACCGTCGCCCCCGCCGCCGAGAGCAGATCGGCACCGCCCCGTGACCAGCCCTCGACCGACAGCCTCGCCGGCAGGGCATCGGGGAACCACCAGGGTCCGGCCACCGACCAGACCGCCAGGGCCAACAGGGACAGCACGGCCAGGATGCCGGCCAAGCCCATGGCGCCGATGCTCAGCCCCCGCCAGAGGTTCTCGGCGGCACCACGGCCGCCGCCGCGGATCCAGCAGCGCCCCAGGACGACCGCGAGCCGTTCGCCGGCGATCCAGAGCGCGATGGCGGCGAGCGCGATCCCGGCCTGCAGTACCGCCCCGGCCGAGCCGAGAAAGCGCCGGGTCAGGTCCGGGTCACCCAACCACTGCACCACCCGGACCGCCAGCGGGGCGGGCGTCGTCGGGCCAAGCAGGATCGCCATGTCGACGGTAGAGGTGGCATAGGCGAGCACCGCGAAAATCGGCAGGCGCAGGCGCGGATAGGCCTGGGGCAGCACCGCCTTCAGCCAGGCGGTCATCGGCCGGTAGCCAAGGGATCGCGCGGTGACCAGGATACGCCGGGCCGGCAGCCCGTCCAGGGCGGCCAGCAGCATCAGGAACAGGAACGGCGTCTCCTTCAGCACCAGCCCCAGCGCGAGGGACAGGCCGTGCGGGTCCTGGACGATCAGCAGGTCCGGAGGGCGCTCCCACCCGGTCGCCCAGGGAGACAGCAGCCGAAAGGCCCATCCGCTGGGCGCCAGCAGGAAGGCGAGCCCGATCGCCAGGGTCACGTGCGGCACCGACAGCAGCGGCGAGATCAGCCGGGTCGCCGCGCGGAACATCGGGGTGTCCTGGGCCGCCGCGGTGAAGCCGACCGCCAGGGCGAACGCCGCAAGCGTCGATCCAAGGCCGACGGAGAGCGATAGCCAGGCACTGGTCCCGAGGCCCGGTTCGGTCAGCAGGATACGGAAGGTATCGAAGGAGACGGTCTCGCCGCCGAGCACCGGCAGCCATCCCAGCGCGGGCAGCACCGTGCCCACCAGCCCCGCCGCCACGGGCCCGATCATCACCAGCACGGCGAGCACCGGCGCCAGGCGGATCACGGGCGGCGTCCTGCCGTCGCTCTCACGCCCTTTGCCGCCTGCTCACTCCCCGGCCCTGTGCCGGGGCCTACGCGGGGGACTCCAAAGACGTCTTCCCGGTTCGCCCCGACCGTGGGCCCCGGCACAAGGCCGGGGAGTGATGAGGGATGGAGGAAAGGGGAACCCACCCTACCTGCCCGCCGAGTAGCGTCGTTCCCATTCCGCTTCCAGCCAGGCGACCCAGCTTGGATGGGGTTCGGGAAGGACCGGGCCGAGCTCCTCCGGCGAGAGGGTCGCGACACCGAGCGGCAGGGCGGCGAAGGCGGCTCGGTCGGCCTCCGGCAGGGCCGCCACGTCCAGCACGGTGAAATCGCCCCAGCCCCTTGGGTCCTGCTTGCGGATCTGCGCTTCCGGCGACATCAGGAAATCCGCCACCACCATGGCGCCCTCCCGGGCCGCCGCGTTGAACGGCACGGCGACGAAATGGGTGTTGCCGATGGTGCCGCCGTCGAACACGAAGGTGCGCACCGTGTCCGGCAACTCCCCCGCTTCGATCGCCGCACTGGCCCGGGCCGGGTTGAAGTCGAAGGCGAAGCTGATCTCGCCGTCCCCCAGCAGCCGCCGCAGTGCCCCGGCATCCTTGGGAAAGGCGCGGCCGTCGCTCCAGAGATGCGGATGCAGCGTGTCCAGATAGGCCCAGAGCGGCGCCGTCACCGACCGGGCCGCCGCCTCGTCCAGCGGATCGGACAGGGCGGCCGACGTGGCGATCGTCATCGCCAGGAGCTGCTTCAGAAAGGTGGTGCCGAGGAAATCCGGCGGCTGCGGATAGGCGAAGCGGCCCGGGTTGGCCTGCGCCCAGTCCAGCAGGGCGGCCGCCGTCTTCGGCGGCGTATCCACATAGGCCGTATCGACCATCATGGTGAGCTGCGCCATGCCCCAGGGCGCCTCCAGCCCGTCGGTCGGCACCGAGAAATCCATGACCGTGGTCGGCTTGCCGGCCACATCGACCAGGGTGAAATTCGGCGCCCGCTCCACCCACGGCCCGTGCAAGAGGCCGTTCGCCTTCATCGCCGCGAAGTTCTCGCCGTTGATCCAGACCAGGTCGATCGACCCGCCGCTGTCGCGCCCGGCGGTCTTCTCGGCCAGCACCCGGCTGACCGCATCGGCGGTATCGGACAGCTTAACCTGCACCAGCTCGATGCCGTAGAGCGCCGCCACCCGCTCGCCGGCCCAGGCGATATAGGCGTTGATCTTCTCGTCGCCGCCCCAGGCGTTGAAATGCACCCGCTGGCCCTTCGCCGCGGCGACGATCTCCTCCCATGGCCGGGTTTCCGCCGCCAGAGCGGGCCTTGCCGGCAGAACCAGCGTCACCAGGAGCAGGAGGAAGGCAAGACGCCAGAGGACCATGACCGGCTCCCGAGACAGGGCGAGCGAGGGAAGAACGACGCGGCGATCCTAACCGTGCCGGCCCCGGAGAGGCAGATCACATCTGGAACAGGTCGGTTTCAGCGAAGGCGTTGCAATCGCGCAACACCTGTCTTCGCGGAGAGGCCCGGCGGCCCGCAAGGGGCATATGGAGCGGGTGATGGGAATCGAACCCACGACATACAGCTTGGGAAGCTGTCGTTTAATAAATCTAACTTATTGTTTTATAATGTTTTTTGGTGTATCTTTACGATGAAAAATGTCACATAATCCTATTCGATAAACCACGGGGGGCGTAGTTTGATCGACTGTCTGCTACTCGAAAGACGAACTCCTTATAGTAGTAAAATTGGTTGACTTCTTGCCGTCCCGACGGAAGGAAACAAGTTCTCGCACTACGGCGCAATCATTGCGTACCGCTATGTTCAATTGAACCTACCGATCCACGTGATCAGAAGGCCTTCCCGAGGGCATTAAAGCCATTCTGCCGTCCAGGATACCGTGGTGGCTTTGTTCAGGCGCGCGCTGGTCCTCTGTTGATCTGGGCTGCACCTCCCGCTCCGCCTTACAGTTCGATTGATAAGACGCGGCGTTTTCTGGGAAAGAGCCAGCTATGGAGCGGGCGAAGGGAATCGAACCCTCGTCTGGAGCTTGGGAAGCTCTCGCTCTACCATTGAGCTACGCCCGCGCTGTGATGGGTTTACCGAGGATTTGACTGCCAAGCAAGCCCTTGGAAGATGTTTGCCTTGTGATATGCCTCCGCGAAACGCCCTCGAGTTTGGTTAGAGTTTTCCGGGTCTGATTCCTTGGCTGGGAGAGGAGCGGAAGACGATGAAGGCATCCAAGTTCACGGACGCACAGAAGGCGTTCATCATCAAGCCGATCGACCCTAAGCAGACACTCGTGGTCAACGAGCCGTTTGCTCGATAGCGGTCACCCAACCTCTTCCCAAAGCCATACACGATTGAGTTGCCTCCCCAAGAAGCAACGTCACATTCCTGGGGTTAAGATCGCCCCATTCGACCGGCAACACCGCTAGATGAAGTTGCTGGTTAGCGCGACGACAGTCACGTAGCGGACCGTCTTCGCTACCGCAACCAGCAGGATGAAAGTCAGTAGAGGCTCGCGCAGGATACCGGCGGCGAGTGTGAGAGGGTCGCCGATAAACGGCGCCCAGCTCATCAGCAGGCTCCACCGGCCATACCGTCGGTACCAGCCCGTCGCGCGGTCGAGCTGCGCCGCCGACGCGGGAAACCACTTCCGATCGCGGAACTGCTCAATCCCCCGGCCAAGCCCCCAGTTGACGACGGCCCCCAAGGTGTTGCCTACGCTCGCCACCGTGACGAGGAGAGCGACGGAATAAGCCTCGGTCAGCAGGACGGCGGCAAGCCCGATCTCGGATTGCGCCGGCAGGATCGTGGCGGCCAGGAAGGACACCGCGAACAGGCCCCAATAGGCCGCAAATTCTTGCATAGTCTGATCTTCATGCCTGTCCGCCCCACAGCGGGTGGGCCGTGGGGCGGACAGGCAGTGGGATTGAGTCAGTCGAAGCGTTTCACTTTGCTGAACTCACCTTTGACGATCAGGGTGATGGTGACAGTCTGGGAATCCCGGTTCCGCCAGAACCAGCCGTGATTGCCGGTGAACGCGGCCATGAACTGGCCGTCTTGCGACTCCACACCACGGCCCTGCTCGTAGCTGATCTGCTGTCCGCTGCCGTCGCCATGCAGGTCGAAATTGACCTTTCCGCCTTCGGCGAACCAGGTGAAATCCGCGACCGCGCCCTTCTCCATCACCAGCTTGATCTCGACCCCCTGACCCGGTTCGAGCTTTACGACAACGTGCTCCTGAACGGCGGTTCCCGGCCCGTGACCACCCGACCCATGGGCATGGGCCGTGGAGATGAACAGGCCTGGCAACCGGTCGAACCAGCTCGAGCTTTTGTCGTCTGTGGCTGCCGGGGACTGGTTCTGCAAGTCCCGCAGACGGTCCTCTTCGGCTTCCTGGGCCAGCTGCGTCTTGATCTCGCCCATCTCCGTCAGTCCGATCACTCGGCCGATGCGGGTGGGATCGATGCCATATTCGGCAGGCATGACGACAGTGATCAGGATCACGACGATCGCGATGGCCGCGAGGATCGTCGAGCGGATGAGCTGAGCCGAGCTGGGCAGATCTTCGGGTTTAGGTTTGTTGGCGTTGTACATGACTGAGTTCCTTTCGGCCGTGAGCCGTTTCGTCAGGCGAGGCCCGCCGCTACCGGCGGGTTGGGTCTATCACTGCGATCGCTTGAACTCGCTGTATTCCCCGCGAACCTTGAGCATCACCGTGACGTCGGAGCTGTCGCGATTGCGCCAGAACCAACCGTGCTCGCCATCGAACGTGGCGGTGAAGCTCCCCTTGCCGGAGGTCTGCCCGCGTCCCTTCTCGTAGGTCACGGAGTTGCCGCCGCCATGGCCATGCAGGTCGAAATTCATCCGGCCTCCCTCGGCGGTCCACTCGTACTCGACGGTCTCGCCCTTCTTCATCACCATCTTCGTCTCGATCGGCTCTCCCGATCCGAGCGTGAAGGCGGCCTCGTCCCGCCAGGCCTCTTGGGCGTGGGCGGTCGAGACGAACAGCCCGAGGATCACGTCCAGTGCGCTGGATTGATCGCCTGTGCCATGCTGAGTTTTACGGCCCTGCGTCGCCTCCGCAGCGAGTTGCTGCTCGGTCCCGCCCACCTCGGCGAACCCAAGCAAGCGTCCCACCCCGGTCGGGTCGATGGAATACTCGGACGGCAGGATCACGGTGACGAGGGTCACGATCGCAACGGCCAGGGCGATCAGCGTGGAGCGCAGAAGCTGCGCCGAGTTGGGGAGCCCATCGGTCGTCGGCTCTTGAGCGTTGTTCATGTCTGTCTCCAATCTCTCAGGCGGCCACGAAGTAGCCGGTGATCTGCAGCCCCATCAGCATGAAGCCGAGCGACATCATCACGACGTTGGCGGTGTAGGCATGCTTCCAGAAGCCCGCGGATTTCCGCCAATAGCCCATCGCGATCAGGATCAAAGCGAGCGCCATGATCTGGCCGAGTTCGACGCCGACATTGAAGGCGATGAGGTTGGCCAGCAGTCCGTCGGGCGCAATGTTGTAGTCGAGGATTTTGGTCGCGAGGCCGAGCCCGTGGAGCAGACCGAAGATCAGGGTCGCGGCCTTGGTATTCGGCTGGAAACCGAACCACCGCTGATAGGCTCCGAGATTGTCGAGCGCCTTGTAGACGACCGAGAAACCGATGATCGCGTCGATGACGTAGGGATTGACGGCCCAGTTGAAGTACACGCCGGCCAGCATCGTGATCGAGTGCCCCATCGCGAACAGGCTCACGTAGAGCGCCACGTGCTTCATGCGATAGAGGAAGAAAACCACCCCGAACAGGAACAGGATGTGGTCGTAGCCGGTGACCATGTGCTTGGCCCCGAGATAGATGAAGGGGATGATGTTCAATCCCCAGATTTCCTGGATGTAGCCCGCATCACCTTCGGTGACGTTATGGGCGGCCGCCTGGGTGGCGCCTAGCGCGAAAGCCCAGAGCAGCAGGGCGCCGGCCAGCCAGAACCTGGACCAGTCGCGCGCCCGGAAGGACAGTCTCATGAAGATGTCTCCGCGTTTCAGAAGTCAGTCGTGATTGCGAGGTCGAGCCTCGGGACAATCAGCTGCGCGGAGGTCTTTCAAATCCGAAGATGGGGGCGGGGCTGGCGTCCGGCAGGCGCGTGCTGCGATAGCCCACGTAGACCTGGGACGTGTTTCCGACTGTCGCGACAGTCAGCAGATCGGGAACCTGTTCATGATCGCCCAGCCCGTGGGCATGGCCTTGCAAGGCCGCGAAGATATCCTCTTTGAGACCATGGGAGTGTCCATGATCGAGCACTGTCTCGGCATGCTCGCTCAGCACGTCGAACACGTTGGGCAGATGGCCGAGGTCAGGGCGCATTCCCGAAAGCATGAACACCCCGCAAAGGCACACGAGCACAATTCTTCGTAGGTTTCTGAGCCCGTGCTTCATAAGCGTGCTTGGTACGGCTTCCGTTTAAGACAGCTTGCCCGATCCTCCCAGGGAGGATACTTGTTGTTTATGACAGAACCTCACCGACATGCAACCCACGGCGACATCGTCAAACGTCTGAAGCGGGCCAACGGGCATCTGCTCAGCGTCGTGGCGATGATCGAGGACGGTCGGAGCTGCACCGAGATCGCTCAGCAGCTTCATGCGGTGGAGAAGGCGATCACCCAGGCGAAACGCACCCTGATCCGGGATCACATCGACCATTGCCTCGATGCAGCGGCCCATCCCGGCGAGGGTGACGCTGAGGCGCTGTCCGACTTCAAGGCGATCACCAAGTTCCTTTGAGCGGAGGACGGCATGCTGAATGTCCTGTCCAATCGAACTTACCGGCATCTGTTCCTGGCACAGGTTCTTTCGCTGATCGGGACCGGGCTGACGACCGTCGCTCTTGGGCTGCTCACCTACGACCTGGCCGGTGAGCATGCGGGCCAGGTGCTGGGCACCGCCCTGGCGATCAAGATGGTCGCCTATGTCGGGCTTGCCCCCGTCGCCGCAGCCCTGGCGGGGAAAGTGCCCCGCCGCCAGTTCCTGGTCGGGCTCGATCTTTGTCGGGCGGGCATGGTGCTGGTGTTGCCCTTCGTCTCGGCTGTATGGCAGGTCTACCTCCTGGTGTTCCTGTTCCAGGCCTGTTCGGCCGCCTTCACCCCGACCTTTCAGGCGACCATTCCGGACGTTCTGACCGACGAGAAGGACTACACCAACGCTCTCTCCCTTTCCCGGCTCGCCTACGATCTGGAATCGCTGATCAGTCCGATGCTGGCGGGGCTGCTGCTCGCCGTGATGAGCTTCCACTGGCTGTTCGTCGGCAACGGGCTCGCCTTCCTGGCATCGGCCGCCCTGGTCGTCTCGGTGATCCTCCCCGCGATCAGGCCCGAGAGCGTGGCCCGGCCGTTCCGGGAACGGCTGACGCGGGGCGCCTTCATCTACCTGCGAACCCCCAGGCTTCGCGGGCTACTGGCCCTGAGCTTCGCTGTCTCGGCAGCAGGGTCAATGGTGATCGTGAACACGGTCGTCTATGTCCGCGAGGTACTTGGCGGAGGCGATCAGGACGTGGCCTTCCTGTTCGCGGCCTATGGGGTAGGTTCGATGCTAGTGGCTCTGGTCCTGCCACGCGTGCTGGACCAGCGGTCTCCACGGACCGTGATGCTGTGCGGCGGCGGGGTGCTCGCCGCTACTCTACCGCTTGGCGTTCTGGAGCCGGGCTACGCAGCAGCGATGGGGCTTTGGGCGATTATCGGAATTGGCATTTCTCTGATCATGACGCCTTCCGGATTGCTGCTCCGTCGCTCATCGCACGCGGAGGACCGGCCCGCTTTGTTCGCGGCACAGTTCGCCCTGTCGCATGCATGCTGGCTGCTGGCCTATCCGACGGCCGGATGGCTTGGCCCCGTGATCGGGCTACCCAGCACCTTCGTCGTGCTGGCGGGAGGCGTCGTGCTGGGCTGCGCCGTCGCCTGGATGGTCTGGCCGTCCCATGACCCGGAGGTGAACGAACACGAGCATTACGAGGTTGCGCACACCCATGGCGATCCAGACGAGGAGCATCATGGGGGTGCGCGGATCGAATGGCAGCCGGACGGTTCGCACCACCACCGGCCGGTCCGTCACGCTCATGCCTTCGTGATCGACGACCATCATCCGGCGTGGCCGAGCTAAGGCCGCAAGCGCTTAGCCCCGAACCATGTCGTCTGCAACGACATCGATAGGAAACGAAAGTCATCGCCGTTGACCTTCCTGCAACTGTAACCTCCATGAATGCCTTTGAGCACAGGTTGGGGGCTTTGCTGTATGATCGTCTCCCATCAGCCCAGTGAGGGTCGCCAATGCGGGTGTCCAGGAGCTTGATCAGAGACGGCAAATGCAGCGAGAGGTGCGCGAGCATTGTGCTGTGCCTGTTCCTAAGCCTCGCCGCCCTCCTGGTGACCCCTGCCGAATCTGCGGCGCACTCGCTGCATGTTAGTGCTGTTGCAAGCACGGGCGCGTCCGCCCTTGTCAGCACCGAGGCTGTCGGCAATGACAATCCGGCAGACCTCGAAGCCCGCTCCTCGCCGGCCGGCCTGGGTGGCGGCTGTTCGCTGGTGGGCCTCGATGCCCCGAAGCAGGTTTCGCTTTCGCGCGTCTCGGTGACGGCTGATCGGTTGCGCCCCGCGAGCATGAAACCTGCCCGTGACATCGCCCTTACCCCTCCCTGTCCCCCGCCAACGTGAGAACTCCGCGTCACCCTCGACTGATCCTGAACGATCCGACGACGAACGGAGTTTGACGATGAAAGCGAAGATGTTTGCTGCGGTCGCGCTGGCGGCCGCGCTCGGCGCTGGCGCCACCACCGCCATCGCCCATGGCGGCGCCACCGGCGTGGTGAAGGAGCGGATGGACTCCATGGAGGTGCTCGGCGACGCCATGAAGGAACTGACCGCGATGATGCGGGGACAGCAGGACTACAGCGCCGAGCGGGTACGCACGCTGGCCGGCACCATCGACGGCCATAGCGGCGAGGCGCTGACCAAGCTCTTCCCGAAGGACAGCCTTGACCACCCGTCCGAGGCGCTTCCGGCGATCTGGAGCGACTGGGACCGGTTCAGCGCCCTGGCGGACCAGCTTTCCACCTACGCGCAGGCTCTCGCCGCCGCGGCCGACAATCAACGGCCGGCGGGCAGCGCCCCGGGCGGCATGATGGGCGGAGGGACGATGCAGGGCCAGGGGATGATGCACGGCCAGGGCATGTCCGGAGGAGGCATGATGGGCGGCGGCATGATGGGCGGGGGACAGGGTCCGACCGCCGAGATGCTGGCGCAGATGCCGCCCGACGGCGTGTTCTTCCATCTGGCCGATACCTGCTCCGCCTGTCACCAGAGCTTCCGCAAGAAGCAGAACTGATGGTCCGGACCTTCTGGATGGTCGCCGGCACCGCCGTCCTTCTCGGCGGCGGTGCCGTCGCCTGGCTCATGGCCGGTCCAAGCGTGCCCGACCGCGACCTGACGGGCCTCTCCGGCGACGTGAACCGCGGGGCCTATGTGGCGCGCCTGTCGGGCTGCATCGCCTGCCACACCGACCCGGCGGGCGGCGGTGCCGTGCTGGCCGGCGGCTCCGCGATCGACACCGAGTTCGGCAGCTTTTTCGCGCCGAACATCACACCCCACCCCGAGGACGGGATCGGGTCGTGGACCCTGGCGGAGTTCTCCCGCTCGCTGACCGCCGGGATGGCGCCGGATGGCGGCCACTTGTTCCCGGCCTTCCCCTACAGCTTCTACACGAGGCTGACCGACCAGGACGTGGTCGACCTGTGGGCGGCGGTGAACTCGGTTCCGGCCGTTGCCGGTGGGCCGCCCGCGCACCGGCTGCGGTTCCCGTTCAACTGGACCCGCGGCGTCGGGCTGTGGAAGCGGCTATATTTCGAGCCCGGGTCGCAAGCACCGGTAGAGGGCCGGTCGGACTCCTGGCTCCGGGGGCGCTATCTGTCGGAGGCCGCGGCCCATTGCGGCGCCTGCCATACGCCGCGGACCCTGCTCGGCGGCCTCGATTCCGACCGCAAGTTCGAAGGTGGGACCGGTCCCGGGAACGAAAAGATCCCGGCGATCACGCCCGGGGCCCTGGCGCGCGAGGGATGGACTGCCGACGACCTGCGCTATGCCTTCAGAACGGGGCTGACCCCCTCCGGCGACAGCCTGGGCGGCTCGATGGCGGAGGTCATCCGAGACGGCACGCGGTACTGGAGCGATCCGGATATCGCGGCCCTGGTCGAGTATCTGATGGATCCGGAGGTACCGTGATGACACGCCACTCGGTGGTGACCGACCGCTCAACCCTCACCTGCCCGCAGTGCGGTCATCGCGAGGAGGAGCGGATGCCGACCAATGCCTGCCAGTGGTTCTACGACTGCAAGGGCTGTGGCGCTGTGCTGAAGCCCAAGCCGGGCGACTGCTGCGTGTTCTGCTCCTACGGAACGGTTCCTTGCCCGCCGATGCAGACGGGCGCAGACTGCCCTTGACCTTCCGGCTGCTGGAAGCACCATTTTGCCTGCCATGAAGCGCTTCATCGCCATTGCCGCCGTTCTCCTGATCGCCCTGTCCACGGGGCTGATGGGCGTGGCGGATCTGCATCGTGGCGCGACCGACGACGGGTCGGGGCCGCAGATGGCTGAGGCGCACGTGGTCGGCGGCCCGGTTTCCGGCCACATGCACGGCCACGGCGAAGACAAGCACGAGCGTGCCGGCTATCACACCTCCTGCGCCATCGCTGGACACACCTGCGCCGGATATGTCACGCCCGGGTTGGCGACCGCGACCGGCCTGTTCTACACCCGGCAGGACTGGTACGCGCCAGGCCACCGTCTCGCCGCAGGACTGAACGCGGAAGCGACCCCACCCCCTCCTCGCGCCTGATCGAGTGACGCCCTGCCGGAGCCATAGGCCCCGGCGATCGCATCGCCTGTCGATCAGCTGTTTCCTTGCGAGGATATCTCCCATGAATACTCGTCTCATTTCGCGCGCCGCTGCGGCAGCGCTTGCCTTCACCCTGTCCATTCCCGGCATCGCCGTGGCCCAGATGTCCCACGGAGGCGGCCACGGAATGGCCGCCGCCATCGGCCAGCCGGGCGACGCCTCGGCGGTCTCCCGGACCGTCGAGATCGCGATGCACGACAACTACTACGAGCCTGAGACAGTCTCCGTTTCCGCGGGCGAGACCGTCAGGTTTGTGGTGAAGAACGCCGGATCCCTGGTGCACGAGTTCAACATCGCCACAGCCGAGATGCACGCCGCCCACGGATCTGAAATGCAGATGCTTGTGGACCACGGGGTGCTGATGGCCGACCGGATCGACCGGGAGGCGGCCAAGAAGATGAAGGCCTCCATGGGCCACGGCATGCACGAAGCCGGCAACAGCCTGCTGCTGGAGCCCGGACAGTCGGGCGAACTGATCTGGCGCTTCGAGCACGGCAAGGATCTTGAGTTCGCCTGCAACGTCCCAGGCCACTACCAGGCCGGGATGGTCGGCGACATCCGGATGGCTCACTGAGCGGCACCGTCCATGAAGCCGGGCCGCTTACGCGGCGGCCCGGACCGTTCCCCCAGATCAGGAGACGCGTCGTGAGAACGACATCCCTTGCCCGGGCCTGCGCGCTCGCAGCGGCCTTCGCTCTCTCTCTCGCCTCCGGCGCCGCCGCCGGCGAGTACAATCTCACCGTCGACCGGGTCACCCTGGACACCGGCGACTTCACCCGGAGTGCCATCGGCTACAACGGGTCGACGACGCCGACGGTGCTGCGCTTCAAGGAAGGCGAGGAGGTCACGATCAACGTGACCAACAATCTCGACGAGGACACCTCGGTCCACTGGCACGGGCTGATCCTGCCCTACCAGCAGGACGGGGTGCCCGGCATGTCCTTCGACGGCATCAGGCCGGGCGAGACCTTCACCTACCGCTTCCCCATCGTGCAGAGCGGCACCTACTGGTTCCACAGTCATTCGGGCTTCCAGGAGCCGGATGGCGCCTATGGGGCGATCGTCATCGAGCCGGAGGGCCGCGAACCGTTCCGCTTCGACCGCGAGTACGTGGTCCAGCTCGCCGACGCCCATCCGCATTCCGGCGACCGGATCATGCGAAACCTGAAACTGATGCCCGACTATTACAACCGGCAGCAGCGCACCCTACTCGACTTCCTGGATGACAGCCGGGAGAAGGGGCTGGCCTCTGCGCTCGAGGGTCGCAGCGCCTGGGGCGAGATGCGGATGATGCCGACGGACATTGAAGACCTGCAGGGCTTCACGCCGCTGATCAACGGCAAGGGCCCGCGGCAGAACTGGACCGGCCTGTTCGAGCCGGGGGAGCGCATCCGGCTGCGCTTCATCAATTCATCGGCGATGACCTATTTCGACATCCGCATCCCGGGTCTGGAGATGACCGTGGTGCAGGCCGACGGCAACAACGTGCAGCCGGTCCCCGTCGACGAGTTCCGCATCGCCGTGGCCGAGACCTATGACGTGATCGTGCGTTCGACAGAGGACCGGGCCTATACGATCTTCGCGGAATCCATGGGGCGCACCGCCTTCGCCCGCGGCACCCTGGCTCCCCGGGAGGGAATGGAGGCCGAGGTCCCCGACCTGCGCGAGCCGCCGCTGCTTACCATGGCGGACATGGGCATGGCCCATGGCGATCATGGGTCGATGGATCACGGGAGCATGGGCAAGGGCGCGATGGACCACAGTGCCATGGGCCAAGGGACAATGAGCCACGGTTCGGGCCAGCCGACCCACACGATGCCGGACGGGACCGTCATGCAGGGCATGAACCACGGGACCATGGACCACAGCGCCATGGGCCATGGGACCATGTCGATGGATAACGCGGATCCGTTCTACGCACCCGGCAGTGGGCTCACCCCCCAGGCGGCGGATGGCGGGAAGTTCCTGTCCTATGCCGACCTGAAGGCGCAGAAGCCGCTCTACGAGCACCGTGACGCGACCCGGGAGATCGAGCTGCGTCTGACCGGCAACATGGAGCGCTACATCTGGTCGATCAACGGCGTGAAATACGCCGATGCCGAGCCGATCCGCCTGCAGTACGGCGAGCGGGTCCGCTTCAAATTCGTCAACGAGACGATGATGACCCACCCGATGCACCTGCATGGGATGTGGTCGATCCTCGATGTCGGACAGGGGAAGTGGAACCCGGTCAAGCACGTGGTCAGCGTGTCGCCCGGCACGACCGTCTTCATGGAGACCGAGGTCGATGCGCCCGGCGTGTGGGCGTTCCACTGCCACCTCTCCTATCACATGGACGCCGGCATGTTCCGCAAGGTCATCGTCGAGGGCGGGCCGGCCGGCAAGAGCGCCGACCTACCCGCCACACCGCGTCAGACCACCGGAGGCTGATCCCATGCACCGAGATATCCTTATCGCCGCGGCCCTGGCGCCCGTCCTGGCCTGGACGGGTCCGGCCACGGCCGAGCCGCTGATCTACGGCCTTCAGGTCGAGCAGGCGGAACGCCGGTTCGACGACGGGTCGGACCTCTATGCCTGGGATTTCGACGCCCTCGCCGGAACCGACGAGCTGAAACTCGTCTGGCGCAGCGAGGCGGAGTATCTGACCGAGAGCAGCCGGTTCGAGACGCTCGAGAACCAGCTGCGCCTGCAGATGCCGATCTCCACGTTCTTCGATGCGGCGGTCGGCGTCCGGCTGGACACGCCGGCGGGCGAGGATCGCGCCTATGGGGTGGTCGGGGTGAAGGGCCTGGCGCCGCAATGGTTCGAGCTCGACGCGGATCTCTATGTCGGCGAGACCTCCTTCGTCCGGGTCGAGGCGGAGTACGAGGGGCTGATCACCAACCGGATCATCCTGACGCCGAGCCTCGAGCTGGACACCCCGCTGGGCGATGATGAGGCGCTCGGGGTCGGGGCGTTCGCACCGACGCTGGAGGTCGGCGCCAGGCTCAGCTACGACCTGCTCGACCGGGCGGTCTCGCCCTATATCGGCGTGCATTACGAGCGCCGGTTCGGCGAGACGGCCGACCTTGCGCGGGCAGAAGGCGAGCAGCGGGACACTCTCTACTTTGTCGTCGGCACGAAGATGCTGTTCTGACGTCGGCCCTGGATGACTGTCGATCGCGCGGGCCTTTGACAGCCTGCGCGATCGGCGCCCAAAAAAATGGTGATTTGCCTGGAACCTTCCTGCACGGGAGCCTCGTTTACCAAGCTCTGTGTCAGATTTGGCTGAGCGAGGTGGACATGAAATACGGTCGGTTCTTTCTCATGATCCTCACATCCACCGTGGTGATGTTCGGGCTCATGTATCTCAACACCTATTTGCCGACCCATATCTTCTGGTCTGAAACCCGCGCGTACATGGCGATCTTGATGGGCGCGACGATGGCCATCGTCATGCTCGCGTTCATGCTCTCGATGTACCCAAGCACGAAGATCAATTCGGCGATCTTCGCGGGAGCGCTCGTGTTGTTCGCAGGCTCCTTGTGGCTGGTTCGCAGTCAGGTGACGGTCGATGACCGCTCATACATGCGGGCGATGATTCCCCACCACTCGATTGCGATCATGACGTCCACGCGTGCCGGACTCTCGGACCCCCGCGTCAGGAAGCTTGCCGACGAAATCATCTATGCGCAGGACAAGGAGATCGCGGAAATGAGGTACCTGATTTCCGCGATCGAGCGGTCCGGTGATGCCGCGGTCTGGGGCGATCAACCTGCCAGCTCTGATCTCTCCGTCGCGACGCTCGATGAAGCGCTTTCGACGGCAGAGATCGGTGTCTTGGATCCTGAGTTCATCTCTGAAAACGAGATTGCCCACGCATTCGCAAGCGGAGCGGACTGTACCTTCCACTACACCCAGGACAGCAAGCCGGTGCTCGCTATCGGTGAACAGGATGACGGAACGTCGGCGATCCTGAAGATTAGTGGTGACCTGGTCCGTCTCTCAGACGACGGCCCTGCTGGGCGCGCAGACGGTTCAACCCTCTCCGCGCCGGGGATCTCCCTTCAGATTACCAGTCGTAGAGGAGAAGCCCTGTCGGGAGAGCAGGATGCCGCCGGCACAGAAGCCGATCTTCTCCTTGAGATCGACCGCGGGCTGACGGCCGGCTACAGCGGCTTCTATCGGTGTGGCGCCTGAACGCCTGCCGACGCTTCGGCGATACAGACGACCCAAAGCGGCCGTTGGAACACTACGAGCCGTTCGACCCTAAGCGGTCGTTCGACGTCACTGGAGCGTCCGACCCATTGCAGACGCCCGAGATCTATGAGCCGGTCGCGCCCTGGCCGTTACAGGTCGTCTCATCTCCGTGCGGGAGCACTCCAGGATATTGAGGGCGCAGGCCCCTCCCGAGGGACCGTTCGGGAGCGCATCAATTGATGCCCCGGCGCCACCAATAAATTGAGGCTTAGTCCTCACATCTGCCGGTCCGACCAGCGGGGGGGGGGGGGGGGGGGGGGGGTCTATCGGCCTCAGACGTCGACACGCTCCTGGTCCACGCTCTTGCGCTCATTCATGTTGAACCGGCCCGCGTAGATCGGTCGCTCGCCAGTGGACGGCCCCGGATACTGGACGATGAAGATTTCCCCGCCGCTCTCGGTCTTGAACTCGCCTTCGTAGTGCGGGTCCGGGTGAAAGAGCACCGTGCCGGGGCCGTAGACGTCGCCGTCGATCTCGAACTCCCCGGACAGGATGTGCCACACCTGGGCAAACCCGTGATAGTGCTCGGGGTGAAACGCGCCCGGCTCCAGACGCAGAATTCCCGTGTTCGGATGGGTCGGGTTGTCAGGCTCCGGATGAAACAGCATCTTGCCGGTTTCACCGGGCCAGCGGATCGTCTTCCACTCAACCTCGTCGAAGCGCCGGGCGATATAGCGCTTGTGATCCTTGCGCGTCGCCGCACGTTCCGTCTTCAGAGACGCATTGTTCTCCGCGGTATCAGCGATGTGTTTGCTCACTGTATCCTCCACTGTGTGAACCGGTTTTTTCGTCGCCGGACGCGCCACCCAATGGGCGCCACCAGTCGAACTCGGGAAGCGCCCCGTCGGCTGCGGCGACCGTCATCAGCAGGTGGGCTTCTTGATCTCCAAGGCCGCGGGCTCGGTGCGGGTGATGGGAGTTGATGTAGATGCCGTCCCCGGCCTCGAGGCGATGCGTCTCATCGCCAACATCAAAGACCACGGTTCCGCTGAGAACGAAGCAGTGCTCCTGCCCGGGATGGGAGACGAACGCCTCCATCCCGTCGTCCTTCGGTAGCACAAGATGAAAGACCTCCATCTTGTCCTTCGATCTGCCGCCGCCCAGTCTCCTCCAGCGATATCCGGTCGCGGGAACGAACGAGAACTGCCCGTCCGCGCCTCGGTGAACCGCAACATCCGTCTCCGTGGAGACGGTGCCCAGGTCGTCGAACAGCGACCCGATCTGGATGTCGAGGGAAGCGCAGATCTGCAGCAGGCTGGCAATGGTCGCGGACGTCGCGCCCCTCTCGATCTTGGACAGGTAGCTCTCGGACAGCCCGCACCTGGCGGCCAGGTCGACCAGTGTCAGTCTGGCCGCAAGTCGCGCCGACTTTACGCTGGCCCCAATCTTCGCGTTCGCTCCAGCTTCCTGCACGCCAATCACACATCAAAATGTCTTATCCGGACATATTTTTGTCTCAACAGGACGTGAGGCGCAAGCCTAGAATCCAGGCCCGGCCCAGGCTATGCAGGTGGCATAGAGTTATTCGACCCATACCGGCCGTTCGCACCTACTAAGCCGTTCACTCGGAAGCGGGCGCTCACTTCGACAAGACAGTGATCTAATCCACTGTCATTAAACGCCGCGCCGGCCCAATCCCAGACCCTTCTTGCGAAGGTGCAAACCTGTATCCATCGATGACTTTGCGACCCCACCCTAAGCCGCTTTAGGCTGGTGATCGCGCCTCCCCTATAGCATCGTTCCGGCATGAGACTTTCGGTTCGGATCCCACTGCTGGTAGCCGCCTGTGTGGTTGCTGCTGCCGCTGCCGCGACGGGCTTGTCCGCCTGGCGCATGAGCGTGACGTTGCAGGCGGAGGCGGAGAAACATCTGGTAGCGCTCCGAGACTCTCGAGCCGCGTCGCTCTCGGGGTACGTTCGTTCGCTTCGGGACCGTCTCGTCACGATCACAACCGCAACGACGACGCTGAATGCGCTCTCCGAGTTCGATTTCGCGGTCGGGGATATCGACACCGATCTTGCGACCACTCAGGACATCTTGCGAAAGAGCTACCGCCCGGCCGCACCGGATGGAACGCTCCAAGGGCTCAGTCTGGAGGAGTCAGCCCGGCTCACGCCGTATCGCGCCGCGCATCAACGGTATCATCGATGGTTTCGGGGACTGACGGGGTCGCTGGGCATCGACGACATCATGCTGGTGTCTCCGTCCGGTATGGTCGTCTACTCAACAGACAAATCGCCCCTATTCGCGTCTAATCTGGTGACGGGTCCATGGCGCGACGGGCCCGCGGGTCGGCTGTTTCAGCGGTTGGCTAACGGCGAAGCCAGGAGCGAGTTGATCTTCTCAGACCTCTCCCCGCATCCGGCATACGAAAACGCGCGGCGCGCGGCGGGTGCCTTCGGGGTCTTCCCATCGGACGGCGATTCAGATGCCAGCTCTCGGTTCGAAGGAGCGGTCATCGTCACGCTCTCACCGGATGCACTGGTCGAGATCATGTCGTCTACCGCGGGGCTGGGGACAACCGGAGAGGCCTATCTTGTCGGCCCCGACAACCTAGTGCGCGCGGGCTCGCGCTTCGCAGAAATTGGCCCCGGTGCGCCGGAGGTAGACAACGAGGCTGTTACCCAGGCCCTGGCGGGCAAGACCGGTGTGACCTGGTTCACAGATCAGGGCGGCGAGGAAATCTTGTCGGCATTCGAGCCGGCTGAGGTCCTGGGCCAACAGTGGGCTCTGCTGACACAGGTCGATCGCAACGAAGTTTTTGCTCCCGTGAGGGAGGCGGTCGCGGAGCTGCTGGCGGCCTTTGCCTTAATCCTCGTGCTCGCGACGGCGATCGCAGCTTGGATCGGCCATTCAATCGCAGCACCGATCGCGCGCATCGCCGACAAGATCTCAGTTGCATCCGCCACACCCGGTGGCACTGCGATTGAAGACCTCAGCCAGCTTGCGGTCGCACGGTCGGCGGCACCCGAGGTCCGAAGCATCATCACCGGCATCAAGTCTTTCATCGATGCGGTGGGGTCCAGTGAGCGTCGGCTGAATGCGCTGCTGGAGTCCGCGCCTGACGGTACGTTGATCATCGATCACGATGGCAAGATCGCCATTGCGAACAACAAAGCAGAAGAGCTCTTCAACGCAACGCGGGAACAGTTGATCGGCATGTCCGTCGACATGCTGGTTCCCGAAGACAGGCGGCACGACCACGAAGCGCGGCGTAAGGGCTTCATGGAGACCTCCACCGCCCGGGAGATGGGCGCCAACCTGAACCTGACCGCGCGGAGATTGGATGGCTCGCAATTCCCGGTCGAAATCTCCCTCAGCCCGATTGAAACCGAATCCGGAAAGGTTGTCTTCGCGTCGGTCCGCGACGTCACCGCGCGCGTGGAGGCCCAGCGTGCTCTAAGAGAAAGCCAGCGCGCTTCCAGCCTGCTGCGTGAAGCGCTCGATACGTTCGACGACTCGGTCGTCCTGTATGACCGGGACGAGCGGGTCATTTTCACAAACGACGCCTACCATCGGATCTATCCGTCGGCGCCGGCACGCGACGTGATCGTCGGGCAGACCATGGAGCAGCTGCTCAGGAGCTCGATCGACGCCGGACAGGTCAGCTCGCCGAAGGCGCAGAGCGATCCGGAAGGTTGGATTGCGGGTGTTCTCGAAGCTCGGCGCAGTGTGGAAGGAGGGACGTCTGAAACCACCCACGTGAACGGCCGCTCATACCTCGTGCGATGGAGCCGGACGACCGAAGGCGGCATGCTGGTTGTCCGCTACGACACGACAGACCAACGCAAGGCGGAGCAGTGGGTCCGGGAACAGCGCGCCTTGCTGCGATCGCTGATCGATACGATCCCGGATCTCATCTTCGTAAAGGGGCCCGACGGCCGGTTCATCACCGTGAACGCAGGTTTCGGCGCGCTGGTGGGCGTTTCAGCGGATGAGATCGTCGGTAAGACCGACTTCGATGTAGCCCCTCGACCGATCGCTGAGGAGTTCGCGGCCCAGGACGCGGAGGTCCTACGCACCCTGGAGCGGCAGACGGTCGAGGGACAGATAACACTGCCCGATGGGAGTCTGGCCGAGTACGAAACGACCAAGGTCGCCATGCTCGGGCCGGATGGAGAGCCGGCCGGGATCATCGGCGTGGCCCGCGATGTCACCGCCAGGAACCAAGCCACCCGGCATCTTCAAGAGAGCGAGGAGCGGATCAAGACCATCCTCAACGCGAGCCCGGCCGGGTGCGGCATCGTCAACCAGAACGGGGGTGTCGAGTTCTGCAACGACCGCGCCTCGCTGATGCTTGGCTATAGCAAGGAAGAACTCCACAGCATGGACGCCGGCCAGCTTTACGCCGATCCGACGACGCGGGCAGATCTGCTGGAAAGCGTGCGCGGCAGCGGGGCCGTCTGGAATCGCGAAGTCACGATGAAACGCAAGGACGGGACCGTCTTCGAGGCGCTGCTGTCGATGCTGCGCATGACCTTGTCGGAAGGCCCTCGGATCGTGACGTGGATCTATGACATTGCCGACATGAAGAAATTGGAACGCGACCTCGTGGAGGCGAAAACCGCCGCGGAGGCTGCCGCTGCGGCAAAGGCAAACTTCCTGGCTACGATGAGCCACGAGATCCGGACGCCAATGAACGGCATCGTCACGATGGCCGAAATCCTCGACGGAACACGGTTGAGCGCTGACCAGCGCGATATGACCAGAACGATCCGACAATCCTCCGAAGCCCTGCTCACCATCATCAACGACATACTCGACTTCTCGAAAATCGAGGCCGGAAAGCTCGCCGTCGAGCATGTGCATTTTGATCTGCTTGAGCAGATCGAAAGCGTCCTGGATCTGATCGCTCCCCGGGCGGAAGCCGCCAGCCTTCTGCTTCTGACCCACCTTGACCGCATCATTCCGGCGACAGTTACCGGCGATCCCACACGGCTTCGCCAGATCCTGCTCAACCTGCTCGGCAACGCGGTCAAGTTCACGGAGGTCGGGTCCGTCACGCTTCGCGTACGCCATGTCGGTGCCGACAACCGCCGTCACACTATGCGTTTCGAGGTCCAGGACACTGGGATCGGGATGAGCGACAAACAGGTCTCGGGCCTGTTCCAGGCCTTCTCTCAGGCGGATGGCTCCACGGCCCGACGGTTCGGAGGAACCGGACTCGGGCTGGCAATCTCGAAGCAACTGGTCGAGATGATGGGCGGGACGATCGGAGTTGTCTCCGAGCCTGGCGATGGCTCCACGTTCTGGTTCGAGTTGCCGCTGGAGATCGTAGGGGATGCCCTCGCCGGTCCGAGCGATGACCTGTCCGCCGCGCGGATCCTGCTCGTGGGGCACGACCGTTTGGAAGCGGAAGCCATCCAGTCGACCCTGCATCTGGGTGGGATCACACAGGTCGCCTGGGCGCAGGATCCCGGCAACATCCCAACGCCGGCCCCTGAAGGACGTCTAGACCTTTTGGTGCTTGACGGCCGTCCCGGCGTGCCCTCTGTCGTCGAGTGGGGCAGCATCGTGCCGGCGCGGCTTGGCTTGGAACATCCGTACGCGGTCGTCACGGCCCCACACATGGCCCTCTCGTCGCTCCAGCTGACCCAGAGCGTGTTCCCTCACGAGCGGCTTCTCGGGACCACGACCGTGCCGGTCCGATCCCGACGGCTCTGGGCCTATGTGGCAGTCGCGCTTGGCAAGCGGCCGTCGGAAAGTCTTCAGGAGGTTTCCGAGGAGGCCAGGGTCTTCGCGCCTCCGGATGCAGAAACCGCCAGAGCGCATGACGCCATGGTGCTGGTCGCTGAGGACAATCCCACCAACCAGATGGTCATCGCCCGGGTGTTGAATCGAATGGGCGTCGCTCACGAAATTGCCGACAACGGCCAAGTCGCGCTGACCATGCTTGCCGAGCGTCCATTCCATCTGCTGCTGACGGACTTCCACATGCCGGTCATGGACGGCTTCGACCTTACCCGTCGCATCCGCGCCCAGGAGGACAAAGAAGGCAGCGCCCATCTACCCATCGTCGCTTTGACAGCGGATGTTCTGCCGGAGACGGCGCGGAAGTGCGAAGAAGTGGGAATGGATGGTTACCTTCGCAAACCGATCGAACTGGACCGGCTAGAAGACGTTCTGCGCACCCATGTCCCGGCCGCCTTCGAGATCCGACGCCTTGATGCAACGCGTACTTCCTTAGCCGTCGATCCCCGGGACGCCACAGCGGGCCCGACGCCGCCGCCAGACGTGCGGAGCCGAATCGCTGGTGTGGACCCGGATATCTTCGACCCGGACGCGCTGAACGACGCGTTCGGCGAATTCAACGAAGAGGCCGCAGCGTTCGTACTGTCGTTCGTTGCCTCTGCAGGGCCAGAGGTTGCCGCTATCAACGGGGCCTTCGAGAGTGGCGACTACGCCGAGGCCCGGCATCGCGCCCACGCGATGAAGGGAGCGGCTCTGTCGACCGGCGCCATCCGTCTGGGGCGTTTGATGAAGGACATTCAGGACAGCCTGGACGACGATGATCCGGACACCGCCGACATCTATCGCGACGGATTGACGGAGACCTACGACGAACTTGTCTCGGCCCTTGCGCCGCTCAGAACATGAAGCAGGAGGAACCCATATGGCCGAACCGAAGGTCACGCTCGACCGCCTCCGCATCCTGCTGGTCGAGGATCAGCCCTACATGCGGCAGATCATTCGACAGACCCTGGAGAGGCTCGGAGTCGAGAACATCTACGAGGCGGAGGATGGGGGCGAGGCGCTCAAGATGACCGTGCGCCTCCGCCCGGACATCGTGCTTTGCGATGTGCATATGGAGCCGGTGAACGGTATCGATTATCTGGCGAAGCTCCGGGCATTCAAGAATGACGAAATCGCGCGAACCCCGGTCGTGTTCCTGACCGCTGACGCGGGCGAGACGACGGTCCTTCAGGGAAAGAAGCATCGGGTGGACGGCTATGTGGTCAAGCCGACCTCGGCGGCCAAGCTAATCGCCAACATCAACCGGCTTCTGGGGCCGGTAATCCCGACACGCTAAGCGGACCTGGTCGGCGCGCGCTTCGCCAACTCCGTGTCAGCCGCGCTGTTTATGGCCAGCGTCCAGGTCTCCAGGGTTCTGGGGCCGAGCCCTAAGTGGTCGAGCAGCTTGGCCATCGTTCGGCATTCCGCCACGATCGCCTCGTTGGTTTCCAAGGTCGCCAAGTGCCGATCCACCCCTCCATATAGCCGCAGAACGTTATCGATCTGCTCCAGCAGCCTTCGCTTGATGGACCCGACCTTTGACCCCTCCATCAACGTCGTGAGGTAAAGAAGCTGCTGAGGGCCGGTATCAAGATCGACGGCGATGGTCTCCATCGCCTCGCCGAACCCCCTGGTTCCGCCCGCGGTCTCGTACATACCGTACCGGTCCGTCAGGCGGGCCGCGAGGCGTGGGCCGCCGAGAAACTCTGGATAGGTCTCTGTACAACGCCGGACCAGGCGCAGCACCGCGGAACGTTCCGATGCAGATGTCCCCTCACCGAGCGGACTGTCCTGGCGCAGGGCATGGTCGAGCGACAGGAGCATTGCGTCCCGGGTCTCGCCCAGCACGCCCTCACCGATCCTTTGAGCGAACCGGGAGAGGCCTGGATCCTGGGTGTCGACCCTTCCGGAGGCCAGGGACGCGATCCAGTCCAATCGGTCGACCGCGTACGGCTGTTTTCCGGCGAGTTCGCCCGACACGGTGTGATCCATCATGTAGTCGCTCAGCCACCGGTCTACGACCGCCAGTCCTGCCGGATTCTCGAGGTCTCCGAGCAGGGAAATCAGGCGCATCATCTTCGCAAAGCGCGTTCGATCGGAGGCCAGCATCTCAGCGATCACGGCGTCGGCCTCGCCAAGCTCCTCGCCGCGCGCCGGCGTCTCGAGGCTGCCGAGGACCGCAATGGCGTCGCGTTCCTTGGCCCCCTTGCGTTGTTGCTGCCGACCGATCCGCCGGACATCGTCGATCAGACCGAGCAGAACATCGACCCGATAGCTCGTATCGTCACCAGCCGGTGTCTGAAGAGCAGCGACACGTTGGACCGCCTTCTCCACAAGCGAGCCGCGGTCCAACAACTGCTCGAACAGATGCGGGGTCATGAGGCACTCGAGCACACCCACGTCATGGGTCTCAATCCAGTCGCGGAAAAGCAGGTGGATGCAAAAGCGGGCGCGCGGCTTCAGGAGATCAGAGACGCGGGTGCAATCCGGCGCATCTTGAATGGCTCCGACGGTCGGCTCCTTTGGCAGAGCTGAACGCGTCTTCTCGAGCAGGATGTCTTCCGTCACCGCTCCGCTTATCGCGGAGGCGCGCGTTCGGATGAGCCGCATTCCGGTGACGTGCGGCTGGCGAAGCTGGTCCTCGCCGTAACGCCTGGCCTCGCCCGCGCTTCCTCCCATGAACTCGATTACCCAGACGCCATGCCTCTCGATGTAGACGTCGAAGGACTCATGAAATCTCGAACTCATGCGGGCGATCTCATACCTCCATTCCAAGCGCCTTGCTGGCCGCCATTCGGACTGCGGTCAGCGATGGAGGTTTGACGACATACCCACTGACCCGCAACTGACGAGAAAGCTCGAGCGCTTCGTCGCGTTCTTCCGATGTCACCAGAATGACCGGTGTCTGCCGGACAACCGGCGGAGCCTCGAAGCGCAGCTTGGTGAGAAATGTCAGTCCGTCCTCAGGCCGCATGTGAACGTCGCAGAAGATCATGGCAGGGCGATGCTTGGTCGCTTGCTGCATGGCCTCCGTCCCGTCACAAGCCTCAAGAACGGTACTAAACCCCAGGCGCTTCAACATTCGCTGCAGAAGTTCGCGCGCGACCTGTTGGTCATCCACCACCAGGATAGGAATCCCCGACAGATCGAGCTGCATTGTTGTCTCCCCAACGCCCTGAGCCAGTCGCTCATAGGGTGCGGCAAGGACACCGTATGCTAATCGCAGACCGCATGAATAAAGTACCTCAAACGATGAGCATTCGCATATCGATGGAGTCTTACACACCACCGACAGCGCCACTCCGTTTCGACCCTGAGCGGTCATTGAACCGCTCAGGGTCGTTCGACGCATAGCGGTCATTCCCTGGGGCATTGCCGATCACAAACTCCGCTCCGTAGCCGCGACTCTGCCCCGGAGTAAGAATGATTCAGCTTTCAGGGTTCGTACTTGATGACGTGACTCAGAGACCGCTCGTCGGTGACCTTTACACTTGCTCGTGCCGTCCACCAAACATCGGCTTTGATTGGCCAAGACCGGGTAGTTCCCAAATGCCCGCACCGCCTGGATTGGACTCCGCGCCGATATTGGCGTCGATGACGTAGGGGCGATTGGCGGCGACGGCCTGGCGGATCGCGTCTCCCAGGTCTTCCGGTCGGTCGATGGAGATGCCATCAACGCCACAGCTCCGGGCCATGGCGGCGAAGTCCGGGTTGTAGGGCTGGCCGGTCTCCGGGTGCTTGAAGTCCGTCGCCAGTTCGCGGCCGTCCAGATAGCCGCGCTGCAGCCCGCGGATCGAGGCGTAGGCGTAGTTGTTCCAAACGACCCAGACGACCGGAATGTTGTACTCGACCGCGGTCCCGAGAACCGTGTTGTGCATGAAGAAGGCACCGTCTCCGACGACGGCTACACACGGCCGTTCTGGAGCCGCGAGCTTGGCGCCGAGCACGCCGGCGACGCCGAAGCCCATCGGTCCGAACCCCATGCAGCCGATCAGGCTGTCGGGGCGCTTCGGCTTGCAGTACTGGATCAGCCAGTTGTGGTGGATGCCAATGTCGGAAACAAGAATGCCGTCATCCGGCATGGCGAGATCGATCTCCCGGGCCGCACGCTGGGGATTGATCGGCGAGGCGGGATCCTTGAAGCCCGGGGCGATGAAGGCATCCCACTCCGCCCGCCAGCTGTCGATCTGTCCGAGCCATCTGCGCCGCGCCTCGCTGGCGCCGGCCTCGTAGCTTTCCAACTCGTGCAGAAGTTGGCCGAGGAAGGTCGTGGTATCGGCCATCAGTCCGAGCTCGACCGGATAATTGCGGCCGATCTCTTCGGGGTCGATGTCGACATGGATCAGTTTGGTCGGCGGGATGTTGAACGAGTAGCCGGGGATCCAGCTTGAGCTGGTGCGGTCGTCGAACCGGACGCCCAGCGCCAGGATCACGTCGGCCTGCCGGGTCGCCTGGTTGGCCTGGTACATGCCGTTGCGGGCCACCAGTCCCAGCGCCAGTTCATGCTCGGCCGGCAGCGCGCCGAGGCCGGAGGCGGAGGCGGCAACCGGGATCCGGTACTTCTCAGCCAGTTCGATCAGACGCTTGGAGGCCTCACCGAAGCGGCAGCCCGAACCGACGAAGATCACCGGCCGTTCGGCCGACATCAGCAGCCTGGCGGCCTTCTCGACTCCTTCGGGATCGGCACCGGGCCGGCAGTTGATCCCCGCGACCCAAGCCTCCGGATCCGGCGTCTCCGCCCCGGTGCTTTCTTTGAAGATGTCGAACGGGACGTCGAGAACGACCGGACCGGGACGGCCGGTCACCATGGTCTTCCAGGCCTCACGAATGGTGTGCGGCATCTGCTCGCCGCGGGTCGGCTGAAAGACGCGCTTGCAGTAGGCGCGCACGGTGGAGGGGAAGTCGGCCTGGTAGTGACGGTAGAGTTCCTGGAAGGCGCCGCGGTTGAACTGCGAGGTCGGCACGTTCCCGGTGACCGCCAGGTACGGCACGCTGTCGAGGAAGGCATTTCCAAGGGCGATCGGCATGTTGGCGGAGCCGGGGCCGCAGGAGGTGAAGGTCGCTGTCGGCTGGCCGGAGACCCGGTAGTAGACGTCGGCCATGAAGCCGCAAACCGACTCATGATGGGTTGAGATCGTCTTGATGTCGGACTGGCGCTCGTACAGCGCGTCGATGAAGCCGATATTGCCGTGGCCGCAGAGCCCGAAGGCATAAGGGACGTTATTGCGGACCAGGTAGTCGACGATCATCTGGCCGCCGTTCAGCGCGTTCGTTTCGGACATTGAGTGCTTCTCCATCTCTGCAGCCTTGGCACAGTGCCTCCTTTTGCGAGGCGGCGCTCCGTTCGCTCGATGACAGCAGAACCCGGATCGGCCTCCGGTTCCTGATCCAATTTGATCGAAAATCCTCATTTGATGGATTTCGATCATTCGATTCCATACGGCGCCCGTATCGCCTGCCTATCCTTGCCCCAATCCGACGGCCGCCTGCCGCGTCCGTCAGGAAGCGACCATGGAAATCGGGACCAAAGGAGGTTCGCCATGCAGAGCAGAAAAATCCCCGACTGGCACCTGTGCGAGATCGACCGGCGCGAACTGAAGCAGCTAATGCGGCGCAATGACAGGGTCGGCCTGCTCTGGCTGGCCGGGCATTTCGGGGCGCTCATCGTGACCGGGTACCTGGCATACCTGGCGGTCGGCACCTGGTGGGTGGTGCCCGCATTCATGGCCTACGGATCGATCTACACCTTCGCGGTGTCGATCCTGCACGAAACCCACCACGGTACCCCGTTCCGCTCGCGGTGGATCAACGAGACGGTGCATTTCATCGCCGGCCTGATGGTGCTGCGGGATCCGATCTATGACCGCTGGGCGCACACCAATCATCACAGCTTCACGATCTTCCCCGGGATCGACCTGGAGATCCTGGCGCCGCGCCCGGCGCCGCTGGGCAAGATGGCGCTCGACTTCACCCGCATCCTCTACGTCGCCCGGTCGCTGCCAAAGGTGATCCTGCACTCCTTCGGCTATGTCGACGCGAAGACGCGCAGCTTCGTGCCCGAGTCCGAAATCCCGAAGATGGTGTGGAGTTCGCGCGCCTTCGTGTTGTTCTACGCCGGCGTGATCGGCCTGGCACTGTATACCGGCAGCATCCTCCCGCTGCTGTATACCGCAGGGGCCCAACTCTACGGGGCGTTCCTCTACGTGCTGGTCTCCTACACGCAGCATGCCGGCCTGGCCGACAACGTGGAAGACCACCGGCTTAACACCCGAACCATGTACCTGAACCCGATCCTGCGGTTCCTGTACTGGAACATGAACTATCACATCGAGCACCACATGTTCCCGATGGTGCCCTTCTACAATCTCCCAAAGCTGCACCGGCTGGTGAAGAGCCAGTTGCCGCGGCCGAGCGCAGGCCTCGTAGACGCGTATCGCGAGATCCTTCCGGCACTTATCCGCCAGCAGCGCGACCCCGACCACATCATCCATCCAGACCTGCCCGAGGCACGACCGCAGCAGCAGCCGGCCTGACCACGCGACCGCAGAGGAGAGAAATCATGAACGCAGTGACCCAGGACGGCTGGCTCGAGGTCGGCGCCGCGGAGGACCTGGAGGAGGACGACGCCCTGACAGTGGAACATCGCGGGCGGACCTATGCCGTCTACCGGACCGAAAGCGGGGTCTATGGAACGGACGGTATCTGCACCCATGCCTATGCCCTGCTCGCCGACGGGTTGGTCATGGACGACGTGATCGAATGCCCGCTGCATCAGGGTCGGTTTCATATCCCGAGCGGCAAGGCCCTGAGCTCGCCGGCTTGCGAAGACCTGCGTTCCTATCCGGTGCGCGAGGAAGGCGGTCGTCTCTACCTGAGTCTCGGCGGATGACGATGGCGCGAACGCCCGAGAAAGTGGTCGTCGTCGGCGCCGGCCATGTCGGCGGCCTGATCGCGCGGGACGTAGCCGCGCGAGGCGACTGCCGGGTCACCCTGATCGGCCGGGAGGCGCTGACCCCATACGAGCGTCCGCCATTGTCGAAAGGGGTCCTGTTTGGCGACGCCGCACCCGAAGACGCCTCGATCCTGACCGTCGAGCAGGCGGCCAGACTCGGCATCGATCTGAAGCTGGGAAGAGAGGTCGTCGCGATCGACCGCGAGAGGCAGAACGTGATCTGCGCCGACGGGCTGCCGGTACCCTATGACGCACTGGTACTGGCGACCGGTGGACGGTGCCGGCGACTGTCGGTGCCGGGTGGCGACCTTGCCGGCATTCATTATCTGCGAGACGCGGCCGATGCCCTCCGTCTGCGGGCCGCGATGGACGCGGGCGGGCCGCTGGTGGTCGTCGGGGCCGGGTTCATCGGCCTGGAGGTCACGGCGGCGGCTCGGCGACGGGGCATCCCGGTGACCGTAGTCGAGGCCACGCCACAGGTGCTGTCCCGAGCTGTCCCCCGCCGGATCGCCGACCGGATCGCCGACCGCCATCGTGGGGAGGGCGTGGATCTGCGGCTCGAGGCCCGAACCGTCTCGATCGAGGGGGGCGGCGACGGACAGGTCGCCGGGCTGACGCTCGGAGACGGATCGACCTTGCCATGCCGGTCCCTTCTGGTCGCGGTGGGGATCGATCCCGAGGTCTCCCTGGCCGATGCGGCCGGCTTAGCGGTCGCGGACGGTATCGTGACGGATGCAGCGATGCGGACATCCGACCCGGTCATCTATGCCGCCGGTGACAGTGCCTGTTTCCGATCGCCCCTGTACGGTCGTGCACTGAGGCTGGAGAGCTGGCGGAACGCACAGGACCATGCTGCCGTGATTATTGACCGTCTCGGCGGTGGAGACGCGGTGTGCGAAGCGGCGCCTTGGGTCTGGTCGGACCAGTACGACTGGACCCTGACACTGGCCGGACTTCCGGCAGACGGAACGGCGACGATCACGCGGAGCGGAGCGGACGGGACGGAACTGCATTTCCATCTCGATACCGATGGGGTGCTGGTCGGAGCGTCGGCCTGGGCGCCGACCGGGGCAGCGTTCCGTGACATGCGGATCGCCCAGATGCTCATAGAGCGGCGTGCCTGTCCTGATCGGGCCGCGTTAGCCGACCGGGAGTCCCGCCTGAAACGCCTGTTGGCGGCGTGACCGACCAACTCTACCGGACGGGGTCAGACCTGGAGCCGTTCCTCGATGCCCGTGAACGGCACGCGGAGATTGGCGGCGGTATGCACAGTGAAGGCGACCTCCGGAGAGACGGTGGAGGCCGCCAGGCGCCCGAAGTTCAGCAGCATGATCTCGATGGCGCGGTAGGCCTGCTGTTCCGGGCACTGATCGATCACTGCGGACAGGATCCCCGCCTTCATAAGGATCGCCGTGAAGGGAGTGACCTCGTGGCCAATGAAAACGCTCGCCCCCGGCTGCAGCAGCTTCGGCAACGCCCGGGACAGGCCTTCGTTCAGGCTGGTGGAACAGTAGATCGCCGCCGGGGCCTCGCGCCGGTCGGCGAGCACGCGGGTCAGGTCCCGCTCGAGTTCCTCGTCGTTGATGCCGCGTACGATGCTGCCGACCTGCATCTTGGGGAGGTGCTGTTGCAGACCCTCCTCGAACCCCTTGAGCCGCTGTTCGTGCGCCTCGTATGCCAGACGGTGGGTCAGGACGACCGCGTCGTCGCCCTGGGGCCGCATGAGCTTGGTCAGCAGAGCCGCGGTCTGACCGGCGCGGTAGTTATCGGTTCCGACATAGGCTGCACGGGCGGTCATCGGCAGATCGGAGGCGATGGTGACGACCGGGATGCCCCGGCCCGTGACCTCAGCGATAGCGTTGAGGATCGCGCTGTGTCGCTGGCAAAACACGATCAGGCCCTGGGCGGTCGTCTGACGGATGTGCCGAGCGACATCCTCCGGATGGGAGTCGTTCACGAAGGTCCGGTGTACCGCGATCGAATGGCCGCAGAACGAGGCAATCCGAGAGAAGGCGCCATTGAGACGCTGGAAGAACGGTGCGTCTGGGCGAACCAGCAGAACGTCGAACCGCAGGCCGCTCTCGTAGAGCTGAGGGAGGATCCGGTTGGTCGGCAGCTGTCTGGCTGCCTCGATCACCCGGCGCGCGGTCTTGGGCGAGACGTTGCCGCGCTCGTTCAGCACCCGGTCGACGGTCGCCGTGCTGACGTCCGCGCGGCGGGCGATCTCGGCGATCGTCGCCCGCCCCGGCTTGCTGTCGGTCTGTCCCGCCATTGTCGTCGCGTTCAGCCTCTCCGATCAGCCGCCCAGGACCCGGCGCAGATCGTGCTCCGCCGTGAAGCCGAGCCGTTCCGCCGGCGCAGACAGATCGTAGAGCGGTGCGAACGGGTTGTCGCTATACACCGCCGGGTCCCGGATCTCAGGCGTCGTGCCGGTTTTTGTGGTGAAGCGATTGATCGTCGGCTCCGGAGCCAGGGTAGTCGGGCCGCAGATGAAATAGGGGCCAAACCCGGGGTCCACGGTCTCCAGCGCACATCGATACGCCCGCGCCAGATCGCGTGGATCGATGTAGTGCCACATCGGGCCGCCGCCCGCCGGGTTGCGTCCGCCGGCGGCCGGACCCTTATAGCCCTCCGGATTTTCGGCTCGGGCGATTACCTCGCACTCGAATTCGGGGTACAGGACGAAGACGGGTCGCAGGACCACGATCTCCAGTTTTCCGCGGTCGGCAAAGGCGCGGGCCATCTCCTCGCAGAGCTTCTTGCTGAGCGCATAGGCGTCCGTCGGATGGCGCGGGTGGTCGCCATCAACCGGCAGATAGCGCGGGGGGATCATCGCTCCGTCCATGACGGTGAAGCCGATGACCGAGTCGCTCGACGTCACGATCACCCGCTTTACGCCAGCCTCCTCGGCAGCCTGCAGGACGTTCCACGTACCGACCACGTTCGTCTGGATAATCTCGTGCCCGTCTCCACTCCAGATGTTCGGGCGCGCGGCGACATGAACGACCGCATTCTGACCAACCATCGCGCTGCGCACCGCCTCCAGGTTTTCAATGCTGTCGGTGATATGCGGGATGTCGTGCTGGGCCGGAACCACGTCCAACCCGGAGACCGAGCACTGATCGCGCAGGGCCTCGACCGTGTATCTGCCCAGCAGCCCACCGGCCCCTGTCACCAGAACTTTCTCAAACTGCATGGGTTTCTCCCAGGGATATATTTAAGCTGAATCGGATCATCGCAATGTAATCACAGTTCGTAAATCCAATAAATTTAATATGACCGTAGAATATGTTTAGTTATGTATTCTATTGCACTACTATTGTTCATGTGACGTAAATAAAAAAGAGGAGTCGTGATGGCGTCATCATTAGAGAGCGGTTGGGCAGTTGGGATTAATACCTACGCCTATATCTGGCGAATGTCGGCGCGAGAGACGCTCGTCCACCTGGCGGACCGAGGGTATCGACGGTTCGAACTGCTCGTGAACGCGCCTCATCTCTGGCCGGAGAGCCTGGACCGGGCTGAGCGCCGGGCTGTTGCGGCGTTGCTCGAGGAGCGAGGCCTGACCATCGACGTGCTCAATCCACCGAGCCTCGATCTGAACCTGGTTAGTCCGTCGCTGCAGATGCGGGAGATGACCCGGGCCCACTACCGTCGGGTGATCGAGCTTGCGTCGGACTGGCAGGTCGCAAACGTGCTCATTGTTCCAGGCAAGACCCATCCCCTCTTGCCGGCCCCGGCGGAGCGTGTGTGGGGCTGGTTCTCCGAGGCGGTCGAGGAACTGGATCGGTACGCCGAGGACAAGGGCGTGCGGATCATCCTGGAGAACGTGCCGATGGCCTTCCTACCGAGAGCCGCCGATCTGATGGCGGCACTGGACCGTCTGGGCATCGATCGCCTCGGTCTCTGCTACGACGTGGCCAACGCTGTCTTCGCCGGTGAGGCTCCGGAAAGGGGACTGAGGATGGTGGCGCCGCGCCTTTCGGTGCTCCACCTATCGGATACCGGACGCGAGAAATGGGATCACGCCGCGATCGGCACAGGGGTTGTTCCGTTCGCCGCCGTGGCGGAGGCGATGCGGGAAGCCGCAATCCGGGTGCCGACGATGCTGGAGATCATTTCGCCAGACGGCGACCGCGATATCGCACAAAGCCACCAGGTGCTTGCCGGCCTCGGTTGGGAAGCGCCGCCAAGTGTCTGACGAGGAGGAGAGCATGATGGAACAGTTCGAGATCGCCGGGACCAGGGCGGTCGTCACCGGCGCAGCGGGGGATATCGGCCGGTGCCTGGTGGCCGGCCTTATGGACGGTGGCGCCCGGGTTCTGGCGGTGGACCACAACCCGGAGGCCTTGAAGGCAGCGTTCGACGGTTGGGATCGCGACCGCGTGGCGACGGCGGAATGCGACATCACCGATGAGGCGGCGGTCGGCCGGTTGATGGCTGAGCGGGTGCCGTCGGTCCTTGGCGGGATCGACCTGCTGGTCAATAACGCCGGTATCATGGTCCGCGGAACGCCGGAGGAGACCGAGTTCGCCCAGTGGCGCCGTCTGATGGGCGTCAATGTGGATGCGGCCTTCCTCTGCGCCCAGGCGGCGGGGCGCCTGATGAAGGACCAGGGAAGCGGTGCGATCGTCAATATCGCCTCGATCGCCTCGGTCAAGGCGCTGGACGGACGGGTCGCCTACTGCACCTCGAAGGCGGCGATCGCCCACATGACTCGGTCGCTGGCCTTCGAATGGGGTCCGCACGGCATCCGTACCAATGCCATCGCCCCCGGGTTCATCCGTTCACGTATGAACGCCGACCTCCGCGCCATCCCCGGTCGCGAGGCGGAGATGGCGGAGCAGGTTCCGCTGAAGCGCTTCGCGGAACCGGAGGAACTCGTTGGCCCTCTCCTGTTCCTGGCCTCCCCGGCCGCTCGCTATGTGAATGGACACATTCTCTTCGTCGATGGCGGTCTTCAAGTGACGTGACCAGGGAGGTGACATGGGGCCACGGGGAGGAAGATCGTCTGCGAGCCAATGCGGTCACCCGAGGTTTTAGCGACGCTCGCCCATTGGCGGCTATTCGCTCTGTCTCCATAAGATTGCTGCTACTTCTCGAACCTTGGAAATCTGCTGCACTCGGGCGACTGTGCTTGATCACCCTAAACAGACTACAGGGCAGGGTACGATACGCATCGTTTACAGCCTGCGGCCGGAAATGACACGTATAGCTAAGGCGCTCTAATCAGCCACGAGCGACCGTTCAGCAACCTCTGCGTCCAACGCCAGTCCCAGACCGGGTGACGTGGGCGCCACCAGCTGAACGCCGGTCTCATCAACCTCCTCCTTGAACGTCGCTCCGGCGAAGAGCCGGGTCTGGAATTCCAGGAGCGCGTTGTCGGCCATGAAATACTCGATCCACCTCACGTTCGGCAGTCCGGCAGCCAGGTGGATATGGACGTTCTGCAGGTTCCAGGGTGAGACCGGAACATTCATCGAGGTGGCATAGGCGTAGATGCGCAGCCAGTCGGTGATGCCGCCTGTGATCATGACGTTCGGCTGGACCATGTCGACGCCGCCCTGTTCGACCAGGGAGCGGAACTCGGCGAGGCCGACATTCTGCTCGCCGCCCACGATATAGGTCCGGCCGGCCCGCGCCCGGATCCGCGCATAGCCGGGGATATCGTGCGGCGGCACCGGTTCCTCGAGCCAGTACACGTCATACGGCTCCCAGGCCTTGAGCTGCTGGATCGCGGTATCGACATCCCAGCTGCCGTTGACATCGACCATGAGCTTGACGTCCGGCCCGACGGCCTCGCGCACTGCGCGCACCCGCTCGGTGGCCTCGCGCGGGGTGACGTAGCCCCGCGTGCCCCGGATCTTCAGCGCCCGGTGACCCATGGCGACATAGGACGCGGCGCGCTCGGCCAGGGCATCGGGGGCCATATGATGGGCACAGTTCGCATAGGTCGGCACCAGCCGGCGGTGACCGCCCAGCAGCGCACTGACCGGTTGACCCGAATCCTTGCCGCGAATGTCCCAGAAGGCCATGTCGAGCGCGGCGAGCGCATAGCGCGCGATGCCGTCGCCGCCCCGACGCGGCACCGCTTCGCTTTGCAAACGCTGCCAGAGCTCGCTGGTGAGGCGCGGGTCGGCACCAAGGGCCGCAGGTCCGAAGACATGCTCGATGAACTGAGCAATGATTGGCCCCATACGCGGCGGAGCGTTGGCGAAGCCCATTCCGGTCACGTCCGCATCGGTGGCAACCTCGACCACCACCATTTCGGCGGAGTAGGGATTGCCGCCCTCGCCGCGGTATCGGCGGGCGGTCACCTCGGTAATTTTCATCGGTTTCTCCCGATTAGCTGCTGGACCACAGGCGAGCGCGAAGCCAGGCAAAGATTGCCGACCCGAACAGCCCGAGGAACGCGAAGAAAAGGAACAGCGCCGCCAGCGGCTGAGCGAAGATCAGCCACCAGTCGCCATCGAACATCTTCAGCGAGTTCTGCAGGTTGGTCTCAACCATCTCGCCGAGAATCAGACCGACGGCGATCGGCGCGACGGCGAAACCATGCCGACGGGCGAGAAACCCGACCACACCGAAGATCAGGGCGATCCAGACGTCGAGCATCGAGGAGTGCAGCGCGTAGGCACCGATCACCGACAGGGCGAAGACGATTGGCCAGAGGAGCTTAGACGGGACGAGCGAGAGTCTGGCGAACAGCTTGGCCGCGTATAGGCCCATCGCCATGAACATCAGGTTGGCGACCAGCATCGCGCCGAAGATCTGGTAGACCGTGTCCACCTGCTCGGTGAACAGATACGGACCCGGGCGCAGGCCGTGTACGAGCAGGCCCACCAGAATGACGGCGGTGGTACCACTGCCGGGAATGCCGAGCACCATGGTCGGGACCATGGCGCCGCCTGTGGCGGAGTTGTTGGCCGCCTCAGCCCCCGCGATCCCTTCGACAGAGCCGTTTCCGAACTCCTCCTTGTTCTTCGACCAGCGTCGGGCCTCGGCATACCCGATCATCGAGGCGACGGTCGCCCCCTCTGCCGGCAGAACGCCGATGAACGTGCCGATGCCGCAGGATCGCAGCACGGTCTTCCAGATCCGACGGTAGTCCTCGCGGCTCGGCAGCATCACCGCCTTCAGGCGCACCGCGACGATGGCCCTGTTCACGTGCTTTGACTGGACCAGCAGCTCGGAGATCGCGAACAGGCCGATGAAGACCGGCACGAACGAAAGGCCCTCGTACAGCTCGTAGTTGCCGAACATGAACCGTTCGATGCCAGTGGTCGGTTCCGCGCCGATCGTTGCCAGCCAGACGCCAAAGACGCCACCGATGAGGTTCCGCACCGCACCGCCGGCGCTGATCGACGCCAGCATCGACAGGCCGAACACCGCCAGCGCGAAATACTCGGGCGGACGGAACTCATAGGCGACGCGGGCAAGCAGCGGGGCGCAGATGCAGAGCACGACGACGGAGAACACGCCCCCGACCGTGCTCGACACCACGGCGATGCCCAGTGCTCGTCCGGCTTCGCCGCGTTTGGCCAGCGGATAGCCGTCAAAGGTGGTCGCGGCGGCGGCTGCCGTG
This sequence comes from Thalassobaculum sp., assembly GCF_965223715.1. Taxonomy (GTDB): domain Bacteria; phylum Pseudomonadota; class Alphaproteobacteria; order Thalassobaculales; family Thalassobaculaceae; genus Thalassobaculum. Next base: position 4,715,507 of record NZ_OZ245012.1, on the reverse strand, counting down.
CCCGGCGTGTTGATCAGGATCGCCGTGATGGACCCGGCGAAGGTCGCGGAGACGTAGATCGTCGCCAGCACGGCGATGGCATGCACGGGCGCCATGGTCAGGGTGAACGGCAGGAGCAGCGCGGCTCCCGTGGTCGCTCCCAGACCGGGCAACACACCGATCACCACCCCGACGATGGTGGTCAGGAAAATCAGGAGAAGCAGATAGGGATCGAAGACGACCGATCCCATGGCCAGCAGGGCGTCCAGCATCGGTCTGTCCTATCCGTAATACCAGTTGGTGAAGAGCCCCCGCGGAAAGCGGATCTGCAGGACCTCATCGAACAGGAGGAACACCGTGGACGGTGTCAGCACCGCGATGCCCAGCGCCACCGGAATCCGCCTCTCGCCCCAGAGCAGGCACATCAGGAAGACGGTCACGGCAATGGCGATGATCATGTCGACATAGACCGTTAGGCCAAAGAACACCGCGAACAGCCCGATCGTGCCCCAGGTGGCGATCCCCTCAAGGGGAACGGCTTTCGGAGGAGCGACGCGGTACTGCACCGCCAGCGCCACCGCCAGACCGATGTTGATGATCATCAACACGATAGGGAAAACGCGTGGCTGCATGCTCTCGCCGACAATCATGGGCGGCGACACGGCGAGCTGCAGGGAGGCCCAGATCACGACGGCCGAGAAGCAGACGACAAGGGCGGGGAGGATGAGATTGCGCATGGCCGGTCGGACGGCGCGCCCGAAAGGGACGCACCGTCTCTCCTGGATCAGGATCGGGCCGGCCTACTGGACCAGACCCATTTCCTTCAGGGCGGGACCGAACTCGTCCACCATTGCCTTGATCTGCTTGCCCCAAGGGCCGGACGGCTGGGGAGAGGTCCCATCCAGGCCGGAATTTACCAGATAGGCCTGGTAGAGCGAGTGATCCATCGCCTTGGTCAGCGCGGACTCAAGCTCCGCCCGGCGCGCCTCGTCGACACCCGCATGGGTGACGAAGCCTCGGGTCGTCGACAGCACCAGATCGATGCCCAGCTCCTTGGACGACTTAGCCGCCGGAATCGGCTCCATGCCCTCCTCGGCCAGAACCACGAGCGGACAGATATCGCCCGCCTCGACCGGCGCCGCGGCTTCCGAGAGGTTCAGGACACCGACGTCGACCGCCCCGGCGACCAGCTGGGTGGCGAGCTCTCCGCCGCCCTTGAACGGGATATAGGTCGGCATCGACACGCCTAGCCGCTTGGCCCAGAGATAGACCGTAATGTGATCGATCGTCCCGGTATGGGTGCCGCCGAACTTGATGCTGTCTCCGTTCTTCATGCCGGCGACGAAGTCCTCCGGGGTCTTGTACGGCGTGGTCTTGCAGTTGACCATGAGGATCTGCGGATCATTCGTGCCGCGCGCGATCGGCGCCATGCCGTCGACCGTCAAATCGGTCTTGCCCATCGCCATGGTGATGGCGTGGCCGACGGTGAAAGTCATGATCGTGTTGCCGTCCGCCGGGCGGGTCAGGAAATAGTTCATCGCCGCGGCGCCGCCCCCACCGCGCTTGTTCACGACCACCATGTCCTGATCCAGCTCGCGGCGCGCCCGGATCATCATCATGCGAGAGTTGACGTCAGTACCGCCGCCGGCACCGGCATGGGTCACCACCTCGATGGCGGGCTTGTCTTGCGCGTGAGCGGGTATACCAATCGCGGCCAGACCGAGACCGGCGGCCATTGCCGCAACGAGGTACCTGCGCGTTCCGTTTGAGCGCACCATTTTCGCTTCCTCCCTCTAGTTCTTTTCGGCGTCGGCTGTTGGATCGCCGCGCACATTCGTTGGTTGTCCGGGAATAGTGGTCAACCGGCGGGTGGAGCGTCAACGAGTTTTGGCATACCAAATGAGAATCATGTCTCGACGGAGTTCACCTTCACCCATGTATGGCTGATGTGGTCTCGCATGAGGGCGGCCAGACGCGCAGCGTCGCGCGCCTTCAGCGCGTCGGCGATCTGCTCGTGCTGCTCGACCGCCTCGTGCCAGCGGTCGTTGCGCTGATTCGAGATGTAGCGGATGCGATAGAGCCGGGCGTTCAGTTGCGCGTGGGTATCGACCAGGACGCCGTTGCCACCGGCAGCGACGATGCTCTTGTGGATCGCCTGATTGAGTTTGAAATAGGCCAACTTGTCCTTGCGGTAGAAGGCCGAGAGCATCTCGTGGTGCAGGGCGAGGACCTCCTCGATCCTTTCATCGGTGGCGAACTCGGCCGCGAGCTGACCGCCGAGCGCCTCCAGGGTGCCCAGAACCTCGAGGAGCTGGCGCACCTCCTGCATATCCGGGCTTGCCACGACGGCACCGCGGTTCGGCAGGCTGTGCACCAGGCGCTCACTGACCAGGATCCGGATCGCCTCGCGCAGCGGTGTGCGGGACACGTTGAGGCGCTCGGAAAGCTGACGTTCGCGTATCCGCGTGCCCGGCTTGAGCTGGTCCTGGATGATCATGTCCCGCAGCTTCGAGGCTACCTGGCTGACCAGCAGCCGGCTGGCGAGATCGTTGTCGTTGGGCGGCTCCGGAAGATGGTCGCGGAGTTCGTCTTCAACCTGAACCAGAGGCCCCGTACCCGTAGTCACCATCCACGTCCCTTCCAAACCGGCGGCCCGATCCGGGATCCGCTCGCGCGCGGACCGTCATAGGGCGTGCAACGCCGGCAGTATAGCGAAGGTGAGTTGACCCCGCTGAAAATTGTATGCCAAACGGATCAGGGCCCTGAGACGGGATGTAGACCGCCGGCCGGGAACCGGCCCTGCGGCCCAGGGAGGATTTTCAACGATGACAACCGGACCCCTTTCCGACCTCTTCGTGCTTGATCTGACACGTGCGAGAGCCGGGCCGACCGCGGTCCGCCAACTGGCGGATTGGGGGGCGGACGTGGTGAAGATCGAGCTCCCGCTCTCGGTTGGCATGGATTCGCTGGGCGGCGAGCGGAGCGGCTTCGACTTCCAGAACCTGCACCGCAACAAGCGCAGCCTGACCTTGAACTTGAAATCCGACGAGGGCAGAGCGGTGTTCTTTCGGCTGGCCGAGAAGGCCGATGTCGTCGTTGAGAACTTCCGCCCGGACGTAAAACATCGGCTCGGCATCGACTACGAGGCGCTGTCCGCGATCAACCCGCGTCTGGTCTACGGCAGCATTTCGGGCTTCGGACAGGAAGGCCCCTATAGCGGCCGCCCCGGCCTCGACCAGATCGCCCAGGGCATGGGCGGGCTGATGTCGGTGACCGGACTGCCCGGACAGGGGCCGGTCAGGGTCGGCATTCCGATCGCCGATCTGTCCGCCGGCTTCAACCTCGCGATGGGGATCATGATCGCCCTCTACGAGCGCGAGCGGTCCGGCAAGGGGCAGTGGGTCCGAACCTCGCTCCTCGAGGCACAGATCGCCATGATGGACCTCCAGGCTGCTCGTTACCTGATGAAGGGCGAGGTGCCGCAGCAGGCCGGCAACAATCACCCGGTCCACATCCCGACCGGGGTGTTCCGGACCGAGGACGGGGCGATCATCATCCAGGCCTCCGCGCAGAATCTGTACAGGCGGATGTGCGACGCGATCGGGGCGCCAGAGCTGT